>CAMCTC010000068.1 GCA_945878355.1 Bordetella parapertussis | reverse complement strand
CGACAAGCTGGACGTAGCGGCGGGGTCCCGAGGTGGTGATCTTGACAAACATGCCGCCACTCTATCACCAGTATTTAAGAATGCAAAATAGTTCTCAAAAGCCAAAAACGTGCCACCACAAAAATCTTCAGAGAGTTACAGCTAAGTCGTTGATTTGATTGGGCGCCGTTACCGATGTCTGACGAAAAAAAGCTCCAAACTGTCGAACTCGGGAGTACTGCCGCTTGTAGGCGACCATCTCTGTGCAATATCGACAAAAGAAAGCTTAGCGGTTGGGCCGCACCGAACCCACAGACAGGTCGGCAAAAGCTCTCAATAAGCTGCGCAATTCAGGTTTGGCTGCAGAAATATTCCCGGTCTTGCGGGCCTGAACACTGGCCCGCGGCCAGCCGAACGGGCAGGATGGGCGCGTTCAGGTCAGGACGATGCGCAGGCACAGTTGGTAGCCCACACCCCAGACCGACTTGATCGCTGCCTCGGCCGTCGGCTCCTGCACCGCCTTCAACTTCTTGCGCAGTCGGGCGACCAGTTCTTCGAGCGTGCGCTTGCTCATCAAGTCGTCGGAATCGTCACTGCCGTACAGATCGCACAGGGCGCCAGACTCCAGCGTGTTGTCCTTGGCTTGGACCAAGGCCAACAGCAAGGTCTTCTCCCGGCCCGTGAGCCTGATCTTTTGCTGCGGCTGCGGCCCTTGCAGCGTTCGGTCGCGCAGATCCAGCGACCAGGCCTGCCCGCTGTCTGCAGGCTTGACCCTTCGGCCCAGGCTCAACAGCACAGCCACCAACTCGTCGGGCGCCACCGGTTTGGTCAGGTAGACGTCCGCACCGCCTTGCCTGTAGCCAGTGAGCCGGTCGTGCAGCGCCACCCTCGCGGTCATCAGCACGATGCCCGCGCCGGGCATCGCCTCGCGCAACCTGCGCGACAAGCTCAGGCCGCTCTCGCCCGGCAGGTTCCAGTCGATGACGAACAAGTCCAGCGCGACGCGCGACGCAAGATCGTCGAACCCAGCGGCGCTGCTGACCGCATGGACAACAAATTGGTGGGCCGTCAGGTGCTCGACGACCTCCTCCCTGAGCAGGCGATCGTCTTCGACCAGCGCCACCACCAGCGGCGACTCGGCTGTTCTGAGCCTGTTGCGGGGCGCGGCCTTCAGCATGGAATAGCCACCTCGAAACTGACGACACCGTCGACGAACCGATACTGCAGCGTGGCGCCGATCTTGGTCGCCGCCGACTGGGCAATGTGCAGCCCCATGCCGGTGCCCGGTCGGTCTGACACTGCCGGATGACGGTAGTAGCGCTCAAACAGCCGCGCCTCGTCGGGCTCGGTGTCGGCAGCCACCCGGTTGGCGACAGCGATTCGAGCCACGCCCGCACCCTGCGCTGGCTTGTCGAGGCGCACCGACAGGCTGACCCACTGGTCGATCGAGTATTTGCAGGCGTTGCTGATCAGGTTCTCGACCAGGGTCGTCAGCAACAGCCGGTCTGATCGCAGCAGCAGACCGGGCTCGATGTCGAGTTCGAAGTGATGGGTCAAGGCATAAGGCTGGATCAGGTCTTCGAACAGCGATTGCAACGCCATCGTCTCCGGCGCGGCAGACACCGCCATGTGCTCGACCCTGTGCGCTTGCGCCACCTGCAGGATCATCGCGTCCATCCGGCTCACCGAGCTCTCGATGTGGCCGACCCTGAGCATGAAATTCTGACGGTCTTTGTCGCTCGCGCCGCCCTGCTTCTGGAACAAGCGACTGGCCGATGCGAGCGCGAACCTGATCGTGCTGAGCGGCGTCTTGAGCTCATGGGTCAGCATGTCAATCATTGCGCCACGCTCGCTGTGGCGCTCTACATCGGCGCGAAGTCGTGCCTGCGATGTTTCAATCTTCAGGTATTTTTCGGCCTGGATCATGTTTCGACGTTTGTGCTCAGTCAGCAGGATCCAGACAACGAAGATGCCGATCGGTGTGCCATTCAAGCGCCAGTCGAGCAGCCCGAAATCGACCGCACCGCCTGGAGTAAAACCCAGCACAATTTGATAACCCGTGGCCAGCAGTACGACGTAAAGCCCGGCCCCAATCAACAAGGTATTGCGCAGCAGCCTTGGCAACTGGCCGGCCGTGATCAAGCCTTGAATCAACACGAACGCCGCCAAGGCTTGCGCGACTAAGTTGATCTGCATCGATAGATGGATCTGCCCGACCAGCAGCGCCAACAGGCCCAAACCATAGGCCGCCATCAGTCCGATGAAAAACCGCCGGTAGGACCGCGAGGGTTGATAAGGTGCCAACACCAGCCAGAAGACCGCAGAGAGCGACGCGTTTCTGAAATTGAACAGCACTGCCGTCGTCCAGTCCAGCAACTCGAGATTTGAATCAGCAAATGAGAAAAAGCCTGTGCCGAGCAAAAAGAGACACGTGACGCCCACTTGATGGGCGCAGTAAATTTTCAACAGCGCTGTTCGCTCGAGCACCAGCAACATCAGACCGATCATCAACAGCAACGCGCCCGAGGTCAAGGCCGCTGTCAGGTAGTGAGTGCGTTTAACGACCACTGCGATTAGGTCCGTCAGCGGCACGAAATGGGCAGTGACAAATGGAAAACCGGTGGTCTGAATCCGAAGGTAGACGACGGTCTTGTCCTGGCCGCGAGGGTCGACCGCGAAACAATACAGGTCGTCGATGCAGGCAGTCTTGAGTCTGGGCCGCAGGTCACCGCCCTGCTTGACCGTCCACCGGCCCTCGACCTGCTGGTAGAAGTCCAGCTTGTCCAGCGCGTACGGGCCGACGCGCAGCATCAGCGGCTGAGCGAGGTCGACCGCCCGACCAGCCGCGCTATCGATAGGGCGCAAGGTCAGGCGCACCCAGGTGACTGGCGCATAAAAGCCCAGGCCGAAACGGCCCGATACCGGGCTGAAGCTGACGCCGGGGGCGGTGTCGATCGTCAGGTCCTGTCGAAGGTCCTGGTAGGCAACGGTCTCGACGTCGTAGCCCGCGACCTGCACGCCCGCCTGCGCCCATCCCGGCACCAGCAACAGCATCATCAACCACAAGCAATGTACTAGTTTGAACAATATCACTCAATTTACAGTAGATCGCATCAGCATCATCGTACTACCGTCCAAAGCCCGACAATCGAAGCCCATGCACCTGCTCTACCTGCACGGATTCCGCTCGTCGCCGGACTCGTTCAAGGCCAGGCAACTCAAGGCCTGGCTGGACGCGCACCGGCCCGATGTGGTCTGGTGGTGCCCGCAGCTGCCGCCTTCGCCGCGCCAGGCCTGGGCGCTGGTCGAACAAGGCATCGCCGATTGGCCGCACGCAGCCGGCGACACCGCGGTGGTCGGCAGCTCGCTGGGCGGCTTCTACGCCACCGCGGTGGCCGAGGCCAGAGGCTGCCGGGCCATGCTGCTGAACCCGGCCACCGACCCCGCGCGCGACCTGGCGCGGTATGTCGGCGAGCAGACCCAATTCCATGCGCCTGAGGAGCGCTTCTTGTTCCGCGCCGAATACCTGGCCGAGTTGCGTGAATTGACCGTCCGCACCATCACCGATCCCGGCCGCTACGGCGCGCTGATCGCCAAAGGCGACGAATTGCTCGACTGGCGCGAGATGACCGGCCGCTATCCCGGCTTGCCCGCCGCCAACCTGCGCCTGCTCGAAGGCAGCGACCACGCGATCTCGGATTTCGACGATCACCTCTTGTTCATCCTCCAATTCCTGAAACTATGCGACTGAAAAACAAGGTTTCCATCATCACCGGCGCCGCCCAGGGCATCGGCTTGGCCACTGCGCTGAAATTTGCCGAAGAGGGCGCCACCGTCGTCGTCTGCGACCTGCGCGCCGAGGGCGTGGACGCGGCGGTGGCTGCGGTCAACGCGCGCAGCGCCGCGCTGCACGGCGCGGCAGGCGCGCAGGCGCTGGGCTTCGCGCTCGACGTCACCGACCGCGAAGCGCTCGATGCGATGGTGGTGGCGGTCATGCAGCGGCTCGGCCGGATCGACGTGCTGGTCAACAACGCCGGCATCACCAAGGACGCGCGGCTGCAGAAGATGACGGTCGCGCAATTCGACGCGGTCATCGACGTCAACCTGCGCGGCGTGTTCCATGCGACCCAGGCCGTGCTCGAACCGATGCTGGCCCAGGGATCGGGCGTGATCCTCAACGCCAGCAGCGTGGTCGGGATCTACGGCAATTTCGGCCAGACCAACTACGCTGCGTCCAAGTTCGGCGTGATCGGCTTCACCAAGACCTGGAGCCGCGAGCTCGGGCCCAAGGGCATCCGTGTCAACGCGGTCGCACCGGGCTTCGTCGAAACCCCGATCCTGGCCACGGTGCCCGAGAAAGTGCTGCAGAACATGCGCGACCAGGTGCCGCTGCACCGCCTGGGCAGGCCCGAGGAGATCGCCAATGTCTACGCCTTCCTGGCCAGCGACGAAGCCAGCTACATCAACGGCGCGGTGATCGAGGTCTCGGGCGGCATGACGGTGTGATGCTGCGCCAAGCTGTCAAGGCCATGAAAGGGCTACGATGAACGACGATGCCAAGCGCGCCTGGCTGGCCGGTGCACTGCAGCACATCACGGCCGATGCGCGCCGCTCGGCCGACACCCACCTGATACCGCTGGCGCTGGCCGAAGCGCCAGGCGTGACGGTCTACCTGAAGGACGAATCGACCCACCCCTCGGGCAGCCTGAAGCACAGGCTGGCGCGCTCGCTGTTCTTGTACGGGCTTTGCAACGGCCAGATCGGCCCCGACACGACCATCGTCGAGGCCTCGTCGGGGTCGACCGCGATCAGCGAGGCCTATTTCGCCCGCTTGCTGCAACTGCCGTTCATCGCGGTGGTGCCGCGCGGCACGGCACGCCGCAAGCTCGAGGAGATCGCGTTCTACGGCGGCCAGTGCCACGAGGTGGACAGCCCGCAGGTCTACGCCGAGGCCGAGGCGCTGGCTGCGGCGCGCGGCGGCCATTACATGGACCAGTTCACCCATGCCGAGCGCGCCACCGATTGGCGTGGCAACAACAACATCGCCGAGAGCCTGTTCGCGCAGCTGCAACTCGAGCCGCACCCGCTGCCGAGCTGGATCGTCGTCGGCGCGGGCACTGGCGGCACCTCGGCCACCATCGGGCGCTACATCCGTTACCGGCGCGACGCGCTCGCCACCACCCGGCTGGCGGTGGTCGACCCCCCCGCGTCAGTGTTCTTCGACGCCTTCGTACAGCGCCGAAGCGACCTGCGCTCGACCGAGCGCAGTCGCATCGAGGGCATAGGCCGGCCCCGGGTCGAGCCCAGCTTCGTGCCGACGGTGATAGACCGGATGTTGCGGGTGCCCGACGCGATGAGCTTTGCCGCCGCGCTGGACTTGTCGGCCCGCCTGGGGCGGCGCGTCGGCCCATCGACCGGCTGCAACTTCGTCGGCGTGCTGCACCTGGCGCGCGAGATGGCCGCGCGTGGCGAATCCGGCAGCATCGTCAGCCTGATCTGCGATTCGGGTGAACGCTATACCGACACGGTGTTTGCACCGGATTGGCTGGCGGCGCAGCGGCTTGACACCAGCGCAGCGGTGGACGACAGCGGGCGCTAGCCAGTGGTCAGATGCCGGGCAGCGAAGCTTGCAACTCGGGGTCGAGCCCGTCGAAGATCTCATCGGCCGGCAGTGTGCAGCCGATGCTGGTCAGCTCGACCTGGGTTGCCCCCGTCAGGTCATGCAGTGTGAACAGGCCATCGGCACCACGCCTGAACAACTGCAACTCGCGGCTGTCAGGGTCGACCAGCAGGTACTCGCGCAGGCTAGCCAGCCTGCGGTACCAAGTGAACTTCTGTCCTCTGTCGTAGGACTGGGTCGACGGCGACAACACCTCGACCACCACCGTGGGCGCGCTGAAGATTCGATCAGTGCGCAGGTCGGCCGGGTCGCAGGTGACAAAGACATCAGGGTAGAGCAGCACGTCTTCTGCCGCCTGCAGCTTCATGGTCTCGTTGAAGGCACGGCAGGGACTGCCGCGCAGCTGGCTTTTCAACGCTGCTGCGACATTGAGCGACACCAGTCCGTGCACCCGCCGCGCACCGACCATCGCGAACACCTCGCCGCAGACGAACTCATGCCGCTCGGACTGGGTTTCCTCCCAGGCCAGGAAATCGGCAAGGCTCAAGATCGGCTGTGCATGTCCCATGCCATCGATCTTAGCGCCGGGCCGGCAGCGGCGACAATCCTCCGCATATGTCCTCCTATGCCTTGTTCGACGATGCCGGCAAGTTCCTCGCCGGCCGCCTGATGTCGGAAGCCGATGCCTCGGTACAGATCGAGCTTGAGTCCGGCAAGCGTGTCAAAGTGAAGTCCGCCAACGTGCTGCTGCGCTTTGCCAAACCGGAACCCGCGGTGCTGATCGCCGCGGCCCAGGCTGCGGCCGCCGAGATCGACCTGGAGATGGCCTGGGAGTTCGCGCCCGAAGGCGAGTTCAGCTTCGGCGACCTGGCGCGCGACTACTTCTCAGCCCAGGCCGGGCCCGAACAACAGGCCGCCGTGTTGTTCAAGCTGTTCGATGCGCCGCATTACTTTCGCCGCGCCGGCAAAGGCCTGTTCAAGAAAGCGCCCGAAGAGACTGTGAAAGCCGCGCTGCTGGGGATCGAGCGCAAGGCCGCGCAAGCCCTGCAGATCGAGGACTGGGCCACTGAGCTGGCGGCTGGCCGCTGCCCGGACCCGGTGCGAGAACAGCTCTACCGCATCCTGTTCAAGCCCGACAAGAATGGCCCCGAGTACAAGGCGGTGGTCGAGGCGGCCAAGCGCGCCCAGCGCGCGCCGCTGGACCTGCTGCAGACCGCAGGCGCGATCGCGTCACCTTACCAGTTTCACTGGAAGCGCTTTTTGTTCGAGCAGTTCGCCAAGGGCACGGGTTTCCCGGTGCTGGCCGCACCAGCGGTCAAGGACGAGTTGCCGCTGGCACCGGTGCAAGCGTTCTCGATCGACGACTCGCAGACCACCGAGATCGACGATGCGCTGTCGGTCAACGGCCTGGAGACCGGCACCGTGGTCTTTGGCGTGCACATCGCCGCGCCGGCGCTGGCCTTCGGGCCCGATTCGCCGATCGACAAGCTCGCCCGCGAGCGCCTGTCCACGGTCTACATGCCGGGCTACAAGATCACGATGCTGCCCGACGAGGTGGTGCAGGGCTACACCTTGACCGAAGGCCGCGACTGCCCGGCGGTCAGCCTGTACGTCAGCTACGACGAAGCGACGCTGGCAGTGCTCAGCACCGAGACACGGATCGAGCGCGTGCCGATCGCCGCCAACCTGCGCCACGATCAACTAGACGAGGTCATCACGGTGGCCGCGCTGACCGGCGAGGCCGTGGCCGAGTACCGCTTCGCGCCCGAACTGGCCTTCGCCTTCCGGTTGGCCAAGCACCTCAAAGCGCAGCGCGAAGTGGTTCGCGGCAAGCCCGAGAACTTCAACCGGCCGGACTACAACTTCCGCCTGGACCGCGACGGTGCCGACAGCGTGGGTGAACCGCGCGGCGACGAGACCGTTCGCATCAGCGAGCGCAAGCGCGGCGCGCCGCTGGACCTGATCGTCAGCGAGGCGATGATCCTGGCCAACAGCCACTGGGGTGGCTTCATCGCCGAAGTCGGCGTGCCCGGCATCTACCGCAGCCAAGCCAGCATGGCGCCGGGCGTGAAGGTTCGCATGGGCACCAAGCCCGCGCCGCATGCCGGCATGGGCGTGCCGCAGTACAGCTGGGCGACGTCGCCACTGCGACGTTATGTCGACCTGGTCAACCAGTGGCAGATCATCGCCGCCACGCGCCACGGCCGCACCGCCGCGCTGGTCGCGCCGTTCAAACCCAGGGACGCGACACTGTTCTCGGTGATCTCGCTGTTCGACGCCGCTTACATGGCCTACAACGACTTCCAGCGCGACATCGAGCGCTTCTGGACACTGCGCTGGCTGCAACAAAACGAGGTGACCGAACTCGACGCTGCGGTGCTGAAAGACGGCCTGGTGCGCGCCGACACGCTGCCGCTGGTGTTCAAGGCGATGGGCTGCGAGCCCTTGCCGCGCAACACCCGCGTGCGGGTGCGCATCACTGGCATGGACTTGCTCACGCTAGACCTGCACGCGAGCTTGCTGGCCCGGCTCGATGACCTGTCGGCCCAGGGCGGCGCCGCCGTCGACGACAGTGCCGATGATGACGATGCCCAGGCCGCTGCACCCTTGGCGTTGGCCTTCGACCTCGGCGACACCGCACCGACGTCCGCCGAGGATGCCGCGGGGCTCGCCGAGCCGGGCGCTGCCTGAGCCATCGCATGGCCTGGCGCGGGCCGACCAGCTTGCAGTGGGCCATAGGCCTGTCGCTGGCTGCGCATGTGTTGCTGCTGGGCTTTCGCTGGATCGATCCGGCAGGCTTCGACCGGGTGTTCAGGGACACAACGCTGGAGGTGATACTGGTCAACGCCCGCTCGAGCGAGGCGCCAGCACAAGCCCAGGCCGTCGCCCAAGCCGCGCTGGCCGGCGGCGGCGAACAGGCTGTTGGGCGCGCCACGTCCCCGTTGCCAGCCGCCGCTCGGGCTGAGCTCGGCAAGTCCAACGACGAAGCGCACCGAAAGGTCGACCAGTTGCAAGACCAGCAGCAGCAACTGCTCGCGCAAATCCGACGCGAGATGGCGCTGCTGCCGCCACCCGACCCGAACCGCAACCCAGGCAAGCCCGCCGAGCGCGACCTGGAGGAGCGCAGGCGATTGCTGCTCAAGGTGCTGGCCGAGATCGAAAAACGCATCAATGACGAAAACGCCAGGCCACGCAAGCGCTACATCAGCCCAGCCACTCGCGAAGCGGTGTACGCGGTGTACTACGACCGGTTGCGCCGCCGCATCGAGGACCGGGGCACCCGGGAATTTCCCGAGCACCAGGGTTACAAGCTGTATGGCGAACTGACGATGAACATCACCGTCGACGCTGCTGGGAGGGTGTTGGTGGCCGACGTGGTGCGCGGATCGGGCAATGCCGAGCTCGACCGCAGGGCGCGGCAGATCGTGCTGGCGGCAGCGCCGTTCGGCGGTTTCAGCGCACCGATGCGGCGTCAGGCCGACCAGATCGTGGTCACCTCACGCTTTCGCTTCACGCGGGACGACGGGCTCGAGACCACGCTGAGCACCAGCCCCGCGCTGAGACAATCCACCGTGCCATGAATTCACTGCCCTCCCCCTCAGTTGCGGCCGCCGGCGCTGCGCCCGACCGCTACGCGGTGCTGGGCCACCCGGTTGCGCACAGCCAGTCGCCGTTCATCCATGCAGAGTTCGCTCGCCAAACCGGCCAACTCATGCACTACGACCGGATCGACTGCCCGCCCGACGGCTTCGAGGCAAGGCTGAGGGGCTTCATCGCCAGTGCCGACCCGCGGACCGGGCTGGGGCCGGTGCGTGGCTGCAACATCACCGTGCCGTTCAAGTTCCAGGTCCTGCCGCTGGCGCGCGCCGTCAGCGAACGTGCGACGCTGGCCCAGGCGGCCAACGTGCTGTGCTTCGATGCCCAGGGCTGGTCTGCAGACAACACCGATGGCATCGGCCTGGTTCGCGACATCGAGCAACACGCGGGCCAGCGCTTGGCGGGCCGGCGCGCACTGCTGATCGGTGCTGGGGGCGCGGCTGCCGGCGTGCTCGGCCCGCTGATCGCTGCCGGCTGCGCCAGCATCACGGTGGCCAACCGCACGCTGGCCAAGGCCATGGTGCTGGTCGAGCGCCACCAGGCCTGGGCCGAGCGCCACGGCGCGCTGCTGGTCGCGAGTGGCTTGGAAGACTGCGGCGAGACCTTCGACCTGGTGCTCAACAGCAGCGCCAGCAGCCTGGGTGGCAGCGCAGTGCCGGTGCACGCCCGCGTGCTCAAGCCCGGCGCGCTGGCGCTGGACCTGATGTACGGCCCGGCAGCCCAAGCGTTTCTGGACTGGGCAGCGGCTCACGGCGCGGTCGGGCGCGACGGCCTGGGCATGCTGGTCGAACAAGCGGCCGAGGCCTTTGCGTTGTGGCGCGGTGTGATGCCAGAGACCTCGTCGGTGCTGCGCAAGCTGCGCGAGCGGCTGGCCTTGAAGGTCTGAGCGCTTGAGAGGGCGTGCAGTGACCCAGCGGGGCCAGCCAGGCTGGCGTCGCCACCTGCTGCGCCTGGGCGCCTTGCTGCTGCTGTGCGGGGCGTCGCTGCAGCTGTACTTCGTCGCCAGAATCGGCTTGATGGCTGTGCTGGCGCCGCAGTCGACCAGCTTTCAGCGCAGCGAAGCCTGGCGCTTGCTGGTCGAGAAACACCGCATCGACTGGCGCCAGGACTGGGTCGGCGACGCGCGCATCGCCGCCACCCTCAAGCGCGCCGTGGTCGCCAGCGAGGACGCCGGTTTCGTCGACCACTCGGGTGTCGAATGGGATGCGCTGGAAAAAGCCTGGGAGAAAAACCAGCGTGCCGAGGCCACAGCGGCGCGCCGCAACGCCCAACTCGGCCAACGCCAGGGCGCCGTCTCGGCAGCGCCCAAGGCCGAGCCCAAGCTGGTAGGTGGCTCGACGATCAGCCAGCAACTTGCCAAGAACCTGTTTCTCTCAGGCGAGCGCACGGCGCTGCGCAAGGCCCAGGAGTTCGTGCTGACCTTGACGCTGGAAGCGCTGCTGAGCAAGCGCCGGATCCTGGAGATCTACCTCAACCACGTCGAATGGGGCGAAGGCTTGTTCGGCGCGCAAGCCGCAGCGCGGCACTACTTCCGCACCGACGCTTCGCGGCTAGACGCGATGTCCGCAGCCCGGCTGGCGGTGATGTTGCCAGCACCCAAACGCTTCGAGAAGAACCCAGGGTCTGCCTATGTCAGCGCCCGGGCCGCAACGATCGCCGCTCGAATGGGCGGCGTGGCGCTGCCCTGAACAAGCCAGACCGCCGGACGGGTTTTTCTACAATGACACCCACATGGATCAAACCCTGAACCAAGAACTCGCCTCGACGGCTGCCAGGCTGGTGGTCGACGAAGGCATGGAATACGCCGGCGCCAAGCGCAAGGCCTTGCGCACGCTGGGTCGCCACGGCGGCAGACTCAGCGCGCTGCCGAGCAACGAACAGGTCGAAGACGAGGTGCGCGAGTACCTGGCGCTGTTCTGCGCTGACACCCAACCCGGCGAGCTCGACGCGTTGCGCGCGCTGGCACTGCAGTGGATGGACAGGCTGGTCGAGTTCCGCCCTCATCTGACCGGCGCGGTGTGGCGGGGCACCGCGACCCGGCTGTCTGCGATCCATCTCGACCTGTATTGCGACGACGCTAAGTCGGCCGAGATCGCGTTGATCAACCACGGCGTCGACTACGACGTCGGCAGCCGCCCTGGTCCAAGAGGTCAGCCTATCGACCTGCTGAGCATCGCTTCGCACAGCCAGACGCTGGGCGAGACCGTGACGCTTTTCCTCAACATCCTGGGCCACGACGACCTGCGCGGCGCCCTCAAGCCCGATGCCCACGGCCGCAGTTGGCGCGGCGATGCCGTTGCGCTGCGTCGTTTGATCGACCAAGAGAGTGAGCACGCATGAGCGACGAAACGCAGCCCAAGCGCACGAGGCGCCGCCAACTGATGGTTGCAATGGGCGCGGGGGTGTCAGGGGCTGGCCTGGGATGGTGGCTGCAGCGACCTGCGCCGCAGGCGCAGGGGTCTGACGCCGACAGCCTGGCCGCGCTGTGGGCGCTGCGCCTGGACCGACCCGAGGGTGGCGAGCTGGTGCTGGCCGACTTTCGCGGCAAGCCGCTGCTGATCAACTTCTGGGCCACCTGGTGTGCACCCTGCATTCGCGAGATGCCCGAGATCGACCTCTTCCACCGTGAATTCGGCCCGCGAGGCTGGCAGGTGCTGGGTCTGGCGATCGACAGCCCGACGCCCGTCCGCGAGTTTCTGGGCCGCGTCAAGGTCGGATTTGCAATCGGGCTGGCCGGGCTGGACGGTACCGAACTGGTCCGCAAGCTGGGCAACACGCAGGGCGGCTTGCCGTTCACGGTGATGGTCGATGCGCAGGGCAAGCTGATGCAGCGCAAGATGGGCGAAACCGACTTCAAGCAATTGGCGGGCTGGGCAGGCAAATCCTGAATCAGCGCCAACGCCAGTCCGACGGGTTGATGCGCCAAGCATCAAAAGCCCTCAAAACCATAGAAAATCTGATGATTCGGCGCAAAAATGTCGATCATCAGTAAAAGTGACACCCCCAGAACCCCGCTAACTCAGTTGCAGGCTGTGACACAATTCAACGCAATTACCGCCTGAAGACTGCAATTGATCGCGGACCAGCATTCAGCGGCGCCTGCTCACCGCAAAAACATCGCATCGGTGCGACAGACGCCTCCGGCTTCAACGCCCAGCCCAAAGGAGTTCATCACATGGACCTGCGCAAACTAAAGACATTGATAGACCTGGTGTCGGAATCGAATATTTCAGAGCTCGAAATCACCGAAGCCGAAGGCAAGGTTCGGATCGTCAAGGCCGGCGCTGCCAACGCCCAGCCGATGATGATGATGGCCGCAGCGCCCGCTGCCGGGACCTATCCCATGGCGGCGACCCCCGCCGCGCCGGCCGTGGTGCCTGAAATCGTTGAAACCGGGCATGTCGTCAAGTCACCGATGGTGGGAACCTTCTACCGCGCCAGCAGCCCAGGCGCCAAGCCCCTGGCCGATCTGGGCCAGTCGATCATTGAAGGCGAGTCGATCTGCATCATCGAAGCGATGAAAATCATGAACGAGATCGAGGCCGACAAGAGCGGCACCGTGATCAAGGTGCTGGTCGAGAATGGCCAGGCGGTCGAGTTTGGCCAGCCGCTGTTCATCGTCGAATGATGCCGGCAGCAGCCACCCACATGCCCGACACGCGCAGCGTGCCGGGCGATTGAGCCGAGCGACCCATGTTCAAGAAAATCCTGATCGCCAATCGCGGAGAGATCGCGCTGAGAATCCAGCGCGCTTGCCGCGAGATGGGCATCAAGACGGTCGTGGTGTATTCCGAAGCCGACCGCGAAGCCAAGTACGTCAAGCTCGCCGACGAAGCGGTCTGCATCGGCCCGGCTGCTTCGTCGCTGAGCTACCTCAACATGCCGGCGATCATCGCCACCGCTGAGGTGACCGACGCCGAAGCGATCCACCCGGGCTACGGCTTCCTGTCCGAGAACGCCGACTTCGCCGAAAGGGTGGAAAAAAGCGGCTTCACCTTCATCGGCCCGACACCTGAATCGATACGCGTGATGGGCGACAAGGTGTCGGCCAAGCAAGCGATGATCAAGTCTGGCGTGCCCTGCGTGCCGGGCTCGGAAGGCGCACTCAACGACGACCCCAAGGCCACCGTGCAGGCCGCACGTTCGATCGGCTACCCGGTGATCATCAAGGCATCGGGCGGCGGCGGCGGCCGTGGCATGCGGGTGGTGCACACCGAAGCCGCGCTGCTCAATGCTGTGGCCACCACGCGCAGCGAGGCCGGTGCAGCCTTCGGCAACCCGGCCGTCTACATGGAGAAGTTTCTCCAGAATCCGCGCCACATCGAGATCCAGATCATGGCCGACTCGCACCGCAACGCGGTGTGGCTGGGCGAGCGCGACTGCTCGATGCAGCGTCGCCACCAGAAGATCATCGAGGAAGCGCCTGCGCCCGGCATCCCCCGGCGGGCCATCGAGAAGATCGGCGACCGCTGCGTCGCGGCCTGCAAGAAGATAGGCTACCGCGGCGCCGGCACCTTCGAATTCCTGTTCGAAGACGGCGAGTTCTATTTCATCGAGATGAACACCAGGGTCCAGGTCGAACACCCGGTGACCGAGATGGTCACCGGCATCGACATCGTGCAGATGCAAATCCGCGTGGCAGCAGGCGAAAAACTGCCGTTCACGCAGCGCCAGATTCAGCTGCGCGGCCATGCCATCGAGTGCCGGATCAACGCCGAGGACCCCTACAAGTTCACCCCCTCGCCAGGCCGAATCACGACCTGGCATGCACCGGGCGGGCCTGGCGTTCGGGTCGATTCGCACGCGTACAGCAACTACGTCGTGCCGCCGAACTACGACTCGATGATCGGCAAGCTGATCACGCACGGTGACACGCGCGAACAGGCGCTGGCGCGCATGCGCATCGCACTGTCGGAAACCGTGATCGAAGGCATACAGACCAATACCGCGCTGCACCGCGAGTTGATGGTCGACGCCAAGTTTGTCGCCGGCGGCACCAGCATCCATTACCTGGAAGGCTGGCTTGAGCACCGCAAACGCTAGTCCGACGGCCATGCATGAGCTGGTGCTGAGATTGCCGGCATCGCTGGTCGAAGCGGTGTCCGAAGCACTGGTCGACGAGCTCGAAGCGCTCAGCGTCTCGGTGGCCGATGCCGACGCCGGCACCGATGCTGAACAGGCGCTGTTCGGCGAGCCCGGCATGCCCGTGCCACGCGAAGGCTGGCAGCGCTCGGATGTGACCGCGCTGTTCGCCAGCGAAGCCGAGGCCACCGAAGCCGCCACCTTGCTGCTGGCGCAGGACTGGGCAGCGGACATGTCCGTGCTGGCCCTGCGCGAAGTGGCCGACCAGGATTGGGTGCGGCTGACCCAGTCACAATTCGCGCCGGTCGAGGTCACGCCGAGCTTCTGGATCGTGCCGAGCTGGCACGAAGCGCCGGCGGCAGCGCAGACGGTGATCCGACTGGACCCGGGGCTGGCTTTCGGCACGGGCACCCATCCAACCACCAGGATGTGCCTGCGCTGGATCGCCCACCAAGCCCCGACGCTGGCGCCGCGCTGGGAGCGGGTGCTGGACTACGGTTGCGGCTCCGGCATTCTGGCGATCGGCTGCGCGCTGCACGGCGCTCGCGGCATCACCGCGGTCGACATCGACATGGCCGCGGTCCAGTCCACGATCGCCAATGCCCAGGCCAACCAGGTGACGCTGCAAGCCGGCCTGCCCGAGCTCGCTGCCGGCACTTACCCGCTGGTGCTGGCCAACATCCTGGCCACGCCGCTCAAGTTGTTGGCGCCGCTGCTGGCCGGCCATGTGGCGCGCGACGGGCACCTGGTGCTGGCAGGCATCCTGGCACGTCAGGCCGATGAGCTGAAAGCCGCCTACGCGCCCTGGCTCGCGCTCGAGGTCAGCGACAGCGAGGATGGCTGGATCCTGATGACCGCCAGACGCCCGGCCTGAGCCTTCGCGCCGCAAGCTCATGACGACTATCTTCCTCCGATGAGCCTGGCCACACGCTGTCCAGCCTGCGGCACGGTGTTTCGCGTCGTGCCCGACCAGCTCAAGGTTTCCGAAGGCTGGGTGCGATGTGGCCGCTGCAACAGCATGTTCAGCGCCGCCGGCCTGCTGTTCGACATCGACAGCGGTCTGTCGGTTCGGCTGCCAGGCTTCGCGCAGTCTGCCAGACCGAGGGGCGAAGAGCCGTCGATCACCGATTGGACTGGCCCGTCCGATGAAGCCGCCGCAAGGCCCAGGATGGCTGCAACGCCAGCGCGCCGACCGGGCTTGCACCCGCAGCGCCAAGAACCGCGCTTCGACCTTCCGGATGTCAGACCCGGCTTGCTGCGCGCGCCATCGTCGCCGTCGAACGACGAGGACTTGCGCGAGCGACCCGGCCAGCCGCGCCAGCCGCGCCAGGATCGACAGGATCGACAGGCCAGCCCTGCACCTGCGGCAAAGTCCGCGCCGGCATCAGAACTGCCCTCGTTCCTGAAAGCCGCCGACCGCTCGGCGCGCTGGCAAAGACCCGCCGTGCGCAGCGCGCTTGGCGCAGCAGTGCTGTTGCTGGCGCTGACATTGCTGACGCAACTCGCGCTGGTCTGGCGCGACACCTTGGCCGCACACCTGCCGAGCACCGAGCCCACGCTGCGCGGGCTGTGCGAGCTGGCCGGCTGCCAAGTGCACCCACTGCGCCGCATCGAAACACTGGCGGTCGCGAGTTCAGGCTTGACCCGTGTTGAAGGCTCAACGCTGTACCGACTGCAACTGGTGCTGCAAAACCGCGCCGACACCGCCGTGAAGATCCCTGCGCTAGACCTCACGCTCAACGGCGGCCAAGGGCAGTTGCTGGCGCGACGTGTGCTGCAGCTGTCCGATCTCGGCGCGACGCAGCCTGTGCTGCAAGCCGGTGAGGAACTGCCGCTCAAGGTCTTGATGTCCACCGGCGAGCGGCGCGTCGAAGGCTATACCGTCGAGCTGTTCTATCCCTGAGGCCGCGCCTGCGGCTGCCCATCGCCCTCACTCCAAAGACCCCCACCACCATGTCAGTCCTGATCTGCGGCTCGCTCGCCTTTGACACCATCACCAACTTTCCTGGCCGCTTCGCGCAGCAAATCCTGCCCGAGCAGGTGCACATCCTCAACGTCTCGTTCCTGGTGCCCACGCTGCGGCGCGAGTTCGGCGGCTGTGCCGGCAACATCGCGTACACACTGCAGCTGCTGGGCGGCGCGCCGCTGGTGATGGCCGCGCTGGGCAGCGATGGCGGCGAATACATGCAGCGGCTCAAGAGCTGGGGCCTGGACACCTCGCTGGTGCGCCAGGACGCCGAGGCCTACACCGCGCAAGCCATCATCATCACCGACCAGGACAACAACCAGATCACCGCCTTCCACCCCGGCGCGATGCAGCAAGCCCATGCCACCGCCGTGCCGACCGAGCGCGGCGACATCGTGCTGGCGATCATCGCGCCCGATGGTCGCGACGCGATGATCGACCATGCGGCGCAACTGGCAGCGGCCAAGATCCCCTTCGTCTTCGACCCAGGACAGGGTCTGCCGATGTTCGACGGCGACGAGCTGCGCCGCTTCACGACCCAGGCCAGCTGGGTCGCCGTCAACGACTACGAGGCGCGGATGCTGTGCGAGCGCATGGACACCACGCTGGAAGCGCTGTCGCGCCAGGCCAACCTGCGCGGCGTGATCGTCACGCTGGCGCACGACGGCTGCGAGCTGTGGCAAGACGGTCAGCGCACCCATGTGCCGGGTGTCGCAGCCACCGAAGTGCTGGACCCCACCGGCTGCGGCGACGCCTTGCGCGGCGCGCTGCTGCATGGGCTGTCGCTGGGCTGGACGCTGGCGCGCTGCATGGCGCTGGGCAACCAGGTCGGCGCGATCAAGATCGCCCAGCGCGGCGGGCAAAACCACCGCATCCCGGCCGCGTTGGTGGCGGCGGCCTGAGCCGGACGACGGGGCCTGCCTGCGCAGGGCCGGTCGCCTGCTCAGGGGCGACGCGTCTCGCGTCGCGCGGGCTGCAAGCCTGAGCCGGACGGCGGGGCCTGCCTACGCGGGGACTGCCGCCTACGCCGGCGCGAATTCGCCGAGCACAGCTGCTCGACTAGGCGTTCGCTTGGTGCGCCTTGCGCAGCAGGCCGTCGATCGCCAACGCATAACCGTCGATCCCGAAACCCACCACGATGCCTGCCGCTGCAGGTGACAGATAAGAGTGGTGGCGGAAGGCCTCTCGGGCGTGAACGTTGCTGATATGCACCTCGATCACCGGCACTGCGCTGCCCTTGATCGCGTCGTGCAGCGCAACACTGGTGTGGGTATAGGCCCCGGCGTTGAAGACCACGCCCGCGAGTTGGCCAGCCCGGTGTTGCACGCCAGCTTCCTGGATCCAGTCGACCAACACCCCTTCATGGTTGCTCTGTCGGCATTCGACGTCGGCGCCCTGCTTGGCCGCCGTGGCACGGCACAGTGCCTCGACGTCGGCCAGCGTGGCGTGTCCGTACACGGCCGGCTCGCGCAAGCCCAACAGGTTCAGGTTCGGGCCATTGAGGACAAGGATCTTCATGGGGCGTTGCTTTCGGTCACGTAAGGTGCCTGATGGTAGCGAGTGCCGCGGGTAGCGAGTGCCGCCGCCGCTGGCGCCAATCAAGACGCTTAAGACGCTTAAGACGCCCATAAGCTGGCGCGCAGACCATGGCAGTCCAGGAGTTGCCATGAAACCACCGTCACCGAAGCTTTCACCCACCACGGTCCTGCGCACAGCGGGCCGGCTATACCTGCTGCTGTGCTGCAGCGCCGCCCTCGCCGCCACGCCGACCGAGTTGCTGTCAGGCTACGCCGCGCAGGCCGGCGCCGCGCCATTGCCGGCGCGTGGCCAGCAGTTCTTCAACACCTCGCATGGCAAGGATTGGCAATGCACCAGTTGCCACGGCGCCTTGCCGACCCAGGCCGGCAAGCACGCCGCGACCGGCAAACCGATCGCCGCGCTGGCGCCGGCCTTCAACCCCGAGCGCTTCACCGATCAGGCCAAAGTGGAGAAATGGTTCCGCCGCAACTGCAACGACGTGGTCGGGCGCGAATGCAGCGCGGCCGAGAAGGCCGACCTGCTGGCCTGGTTGCTCGCGCTCAAGCCCTGACCTGCCCACCCCCTCGCAAGGACTCCAGTTGATGACGCACCACCCCAAACAACGCCAGCCGCGGCGGCGCTTGACCGCGCCCGCCCTCACCCTCGCCACCCTCGCCACCTTCGCCATGCTGGCTGGACTGAGTGGACCGGCGCATGCCGACAACATGGCAGCACCCCGACTCGCGGCTTACACGCAAGAATGCGCCGCCTGCCACCTGGCCTACCCGCCAGGTTTGCTGCCGGCGGCCTCCTGGCAACGCCTGATGACCCATCTGCCCAAGCACTTCGGCGTCGATGCGTCGCTGGACCCCGCGATGCAGAAATCGCTGGCGGCCTGGCTGGCGGCCAACGCGGGCAGCTACAAAAAGGTGGCGCGCGAGGCGGCGGCGCCGCCACAAGACCGCATCAGCCGATCGGCATGGTTCGTCCGCGAGCACCGAGAGATCAGCAGTGCGGTGTGGAAGCGCCCGGCGGTCGGCAGCGCCGCCCAATGCGCGGCCTGCCACAGCGGCGCCGAAGCAGGCCAATTCAGCGAGCACGACGTCAAGGTGCCGCAATGAAGTCGCCCCTGACCCCGCCCGCTGTCGGGAAAGCATCTATCCTGGTCTGGGACCTGCCGGTGCGGATGTTCCACTGGCTGACAGTGCTCAGCTTTGCCGGCGCTTGGCTGACGGCCGAGAGCGAACGCTGGCGTCTGCTGCATGTCACGCTGGGCTACACCCTGGCCGGGCTGCTGGTGTTCCGCGTGCTGTGGGGCCTGATCGGCACCCGCCACGCCCGGTTCACAGACTTCGTGCGCGGCCCCGGCGCGGTGCGCCGCTACCTGGCTGCGCTGCTGCGCGGCCAACCCGAGCACGCTGTGGGCCACAACCCGGCCGGCGCGCTGGCCATCCTGGCCTTGCTGGCGCTAGGCGCTGCCAGCGCCGTCTCAGGCTGGGCGGTCTACAACCAGCTGGGTGGAGACTGGCTGGAAGAAGCGCATGAGTTCGCCGCCAGCCTGATGCTGGCCGTGGTCGGCGTGCACATTCTGGGCGTCTTGGTGGCAAGCCGTCTGCACCGAGAGAACCTGGCCGCATCGATGATCACCGGCCGCAAGCGCGGCCGGCCGGAGCAAGGCATACGCAGCGCCTGGCGCAGCGTGGCCGCACTGATGCTGGTCGCGGTGCTGGGTTTTTGGTGGCTGCAGTGGCAAGCGGCGCCTGACGCGACGGCTTCGGCCGGTGCGGGCGCCGGCCCGGTGACCCAGGGTCACCCGACCCGGCAGGCCCACCGGGTCAGCCACCACAGTGACAAGGGCAGCGACGACGACTGATCCGCCGCAGCCAGACCGCCCGCCACTCGGCCTACCATCCCCTTCATGCGCATCCTGCTCGCTGAAGACGACACCCTGCTGGGCGACGGCCTGCGCGCCGGCTTGCGCCAGTCCGGTTTCCAGGTCGACTGGGTGCGCGACGGTGCCGCCGCCGAGCGCGAGTTGCGCGCCCAGCCCTATGCCGCGGCGGTGCTCGACCTGGGCCTGCCGCTGATGGACGGCCTGGATGTGCTGGCCAGCATCCGGCGCGCCGGCGTGACCCTGCCGGTGCTGGTGCTGACCGCCCGCGACACGGTGCCCGACCGCATCCGTGGGCTCGACCGCGGCGCCGATGACTATGTCGTCAAGCCGGTCGATCTGGACGAACTGGCGGCCCGCCTGCGCGCGCTGGTGCGGCGCGCCCACGGCTTGCCGCAAGACATGCTGCAAGCCCAGGGCGTGACCTTGGATGTGGCGAGCCGCTCGGCCAGCCGCGACGGCCAGGCCGTGGCGCTGTCGACGCGCGAGTTCGACCTGCTGCATGCGCTGATGCTCAGCGCCGGCCGGGTGCTGTCGCGCGAGCAACTTGAACAGCAGCTCTATGCCTGGGGCCAGGAGGTCGAGAGCAACGCGGTCGAGGTGCATGTCCACCACTTGCGCAAGAAGCTGGGGGCCGACCTGATCCAGACCGTGCGCGGCGTCGGCTACCTGCTGCCACGCGACAGCCGATGAGGGGGCTGCCGCGATCGCTGCAAGGCAGGCTGCTGCTTGGCCTGCTGGGTGCGGTGCTGCTGGTGTGGGGGGCCGCCGCGCTGGCCACCTGGCGCGATGCACGTCACGAGCTCGACGAGCTGCTGGACAGCCACCTGGCCCAGGCCGCAGCGCTGCTGGTGGCCAGGCAGTCGGGCGAGATCGACGACGACGAGCACGGCATCGATTCGCCACAACTGCACCGCTATGCGCCCAAGGTCGCGTTCCAGGTCTGGCACGCCGGCCGACTGGCGCTGCGATCGTCGAACGCGCCAGTCGCACCGATGCTGACCCAGCTGGCACTGCAGGCGCTGGTCCCTCTCGATCACGCGGAGCGCGAAGATCGTGACCGCCAGAACGATGCCAGTCCAGCGCAAGGCTTGCGCACTGGCCTGGCCACGGTGCAGATCGCCGGCACAGCCTGGCGGGTGTTTGCGGCCCAGGGAGCCGAGCGCGACATCCAGGTCTTTGTCGGCGAGCAGATCAGCTCACGGGCGTCCATCCTGTGGGCGGTGTTGCGCGGCACGCTGTGGCCGATGGCGCTGGCCTTGCCGCTGCTGGCGCTGGCGGTCTGGTGGGCGGTGCGCCAAGCCACCCAGCCACTGCGCGCCTTGAGCCGTGCGCTGGCCCAGCGCGACCCCCGGGCGCTGGCGCCGGTGGCGATCGTCGACCCGCCGGCCGAGATGGCGCCGCTGCTGACAGCGCTGAACCGCTTGTTCGAGCGCATCACCGAGCGCGCCGAAGCCGAGCGCCGCTTCACCGCCGATGCGGCGCACGAGTTGCGCACGCCGATCGCCGCGATCCGCGCCCAGGCCCAGGTCGCGTTGGCCGAGACCGACGACACGGCGCGCATCCACGCGCTGCGCGCCACGCTGGCCGGCTGCGACCGCGCCACGCGACTGGTGGCGCAGTTGCTGACGCTGTCGCGGCTGGAGGCCGGCGCCGAGCCGATCGCTGCGGTGGTCGACCTGGCCGCGCTGGCCCGCCGGGTCGTGGGCGAACTGGCGCCTTCGGCCATCGCACGGCACCAGACCCTGGGGCTGGACGCCCCCGCAACCTGCCCGGTGCGCGGCGACGAGACCTTGCTGGCGGTGCTGCTGCGCAACCTGATCGACAACGCATTGCGCTACAGCCCCGACGGTGCACAGGTGAGCATCGTCGTCCAGCCCGCAGGCGACCAGGTGCTGCTGCAGGTCGACGACAGCGGCCCCGGCATGACCGAGGCCGACCGCCAGCGCCTGGGCGAGCGCTTCTTCCGAGTGCTGGGCAGCAGCCAGGGCGGCAGCGGACTGGGCTGGTCCATCGTTCGCCGCATCGCCGAGGCCCATCGCGCGACCATAGCGCTGACGCGGTCCGCCGCACTGGGCGGGTTGGCAGTGCGGCTGCTCTGGCCCGGGATGGCTGAGGCTGGGGGCTGTCAGCCCTGACGCCGGCTCAAAGCTTCAGCTGCCATAGACGCCGAACTGCGGCAGGCTCAGGATCTGGAACTCGTCGTGCAGCGGCCAGTCCAGACCAAGCGCCCCCTTCGCGCCCGCATAGCTGCCGTCGACATCGCCACGCAGCACGCCAACCAGCCCGACACGGGACATCGCGGCAGCCGACAAGTCGGCGCCCAGCGCCGGTACGGCACCCGGGTTCAAGCTCGCGTGACTTGGCACCGCCGGATCCAGCTGGTTGAAGAACAGCCAGGCCGGCTTGGGCGCCTCCAGCCCGACCACATGCTTGAGCACAGCGATCGCGTCGCTCAGCTCGACCCGGCCATTGCCGTCATAGTCAGCCGCGTAAGCCTGGTAGGGTGACAGCGGAGTGCCGCTGCCGTTGACCTCCAACCCGACGATCATCTTCA
Organism: Bordetella parapertussis; assembly: GCA_945878355.1. GTDB lineage: Bacteria > Pseudomonadota > Gammaproteobacteria > Burkholderiales > Burkholderiaceae_C > Pseudaquabacterium. Next base: position 4,080 of record CAMCTC010000068.1, on the reverse strand, counting down.
GGATGGCGATCGCGTCCTGCAAGTTCACGGACTGTTCAGTGGCGAGCGCTTCGGCAGCAGGGATGGCGCGGCTGACCGTCAACGCGAGGTGCCCGTCGGCCAGACCGCTGAGCTTGGCGCTGCCTTGCGCATCGGTCTCGACGCTTCGCGCCAGCGCTGGTCCTGCGATGCACACAGCCTCAAGCATGGTGTGGGCTCGCCAACTGTAGACGCTGACATCGGCTTGAACCTGAAGCTGTGAGGCCACCGAAAAGCTGGCGCCGCTGGCGATGGACTCGGCCGACCCCTCGCCATCGGTGAAGCTCGCCACCGCGCGCAGACAACGTCCCAGGTCGCCGGCGACCAGCGAGATCCGGTTCAAGGTCGCGCCGGCGATGTCGGTCCAGCCGCCGTCACCGTTGGCGGACCACTGCCACTGCCATCGCAGCGGCCCCAAGCCCTCGGGATCCGACAGTTGACTGGCGTCGACAGACAGCGTCTGGCCCGGCGACGCGATGCCGCTCAGGCGAAGCTTGCCAACCGGTGGGTCGTTGACCGACAGCAGATCGATGAAGACGCGGTAGGTGTTCGATGCGCCTTGGGCGTCGCTGAGCCGGTAGCTGAAGCTGTCGGGCCGATGGTCGTTGACCATCGGTGTGTAGACATAGCGGCCATAGTCATCGACGACGACGCTGCCGTGGTCGGGATTGCCGACCACGGCGTAGACCATCGCTGAACGCAGCGGGCCGCTGGGATCGGGCAAGACATCCCGCAGAACCGTGTCTTCGTCGATGCTGAGCGCAACGTCGCGACCCAGCGCACCGGCGCCCAGGGCGAATTCGGCATCGGCAAAGACCAGCCGCTCGATGTTGAGCAGTGTGTCGAAACCGCCGACGCCGTCTCGCGCAGCGACAAACACCTTGCCGAAACCTGTGCTGACGAGATAGTCGCCGCGCGCGCCAGAAAATAACGCTGAATCGACGCCGCCTGCGCCATCGATCCAGTCGTTGCCCTGCAGGCCGGTCAGGCGATTGTCCAGTGCATTGCCCAGTATCACGTCGTCGCCATCGGACCCGCGAGCGTTCTCGATCCAGCTGCCCAAAGCGATGCCGATGTTGTCGATCGCCGCGACGCCCGCGCCGGTCATGCCGAGGCTGCTGGTGTGTCCTGGCCTGAGATCGATCGCCACACCCACCGCCGAAGCCGATGCATCGAGCGTGTCAACGCCGCCGTCGTCGACCAGCGTACGCTGTGCCAGCGAGTCAGATGCCGTCAATCGGTCGGTGTTGTCAGAGAGGTTCGCGCTGTGGGCGCCGTAGAGATAGCGCAGCGCCGCCAGATCGAGCAGACCCCAATCGGCACGAAACAGTCCATCGCCAGAAGCCTGGCTCGACATCACCGTCAAGCTGCTGCTGTCGTCCTGGGCCCGCAGCACCTGGGTCCAGGCATCACCGACATCGACATTGCGCGGGTGGCGCAGCCCCAGCGCATGGCCGATCTCGTGGCGCAAGACAGCATAGCCTTCGGTGCCGGGGCTCAAGGACACCATCGAGTCGGTGTCCATCCAGACATCGCCAGCACTGGCATTGGCCTGCGACGTGTCGGGCGGGTAAGCGACGCCCTTGGTGCTGGTCTGCTCGCTGACGCCAAAACGAATTTGGCCAACTGCGCTGGCTGACTCCGTCACTTCGACGAATCGCAGACCGGTCAGCGAAGCCGTGCCATCGAGGATGTCGCGCACGGTTTCGCGCTCAGCCAGCGTGAAGGCACGAAATCCAGTCGCGCCAGGCCCGGTGGTGGGCGCCAACAACACAAAACTGAAGCTCACCGTCGCCGCTGTGCCGAGCGCGGCCGCGGCGTTCCAGCGCTGGCCGGGGGCGCCCGTCAGCGCTTGTTCGGCCATCACCTGGAGGTCGATGAAGTCCGAGACTGCATAGCTGTGATCGCGGGTGCCGTCCGAATAGACCAGGCGCTCGACACCTGTCAGGTCAAGGTGCAGGTTCGGGTCGACCCGCGAGTCGATGCGGGCGCTGAGTCCGTCCGGCGAGGCGACGATCAGGTAATTGCCGAGGTCGGGCGGGTCGCCGACCTGCCAGTCCAGTCGAACCGAGTCGACGCCCGCGCCGCCGACCAGGCTGTCGCTGCCACCGCCACCTGTCAGCGTGTCATCGCCGGCACCGCCGATCAGCGTGTCGCTGTTGCTGCCACCGTTGAGGTTGACCGAGTGGCCTGCCGTGACCGCGGTGGCGTCGATCTTGAAAGACGCATTGCTGCCCCAGCCGTTGAGGTAGAAGTTGGTCGTCGCCGCCCGGGTGAAAAGCTGATCCAAGACCGCGACCGATTGAACACCTGAGAAACTGCCGCCATCGAGGTGCAAGCTCTCGATGCCCGAGATGTTGCCGGCACCGAACGCCAGCGGCACGCCGTCGACGCGCAGGTTCAGGTCGTCCCAACCCGCGCCGCCGTCTATCGTGTCACTCAAGCCGTTGTCGCTCACACTGATGTTGTCGTTGCCGCCCAGCCCGCTGATGACATCAGCCCCCGTCAACGCATTGATCTGGTCGCGCTCGGCCGTGCCGGTCAGCGTGTCGTTGCCCGCGCTGCCAGCGACGTCGCGCAGCACCAGCGTCGGCGCGGCGGTCGTTCCGCCCAGGCTCAGATTGGCTGCGCGGTAATTCCATCCATTGCTGTCCTGCGCATCCAGCGCAATCGACTCGATGCCGACGAGCTTGTCGACGCCGAAGGCTGGACTGTTCGTTGCCGGCGCGGCTCTCAAGTCGCTGACGATCCAATGGCCGGTTCCGGTGTCGGCCTGGAACTTGAGCAAGGCCGTCGCACCGTTGCTCAGCGTCCAGCCCGAACTGGCGTTGCCGCTCAAGCCCAGACCTGCCAAGCCGGCCTGGCCAAGGTTGTAGTACGCGGTGTCGTTGCCTGCACCGCCCAGCAAGCTGTCGTCTCCGGCGTCTCCGTTCAAGAAGTCGTCGCCTGCGCCGCCAATCAGCGTGTCTGCGTTGCTGCCGCCATTGAGGTTGACCGAGTGGCCTGCCGCAACCACGCCCGCATCGATCTTGAACGACGCGTTGCTGCCCCAGCCGCGGATGTAGGCGTTGCTGGTGTTGGCCTGCAAGAACAGCGCGTCCGAGACAGTGACAAACTGTGTGCCGGACTCGTTGCCACCATCCAGACCGAAACTCTCGACGTTCTTGACGCTGGCGCCAGCACCGAGCATCAAGTCTGCGCCATCGACGCGCAGGTTCAGGTTGTCCCAGCCCGTGCCGCCGTCTATCGTGTCGTTCGCGCCGCTGTCGCTGATCGAGATGTTGTCGTTGCCGCCCAGTGCGCTGATGACATCGGACCCAGTCAACGCGTTGATCTGGTCGTTGCCTGCGGTCCCGGTCAGCGTGTCATTGCCAGTGGTCCCGGCTGCGTCGCGCAGTGCCAGCGTCGGCACGGCGGTCGTCCCGCCCAGGCTCAGGTTGGCTGCGCGGTAATTCCATCCATTGCTGTCCTGCGCATCCAGCGCGATCGATTCGATGCCGCTGAGCTTGTCGATGCCGAAGGCTGGACTGTTCGTCGCCGGCGCGGCTCTCAAGTCGCTGACGGTCCACTGGCCGGTACCGGTGTCGGCCTGAAACTTGAGCAAGGCTGTCGAACCATTGCTGAGCGTCCATCCCGAATTGGCGTTACCGCTCAAGCCAAGACCTGCCAAGCCGGCCTGACCGAGGTTGTAATACACGGTGTCGTTGCCGGCACCGCCCAGCAAGCTGTCGTCTCCAGCGTCTCCGTTCAAGAAGTCGTCGCCTGCACCGCCGATCAGCGTGTCTGTGTTGCTGCCGCCATTGAGGTTGATCGAGTGGCCTGCCGCGACCGCGCTGGCGTCGATTTTGAACGACGCATAGCCGCCCCAGCCGCGGATGTAGGCGTTGCTGGTGCTGGCCTGCGAAAACAGCGCGTCCGAGACGAACACCGATTGCGTGCCAGACCAGTTGCCACCATCCAGACCGAAGCTCTCGATGCCTTTGGTGCGTGCGCTCGCGCCGATGGTCAAGGCTGTACCGTCGACGCGCAGGCTCAGGTTGTCCCATCCATCGCCGCCATCTA
>CAMCTC010000067.1 GCA_945878355.1 Bordetella parapertussis | reverse complement strand
AGCATGTCCATCAGCTTGTGGCGAATCACCTGCCGCTCGGACAGCGGCACCCCGAAGGTCTGGCGCTGACGCGCCCAGTCCAGAGCCTCGTCGAAACAGGTTTGGGCGTAACCGACCGCCTGAGCCGCCATGCCCAGTCGCTCGGCGTTGAAGTTGGTCATGAAGGTCTTGAAACCCTTGTTTTCCTCACCGATCAGGTTGGCCGCCGGCACCCGGCAGTTCTCGAACCGCAAATGGGCCGTGTCGCTGGCCCACCAACCCATCTTGGCCAACGGCGTGCGGGTCAGGCCAGGCGTGTCGCCCTCGACCAGCAGCGCAGAGATGCCACCGGCCCCCTTGTTGGCAGGGTCGGTGCGCACCGCCACGGTGATGAAGTCAGCCCGCATGCCCGAGGTGATGAACACCTTCTCGCCATTGACGATGTAGTGTTCACCCGCACTGTCGGTTCCTCGGATCGCCGTGGTCTTGAGCGCCGCAACGTCCGAACCACCGGTGGGCTCGGTCACCGCCAACGCGGCGATCTTCTCACCCGCCAGCACCGGCGGGATCACCCTGGACTTCAGCGCGGCGCTGCCATAGGCCTTGACCGGCGGCAGGCCTATGGTGTGCGACATCAAGGAGGCCGAAACCCCCCCGCAGCCCGGCCGGGCCAGTTCCTCAGACATGATCAGGTGGTAGAACAAATCGACCGAAGTTCCACCGAATTCCTCCGGATAGCCCAGCCCGAGCAGGCCGATCGCCGAGGCCTTGCGGTACAGCTCGCGCGGAAAGGTCTCGGCTTCGTCCCATTCGTTGACATGGGGGGTGATCTCCGCAGCCACCCAGGCGCGCAGTGAGGCCCGAAACTGCTCATGCTCGGGTGTGAAGTAATGCGGTGCAGGTGGGGCGTCAAGCAAACTCATAGGATAGGTGCCGGTGAAGATTCAGCTGGCACTCTCGTCGTGCACCGAGCCAATGTCTTGCGCCAATTGGCTGGATCAACAGACACAGATCAACAGCCAGATCGCACAAGACGCTGAACCCCAGCTTCCACTACGCTGATCCAGCGGACGGTCAGACTGAGTCAGACCGAATACGCAGAATCCGGCACGCAATGTATACCCCCGCAGCCCTTGCACAGCACCAGGAGACCTCTCGCATGATTGACCGCTCCAACCTCGTCCGCGCGCTCACCCTGAGCGCCACACTACTGGCCATTGCCAGCCCGGTTGCTGCCCAAACTCAGGGCGTGACCAAGAACGAAATCTTGATCGCCACGATCCAGGACCTTTCCGGGCCGGTCGCGGCTTACGGCAAAGCTGCGCGCAACGGCATGCAGTTGCGGGTCGACGAGATCAACGAACAAGGCGGCATCCACGGCCGCAAGATCAAGCTGCTGGTCGAGGACAACGGCTACGACCCGAAAAAGGCTGTGCTGGCCACGCAGAAACTGGTCAACCAGGACAAGGTGTTCCTGATCGCGGCGCACATCGGCACGCCGATGAACAACGCGGCCATGCCGGTGATGTTCGAAAAAGGCGTGATCAACTTCATGCCACTGTCGGCCGGCCGCGAGATGTACGACCCGCCGCACAAGCTGAAGTTCGCCAGCGTGGCCTCGTACTACGACACGATGCGCATGAACGTGGCCAAGCTGTACAAGGAAAAAAACGCCAAGCTGGCCTGCACGCTTTACCAGGACGATGATTACGGGCTGGAAGTGGTTCGTGGTGCCGAGGCCGGCCTGAAGGACATCGGCGCGACGATGGGCGAAAAGACCACCTACAAGCGAGGCGCGACCGACTTCTCCTCGCAGATCGCCAGACTCAAAGCCTCGAACTGCGACTTTTTGGTGCTGGGAACGATCATCCGCGAAACCATAGGCGCGATCGGAGAGGCCCGCAAGACAGGCTGGAACCCGACCATCGTCGGCTCGCAGGCCTCGTTCACCGACCTGATCCACAAGTTGGGCGGCAAGGCCATGGACGGCTTTTACGCCGTGTCGACGGTCTACTTCCCCTACCTCGATGTCGAGCAGCAAGCCCTTCGCTTCTGGGCCACCAAGTACAAGACCAAGTTCGGCGAAGACCCGAGCACCTACGCCACCGGCACCTACGCGACGATCGAAATCTTCATCCGCGCGGCCCAGAAAGCCGGCCCCAACCTGAGCACCGACAGTTTCATCAAGGCGATGGAGACCATGGGCGAGATCCCCGCCGACATGTTCGGCACGCCGCCGCTGAGCTTCTCACCCACCAAGCGCTTGGGTTCAGCACTGTCGCGCCTGAGTCAGATTCAGGACGGCCGCTGGAAGGTCGTCTCGGATCTACGCTAACAACACCTTATGAAAGCCGCCATGACCGTCACCGAAGCCCTGAACAGCCGCATGTCCGTGCGCGATTTCCTGCCCACGCCAGTGTCTGGCGAAGTGATCCGCCGTGTGCTGACCACCGCCTCGCGCTCGCCCTCGGGCGGCAACCTGCAGCCCTGGCACATCAACGTGGTGGCGGGAACCAAGCTTGATGAACTCAAGGCCATCGCGCAGCGGCGTCTTGCCGAAGTGGCCGCGGGCGACCGCAGCGAGACGCCCGAGTACGACATCTACCCGAAAGAGCTGGTCGCGCCCTACCGCGACTATCGCTTCAAGGTGGGTGAGGATATGTATGCGCGCCTGGGCATCCCGCGCGAGGACAAGGCGTCGCGGCTGCGTTGGTTTGCCCGCAACTACCAATTTTTCGGCGCACCCATGGCCTTGTTCTGCAGCGTCGATCGCCGGATGGGCCCACCGCAATGGAGCGACATGGGCATGTTCCTGCAATCGGTGATGCTGCTGTTGCGCGAGGAAGGCCTGGACAGTTGCGCCCAGGAGTGCTGGGCTGTCTACCCGAAAACCATAGGCGAGTTCATCGGCATCCCACCCGAGCGCATGCTCTTCACCGGCATGGCCATCGGCCATCGCAATCCAGACCACGCCATCAATGCGCTGCGCGTCGACCGGGCGCCCATCGACAGCTTCGCCCAGTTCCACGGCATCTAAGGCTGCGCGAGGCTGAGGCGCCATCCTGCGGCCGGCGGGCGCCGCAGCACCGCTTCTTGAACACAGCCTCGGCAAACGGCTCCATCATCACGTCCACGGAGCCTCTGCTGATTGAGCCATCAGCAGGTACGCATTGCCTTGACGCTGTTGACCGGAAACACCGTGGGCGGAAAAAGAATCTTCAGGTCTTCGTGACGCACCCAGTCGGACAAGTCCTTGCGGAGTCAAGCCTGCTTGGCCGGCACCGTCTGGTGCACCCGTGACATCGAGTCCCGAAGACTGCCGCGAAACTGTCCCTGAGGAGATGCCTATGAACCCGAACCCGAACCGACCCGATGCAGCCACGCTGGCACCCACGCCGCTGATCGACAGCGATCACCCGGCAGTGCTTGGGTTCGCGCAGCGGCATGCCCAGGGCAGCAATGACCGCGAACGAGCGGTGGCGTTGTACTACGCCGTGCGCGATGGGTTCCGCTACGACCCCTATCGCTGCGATCTCTCAGCTACCGGCATGAAAGCCAGCACGGTGATCGCGCAAGGCCTGGGCTGGTGCGTTCCCAAGGCCACGCTGTTGGCTGCGGCCAGTCGTGCAGCGGGCATCCCGGCGCGGCTGGGTTTTGCCGATGTGCGCAACCATCTCAGCACCGAGCGCATGCGCCAGAGCATGAAGACCGATATCTTTTACTGGCATGGCTACACCGAAATCTGGCTGGACGGCGACTGGCGCAAAGCCACCCCGGCCTTCAACGTCGAACTGTGCGATCGTTTCGGGCTGATGGCGCTGGAATTCGACGGCCAAGCCGACTCGATCTACCACCCATTCGACCGCGCCGGCAACCGGCACATGGAATACGTGACCCAGCGTGGCAGCTTCAACGAACTGCCGCTGGAGCAGCTGCTGGCCGATTTCCGCCTGCACTATCCCGGCTGGGTCGCCGGCAACACCTCACGCGACCAAGGCGCTGACTTCCTGGCCGAAGTAGACATCGAGGTGGCGTCCGCGCGAGCCAAGTAGCGAGTCTGGCGTGGGCATGGCCTAGATTCAGGCCATGCCGCTTCAAGTCGCCAGATCGATCAGCCGTGCTTCTTGTCGAAGAACTGCGCGTCCTCGGTCGAGCCCTTGAGCGCCGCCGTTGATGCATTGGCCTCAATCGTTGTGGTCACGGCGTCAAAGTAACCGGTGCCAACTTCGCGCTGATGCTTGACAGCGGTGAATCCCCGCTCAGCGGCGGCGAATTCCTTTTGCTGCAACTCTACAAAGGCCGACATGTTGTTGCGCGCGTAGCCGTAGGCCAGATCGAACATGCCGTAGTTCAGGCTGTGGAATCCAGCCAGCGTGATGAACTGGAACTTGTAACCCATCGCGCCGAGTTCGCGCTGGAACTTCGCAATGGTTGCGTCGTCGAGGTTCTTCTTCCAATTGAAGCTGGGCGAGCAGTTGTAGGCCAACAGCTTGCCCGGGAATTTGGCGTGGATCGCATCGGCGAACTTCTTGGCGAAAGCCAGGTCCGGCGTGCCAGTCTCGCACCAGATCAGGTCGGCGTATTCGGCATAAGCCAGGCCGCGGCTAATAGCCTGATCAATACCGTTGTTGGTGCGGTAGAAGCCTTCAACGGTGCGCTCACCCGTCAGGAAGGGTTTGTCGATGTCATCGACATCGCTGGTGACCAAGTCGGCGGCCTCGGCGTCGGTGCGGGCCAACAAGATGGTGGGCGTGCCCATCACATCAGCAGCCAGGCGGGCGGCGATCAGCTTGGAGCAGGCTTCACGCGTGGGAACCAGCACCTTGCCACCCATGTGACCGCACTTCTTGGCAGCAGCGAGTTGGTCTTCGAAGTGCACGCCTGCGGCGCCAGCTTCGATCATCGCCTTCATCAACTCGAAAGCGTTGAGCACGCCACCGAAACCAGCTTCGGCGTCGGCCACGATAGGCGCGAAATAGTCGATGTCGTTCTTGCCCTCGCTCCACTGGATTTGGTCGGCGCGGGCCAAGGTGGCGTTGATCTTCTTGACGACCTTGGGCACAGAATCCACTGAGTACAGCGACTGGTCGGGGTACATCTCGCCATTGCTGTTGGCGTCACCGGCGACTTGCCAGCCGCTGAGGTAGATCGCCTTCAGGCCGGCCTTGACTTGTTGCATGGCCTGGTTGCCGGTCAGCGCACCGAGCGTGTTGACAAAGGGCTCTGTGTTGATCAAGTTCCACAGCTTGTCGGCACCGCGCTTGGCCAAGGTGTGGTCGACCTGCACAGAGCCGCGCAGACGAACCACGTCGGCGGCGGTGTAGCCGCGCTTGATGCCTTTCCAGCGCGGGTTTTCGGCCCAGTCTTTTTCGATGGCGGCGATTTGCTGCTCGCGGGTCAACGTGCTCATGAAGTGCTCCTTGGGGTTCAAAGTGGGTGAGTCAGTTCATCAAGCGTAACGGCCCACCGAGCAGATCACGAGACTTATGTCTTATAGAAGACACATTTTTATTGACATACAAATCAACATGTTACGAATATTTTTCCATGATGCGGAATGACATACGACCAAGTGAAAAGATGTGCTGCGGTGCAGCATAGTCTAATTTCACATTGCGAAATAGGGCTTTCCCGATGTGAAAGATCGCGACACGGTCAACTGCGAAGCTGCAAGCTCGCGTCGAGCCATGAGCTTGACGTTGGCAAAACGGCGCCAAGACTGCCGCTGACTACAAAGGCAAGGCGGTGGTCTTCTTCACTGTGCGCAGCACCAGCATCGAATTCGAACGCAACACCCCCGGCAGGCGCGGCAACACCTCCGCGTGCAAGCGTTCCAAGTCCTCGGCGTCACGAAACGCGAATCGAAGCAGATAGTCATTCGCGCCCGCCACATAGAAACAGTCCAGAATCTCCGGCGTGTCGCGCACCGCCTGTTCGAAGGCCTCCTGCTGTTGCGCTTGCGTGCTCTCGAGGTTGACGATCGTGTAGCTCGTGCCGTAGCGACCCACCCGCTTGGGATTGAGCAAGGCAACATAGCGGTCGATCACCCCGCTCTCCTCGAGCAGCTTGACCCGTCGCAAACAGGCCGAAGGCGACAGATGCACCCGCAGCGCCAAGTCCTGGTTGGACAGCCTGCCGTCCAGTTGCAATTCCGTCAGGATGTGCCGGTCAATCGCATCCAGTTGCATCTCTTGGTTGATTTTTGGCATGAAGTTTCAAATTTCATCAATGAAACCGCATGTTATTGCGCCGTCAAGCGCTTGTCTGGCTCAAGACGCGAACACATTGCGCGCCCAGTTGCATACACTGCCATTTCACGCCGTTGAATCGTGCCGTCATTCCATGTCCGGCACCCACAGGAGCCCTCCATGAACAAAGCTGTTGACCCCGCCCTGATGCAAGCCGCCGAAGCCACCGGCAGCCAGAAGATGGACGCCTACTGGATGCCCTTTACCGCGAACCGGCAGTTCAAGAAGAACCCGCGCCTGTTCGTCAAGGCCGCTGGCATGCATTACTGGACCGACGATGGCCGCCAGATCCTAGACGGCGTGGCGGGCCTGTGGTGCGTCAACGCGGGCCATGGCAGACCCAAGATCGTCAAGGCGATCCAGGACCAAGCGGCGGAGATGGATTTCGCACCGCCTTTCCAGATGGCGCATCCGAAGGCCTTCGAGCTTGCCGACAAAGTGGCCAAGCTCACACCAGCGGGGCTGAACAAGGTCTTCTTCACCAACTCGGGTTCCGAGTCGGTGGAGACGGCGCTGAAGATGGCTCTGGCCTACCACCGCGTGCGCGGCGAAGGCCAGCGCACCCGGCTGATTGGCCGCGAACGCGGCTACCACGGGGTGAATTTCGGCGGCATATCGGTCGGAGGCATGGTCGCGAACCGCAAGCATTTCGGCGCCATGCTGGCAGGTGTCGACCACATCCGCCACACCCATGACCCCATTCGCAACGCATTCTCGGTCGGTCAACCCGAACATGGCGCGGAGATCGCCGAGGATCTGGAACGCTTGTGCGCATTGCACGACCCCAGCACGATTGCGGCCGTGATCGTCGAGCCGGTGGCAGGATCAACTGGCGTGCTGGTGCCGCCCAAGGGCTACCTGAACAAACTGCGCGAGATCTGCGACAAGCACGGCATCCTGTTGATCTTCGACGAGGTGATCACCGGTTTCGGCCGAACCGGCAACCCGTTCGCGGCCCAGACCTTTGGCGTCACCCCCGACATGATCGTGATGGCCAAGGGCCTGACCAACGGCAGCGTGCCGATGGGGGCGGTAGCCGTCAAGCAGAGCATCCACGATGCTTTCATGAACGGCCCCGAGCATCTGATCGAGTTCTTCCACGGCTACACCTACTCCAGCCACCCGCTGGCCTGCGCAGCAGGTCTGGGCACGCTGGCCACCTACGAAGATGAGGGCTTGCTGACACGCGCCTCGGCGATGCAAGGCTATTTCGGCGATGCCGTGCACTCGCTGCGGGGAGAACCCAACGTGATCGACATCCGCAACATCGGCTTGGTCGGTGGCATTGAGCTGTCCTCGCTGCCGGGCGAGCCGGCCAAGCGCGCGTTCAACATCTTCCTCGACTGCTACGAGCGCGGTGTGCTGCTGCGCACCACAGGGGACACCTTGGCGCTGTCGCCACCGCTGATCATCGAACGCGGCCAGATCGACCAACTGGTTGACACCGTGCGTGGGGCGATTCGGCGCAACGCCTGATCCAGCCCGGTAGCGCCCCGGCAAGCCAGGCCAGACCTTGGCTTGCGCGGCGGCGCATGGGTTTCATCAGCGCGGGTCAGGGTCTGGTCCGCGCGATGCGCCCGGCAAATCTCCACGGTTTGCGCGGCGCCCTCGGCTCAAAGCGTCGCAAGGCCGCTGCCAACTCGGCCTGAGCAGGCTGTCGCCCACGCTCTGCGGCGACCCTGGCCCACCCGACGCGCGGTCAAAGCGGTTACCCAGACCAGAACAGTCCGTCAAATGCCCTCACCATGCGGTTTCCGCGCGCAGCCTCTAGACAAAAGATCAGAATCAGGGCACTGCAAAAAGCGGGAGAACCCAGATGAAGGACCTTCGAGAGCAACTTGCGGCCAAAGGCGTGCACACGCTGATCGCTCAATTCACAGACATCCACGGTGTGGCGCGGGGTAAGTTGGTACCGCTGGCTCACCTGGATGACTTGCTGACCGAGGGCGCTGCCTTTTCCGGACCGTCCATCACAGGCAGCGACCTGCCGCGCAGCGGCCCACGATCGGCCTACTGGGCGCGAGGTTCGGCCAGCACGGCCCGTGCCCTGCCTTGGATGCCGGGCTATGCACGCGTGGTGTGTGACGGCTTCGTCGCCAACGAACCCTTCGAAGCCTGTCCACGTCAGGTCTTGCGCCGCCAGATCGCCAGACTTGCTGCCAAGGGTTGGCATTTGCGCACCTCGATCGAACCCGAATTCTTTCTGCTCAAGTGCGTCGCCGGCCAATGGTTACCGGCCGACGACGCCGACCGGCTGAGCAATCCAAGTCATGATTTGAGGAGCCTGCATCGACAACGCGGATATCTGCAGGCGCTGCAGCAAGCCCTTGAAGCTTGCGGCCTGGACGTGCTGCAGCTTGCCCATGGAGGCGCGCATGGCCAGTTTGAAGTCAATTTCGGCGCCTACGAGGTGCTGGCCAGCGCCGACCACTTGATGCTGTTCAAGCAGGCGGCGCACATGCTGGCTGAGGCCCAGGACATGGTGTTTTCGATGATGCCCAAGCCCTTTGCCGACCAACCCGGCAGCGGCATGAACATCCACGTCTCGATGTGGTCCGGCAACCCTCATGACCGACATGACAATGCACGCAACCTGTTCGTCGCGCATCGCGCCGACGGCTCGGTCGACACCACAGAGCCGCTTTCAGCCCTGGGCCGACAGTTCGCCGCGGGTGTGCTGTCGCACTCGGCCGCCCTGTGTGCCTTGGCTGCCCCCACCGTCAACAGCTATAAACGCCTGAACTTGGACAGGTCAATCTCGCTCGCTCGCTGGGCACCCACCCATGTGACGCATGGGCCCGACAACCGCACAGCGCTGCTGCGCACGCTGGGCGGCCGCTTTGAATGGCGATTGCCCGACGCCAGTGCCAATCCCTACCTGGCCTGCGCTGCGCTGATCGCTGCCGGAATCGACGGCATAGAGCATTCGCTGGCCTTGCCCGAAGCGACCGAGGATGACTTGACCGAGCTCAGCCCATTCGAGATCGCTGGGCGCGGCATCGCGCTGCTGCCGCAAAGCCTGGGCCAAGCCCTGGACGAGTTGGACGCCGACCCGGTGATCACCGCGGCGCTTGGCCCAATGCTCTGCAAGCAGTTCATCGATCTCAAGCGCGTAGAGTTCAACGAACATGCCCGCCACGTCAGCGATTGGGAATTGCAGCGCTATGCAGCCGCGCATTGATGAGCTCCAGTCCTGCCCAACGCTGGCGGCGCGCTGTCCCCGAAGGATCGAAGGTCAGTGACACAGGCAGGTGCCCGAGACTTTGGACGACCGTGGCGCTGAGGGTGGGCTCGAACGCCAAGGTGGCGGTGCGTCGATGAGGGCCCACCGTCCGCCGTATCTTGCCTATACCTGCCTGGCCGCCAGCATGATGTTGGTGGGCACCTATGTTGGTGCCTCGCGCCTGCTGGTGGCCGCGCTGCCGGTGTTCCTGCTGGCTTGGCTGCGCTTCGGCATCGCTGCGCTCGCGATGATGCATTGGGTTCGCCGCTCGCCAGGGGAGGCGCCGCTGAGCACGCACGACCGGCGGCTGTTGTTCTGGGAGAGTTTTCTCGGTAATTTCCTGTTTTCGATCTGCATGCTCTCGGGGGTGGCACTGACCTCAGCGCTGTCTGCCGGCGTGGTGATGGCGGCGATGCCGGCGGCGGTGGCGCTGCTGTGCCGCGGCTGTTTGGGTGAGCACATCAGCCGACGCAACATGCTGGCGATCGCCTGTGCGGCGCTGGGTATCGTGATACTCGCGTTGACGAGGGCAGAGCAGGACGGCAGTGCGTTCGGCGCAGCCCCGTCGACCGCCAACGGCTGGCCCGCCGCATGGCCCCAAGCATGGGCACCCTGGGCCGGCCACGCGCTGCTGCTGGGTGCTGTCTTCTGCGAAGCGGCCTATGTGGTGATCGGCAAACGCCTGACCGGCAGCGTTTCGCCACGCCGGATCAGTGCGCTGATCAACCTGTGGGGGCTGGCGCTCGTGACGCCGCTGGGACTCTGGCAAGCAATGCGCTTCGACTTTGGCAGCGTCAAGGCCTCGATCTGGGCGCTGCTGGTGGGCTACGCGTTGGCCGCCAGCGTGGCCACCGTGTGGCTGTGGATGAAAGGGCTGGCCCGGGTGCCTGCGCCAGAAGCGGGGATCTTCACCGTGATGCTGCCGCTGGCCGCTGCAGCGGTCGGGGTGCTGTTCCTCGGTGAAGCTGTCGGTGTCGGTCACTTCGCCGCGCTGGCCTTGGCGCTGCTGGGCTTGCTGCTTGCGACTTGGCCATCACGGCCGGCTTGAAGCCTGGGTCAGCGTCGTCCCGCTGTTCGCAGCACGGCCTCGTCGGCCGCCAACACACCATGCTCGGTGATCAGCCCGCTGACCAACCGGGCCGGCGTCACGTCAAAAGCCGGGTTCAGCGCCGCACTGCCATCGGGCACCAGTTGCACTTCGGTGATCGCACCCAGCGCGTCGCGGCCGCTGACATGGGTCAGCTCGCGCGGCGATCGCTGCTCGATCGCGATCTCGGTCAAGCCATCCTGGATCGACATGTCCAGCGTCGAAAAAGGCATCGCAACATAGAACGGCACGCCGTTGTCTAGCGCTGCCAGCGCTTTGAGGTAGGTGCCGATCTTGTTGCAAACATCGCCCCGCGCGGTGACCCGGTCGGCGCCAACGATCACCAGATCGACAAGACCACGTTGCATCAGATGCCCGCCAGTGTTGTCGGCGATCACCGTGTGAGCCACCCCTTGCTGGCCCAGTTCCCAAGCGGTCAGGCTGGCGCCCTGGTTTCGAGGTCGGGTCTCGTCTACCCAGACATGCACCGCCAGACCTGCAGCCTGCGCCTGGTAGACCGGCGCCAGAGCCGTACCCCAGTCCACCGTGGCCAACCAACCGGCATTGCAGTGCGTCAGCACGTTCAGCGAGCGCCCAGCCACCGGTGCAACACCGGGCCGGGTGGGCGCGGCCGCGAGCGCCTGCATCAAGGCCAGTCCGTGACGGCCGATTGCGGCGTTCACCGCAACATCCTCCTCGGCGATCGCGTCGGCCAGTGACCAGGCGGCCACAGCACGCTGGTCCGGCGGCAAGGGCAGCAGCGCAGCGAGCATGCGGCGCGTGGCCCAGGCCAGGTTCACGGCGGTAGGCCGCGCACCGTCGAGCAAGACCTGGGCTAGACGCAAAGCTGCGTCGTCCGGCTCTGCGCTGCACTGCAGCGCGATACCGTAAGCTGCGGTCGCGCCGATCAGCGGTGCACCGCGCACCCACATCTCGGCGATCGCGGCGCGCACTTGGCCCACGCTGTCCAAGCGCTTGATCGCCAGCGCATGCGGCAGCGCCCTCTGGTCGATCACCCACAGCGCGTCGCGCTCGGGCGAAGGCCATAGGCTGCGCCTGTGCTGGCCGTCAACCTTCACAACACCCGCCCGGCCACAGCGCGCAAGCGCTGCACCATGTCCGGATCACGTGCAGCCGGCGCTGTGATCAAGGCATGGTCGAGCGAACGCCGACAACCGCAGACCGGGCCGTGCGGATCGTGTGCAATCGCAGCCGCACCACGGGCCACCAGCGCACGCGCAGCGTCAGCGTTGCTGCTGAGCACCGCGACGATGGCCTCGACCGTGACGTCGTCGTGAGCCGGATGCCAGCAATCGAAATCGGTGACCATCGCTACCGTCGCATAGCAAAGCTCGGCCTCTCGGGCAAGCTTGGCCTCGGGCATGTTCGTCATGCCGATCACATCGCAGTTCCAACTGCGGTAGAGCTGCGACTCGGCCAACGTGCTGAACTGCGGACCCTCCATCGCCAGGTAAGTGCCCCCTCGCTGATGCGGAACACCCAGGCCCGCCAGCGCAGCCTGCACATGGTTACCCAACCGGGTGCATACCGGCCGCGCCATCGACACATGGGCGACCAGGCCGGTGCCGAAGAATGAGCTCTCGCGCCCGACCGTGCGGTCGATGAACTGGTCCACCACGACAAAGCTGCCTGGCGGCAGATCGGCTCGCAGCCCACCTACCGCGCTGAGTGACAACACGTCGGTCGCGCCCAAGGCTTTGAGTGCGGCGATGTTGGCGCGGTAGTTCAGCGCCGACGGCGGCAGCCGGTGGCCTCGACCGTGGCGCGGCAGGAAGGCCAACTTGGCCGGGCCGACTGCAGTGGCCAGCGTCCCGGTGAAGACCTCGTCCGAGGGCTCGCCCCAGGGCGTGTCGACCCGCACCCAGGCGGTGTCGGACAGTCCAGGCAGGTCGTACAGGCCACTGCCACCGATGATGGCCAGCAGGCCGTTGGGAGTGCCGAGGCGGGTAAGCTCTTTCATACGTTCTCCGGGATCGGCATCATCGTTCGCTGCGCGAGTGAGGCCTCGATAGTGATCGGGTCGCCTGCAGCAGGATGACCGAGCCTCGCAGCATGAGCCAGGCGCGCGACATCACGAGCAGGCAGCGATTTGAGACGGTGATTGCTCCAGACCTGACGCCAGCGCCGAGCCCCGGGCTGGCCATTCCACAGGCCCAGCAAGTGGCGCATGATGTGCGACCAGGGCGTGCCTTGAAGGGCCTGCATGCGCTCGATATAGGCCAGCATCCGCTGCTCCAAGTCCATGCGCCAATCGTCATCGACCTCGGGCGCCACGCCATCGCCCCAGAACCTGGCGTCCCAGTCGGCCATCAGGCAAGGATGGTGGTAGGCCTCGCGCCCGACCATCACGCCGTCGACCTGCGCCAGTTGCTCGGCGATCTGCGCGCCTGTGGTGAGGCCGCCGTTGACCACGACCGTGAGCTGCGGGAACTCCTGCTTCAGCCTGTGCACCAGTTCATGGCGCAGCGGCGGCACTTCGCGGTTCTCTTTCGGGCTCAGGCCTTGCAACCAAGCATTGCGTGCGTGGACGATGAACACATCGCAGCCGCCCTCGGCCACCGTGCCGACAAAGTCTCGGACAAATTCATAGCTCTCGATGCGGTCAATGCCGATCCGGTGTTTGACCGTCACCGCCAGATCGCTGCCCAACACATCGCGCATGGCCTTGACGCTGTCGCGAACCAGGGTCGGTTCAGCCATCAGGCAGGCCCCGAATGCGCCGCGCTGCACCCGCTCGCTGGGGCAACCGCAGTTGAGGTTGACCTCCTGGTAACCCCATTGCCGCGCCAATCTTGCCGACCTTGCCAGATCGTCGGGTTCGCTGCCGCCAAGTTGCAGCGCCAGTGGCTGTTCGGCGGCGTCGAAATCGAGGTGGCGTGGCAAATCACCATGCATCAGCGCACCCGTGGTCACCATCTCGGTGTAAAGCCTGGTATGGCGGCTGATGAGGCGATGGAAAAATCGGCAATGCCTATCGGTCCAGTCGAGCATGGGAGCCACACTTAACCGCCAAGGTGAAAAATTAGCGCTAAGCTGTTGATTTTCTTTAGTTCTCATGCATTCCTTGCTCCCTGCCGTAGTTGCATTTCGGGCGTTTTCGGGGATTTCAGTTCCCAAAGGTCAACTCTTCTGTGCAACTAACGGGTAGAGTTGCACCACACAAATCCATCCAGTTGCACCGGAGATCCCACCCTTATGCCATCCATCCAAAAACGCGGCGACAAGTTCCTGGCGCAGGTGCGCATCAAGCAAGGCGGAGTAGTGATTTTCTCAGAGTCGAAGGTCTTCGAAACAGAAGTGATGGCCAAGAGCTGGGGTGACAGGCTTGAAGCGAAAGTTAAGAAGGAAGGCCCCGCCAAGCACTCTGCGAGCAAGATCACGGTCGGAGAGCTGGTGGACATGCACCTGGCGGCGCAGATCAAGTACCGGCCCCTGCTCGGCCGTTCAACGATCCACAACCACCAAAAGATTGCCGACGCGTTCCGCAAGCTGAAGGTCAGCGATCTGACTTCAAAGCACCTGATCGACTACGCGGTACGCAGGAAGACCGAGGACGGGGTCGTGCCGGCGACGATCAAGTCGGACCTCTCCCCTATTTCAGCTGCCTTCGGCGTCGCAAAAATCGCCTACGGCATCGAGGTGGACACCACCGCTGTGGAACAGGCGCTGTACTACCTGGACAAGGAAGGTCTGGTCGCCAAGTCAGAGAAGCGAATTCGCTGCGTGGATCAGGAGGAAGAGGATGCTTTGCTGAAGGAATTCGCCCGTCGAAACCAGCACCATCAAACCAGTATCGACATGATCCCCATCTACCACTTCGCTTTGGCGTGCCCTCGGCGCCTGGGTGAGCTCGGAAAAATGGAGTGGAAGAATATCGATACCAAGCGTCGCACCATCCTTCTTCGCCAAGTAAAGCACCCGAAGAAAAAGGAGTACCACGACCAAATCGTTCCGCTGCTAGAGCCAGCGTGGAATCTTCTGGAGACCATTCCAAAGCTGGACGCAAGACTGTTTCCGCACAACATGGACTCAGTCTCATCGGCGTTCGAGCGCGCTCGGGATCGAATCGCAGAGACCGGCCTGCCTTCAATCAAGGACCTTCGCTTCCACGACCTCCGTCACACCGGAATCTCGATGCTGTTTTGGCATGGTCTGAAAATCGAAGAGGTGGCGGTTATTTCTGGCCATGCGAGCTGGAACACGCTGAAGCGCTACACCCACATTCGCCCTGAGCAACTGCACCGTCGATTTGAGGCGCTCAAGACCATCCCCAAAATCGATATCCCTATGAAATTCAGAGGGGGTGTGGAAGAGGACGAGATGGCGTAAGTCGTTTCTCGCTCAATTTTGACGCGGGTCGGCTTCCGCCGCGCGGTTCTTGAATCCGCCGGCAGATTGTTGGCGCCGGTGTAAACCCGCCACTATTCGCCGGTGATGTGTCGTTTTTGGCGAGGGTGCCCGTCAACTGCCATCGGCCATCCGAAGCGGACAATCGTCGATGAAGAGGAGGCTCTGTATGGAATCGGTCGGCCGCATGTTTCTGTGTGCCCGTTGCAGCGAGCGCACCGTGCTCTGCAGCCGATGTGACCGAGGCCAGATCTATTGCGATCAAACCTGCTCCATCGCGGCACGCGTTGAAGCTCAGCGCGCCGCTGGCGAGCGGTATCAGTCCGGCGATGCTGGGCGAATCCACCATATCGAGTGAACGCGGCGGTGGCGTTTGCGGCAGAAGGATCGATGTGCTCCGGGCGAAACGGACACCGACCCTGTGACGCATCAGGGTTCGCCGCTAGCGCCGACCGCGGCACCCGTTGTTACGTCCGCCGAAGTCCGAGGCTGATCGGTACGCCGATGTCTCGGATCTTTTCAGGTCGTTCGTGAGAACAGAGCCGGTTTTAGGCTGGGACGCTGCACAAGCAAGATAGGCCGGTACTCCTTTGTTATCGTGGGTTTACGAAGACACACGCGAACAATCGAGACCGACCTATGCACCGCATCGTAGCAAGTATCCCCACGCTCGCCCAGCACCTGGCCGCCATCGCGCAGACGGACCCTGATGTCTACCGGCCACAGGCCTGTCCGGGCTGCGGCGTTGGCGGACTGTGGCGGCATGGCTGCTACTTCCGCAAGGGTGAGTGGTGCACCGGCGGCGAGACGCGCGAACTGGTTCCGGTGCTTCGCTACCTGTGCCGCAAGTGCGTCCGCACGTGCTCCCGGCTGCCGCTGTTCATGTCGCCACGGCGTTGGTATTGCTGGGCCTTGCAGCAGGTCGTGTTGGTGCTGTTGCTCAGCGGCGTGTCGCTGGGCGGCTGCAGCGATGGCACCGGTCGTGCCCTGCGCACGGTGGTGCGTTGGCGGGACTGGCTCAAGGAGCGTGGCGATGGCTTTGCCTTCGTCCTGCGCAGCCGATTTCCTGAACTGGGACGGATCTGCGACCACAACGCTTTCTGGCACCACGTGATCGACAGCATGTCGCTGGCACAGGCCATGGCATGGGTCGATCGGGAGCTGATCGTCCCGTGATACCCCGACCCTGAAGCGCCAGGAGACAGCCTGGTCCCCGCCCGGGCGGGGACCCCACACACTTTGCAGTCTTCCGCCAGACCCCGATCTTGGGTCTCATCGAACTCCCAACAACTGGAGGTGAGTTTGATGAACGAGATCGACCCGAAGGCATTGTTTCGCCTGTCCGTACTGGGCCCCATCGTCAGCCGCGAGCGGCTCGAGCACGGTGAGCTGCAGCAACTCACTCGCGAGCTCGCCACCCGCGAGTACGCCATGCCCGGCACGCAACGCCGCCATCTCGGCGAGAAGACCATTCAGGCTTGGTACTACGCGTGGCGCACGCAGGGCATCGCCGGTCTGGTGCCCAAGGCCCGCACCGATCGTGGCAAGTCCAAGATCGCGCCCGAGATCCAGGAGGCGATCCTGGCGGCCAAGCGAGACAATCCCCGTCGCTCGATTCGCCAACTCCTGCGTCTGCTCGAATCGGCCGGACTGGTCGCCAAGCACAGCCTGTCGCGCTCGGCGATTCACCGCTTGCTGCACGCCAGCGGCTTGTCCAAGCTCCCCGGTGGGCCAGCAAGCCCCGAGGAGAAGCGCAGCTTCAATGCCGAGTTCGCGGGGTCGATCTGGTACGGCGACGTGATGCATGGCCCGCGGGTCATCGTCAAGGGCCAACTGCGCAAGACCTATCTCGTGTCCTTGATGGACGATGCCTCGCGCCTGGTCGCCCACAGCGCGTTCTGCCTGGGCGAGACGGCGCTCGATGTCGAGGGCGTGCTCAAGCAAGCGCTCTTGCGCAGGGGGGTACCCATCAAGTTGGTCGTCGACAACGGCGCCGCATACCGTGCCCGCACGATGCAAGGGGTCTGCGCGCGCCTGGGCATCCACCTAATTTTTTGCAGGCCTTTTTCTCCGACCAGCAAGGAGTGTGTTGCATAGTGCACCTTCATGGGTGGATTGGTTGGAACTTGCCCGCTTTCATGCCGACATCGGGTCGGCAGTCCTGCTCTGTGGCCGATGCTTGACGGGCGAATCTGCATCGGGAACCTCGTACAGACACTCGCCGCGACCGCCATAGCGGTGGTGACGCAGCAAGCCCGCACGTCGCCATCGCTTGATCGTGTCGACAGTCACATCCATGTGCAGGGCCAGCTCCTCTTGACTTAGCATGCCTTGGGCACGCAGCCGCTCGTAGTGACCCTTTAGGTCGTGCGCTTCACGGATTCTGCGCACGATAGCTCGGTTGAATTCATGTCCCCATCCAGAGCGAATGCCCAGGCGATTGAGCTCGCGCGCGACCTCGGGGTCGGAGCCAGACTCCAGCAGTTTGTCGACCCGCTCGACCAGTGAGCCCGGAGTCTGGCGCAGTTCCCACGCCCGCTTGGGCAACTCCAGGTGGAGCGTTCTCGTTGTGCCGCCATTGAAGCGGACATGTGCAGTGATGTCGGCGCCCTTGAGCAAGGTAATGTCGGTGATGAGCAGGCGCGCCATGCGCTTGCGCTCACGGTCGGGTGTTCGTGGGTCGTTCCATAGGCGCGGGAAGTCCTTGGCCAGGTTGATGATGCTCGCGCGCTGCTTGTCGTTGATGCCCGCCACATCCGCTTTGCGCTGCTCCTTGTAACGCTCGCTGGCTTGCTCATGCGCACGAAGCTTTTCGTTCCACTCGGCCTCCAGAGAGTCGGCCACCAGCCGGTTGTCGGGGTCCACCTGCATGTAGCGTCGACGTGCGAGATCGCATTCGTAACGCGCGCGCTCGACCTCCTGGCGGCGTAGCATGTCGTGCTCGACGTTGCGCGACTCGACTTCGGCTTGCACTTGCACGGCGAGCTCTAGGGACCTGGGCGTGACCAACTCGACCAGCAATTTGCCTATCGCCTCGTCAAGACCGCCGCCGCTGATCGACTGGCAGATTGGCGTGGCCGTCTGGATGCCCGCGTGTTGGCAGATATAAGACGGCCAGGTTTTTTGGTTGTTATGGTGGTAGCGCACGGTCATGCGTGCATTGCAGATTGCGCATATGGCCAAGCCCTGCAACAGCGCTGGTCCCTCACGAGGAGCGCCTCGCTCGCGACCCTCGTTGTACGCCTGGGCGTTGTCACCCAGGCGCTTGAGGTTGCGTTCGTACTGCTCCCAACTGATGTAGCCCTGATGCGCATCGCGGATCAGCGTTGTCCACTCGGCCGTCGGCAGGTGTTTGTTGATCGTGCTGCCGTCCGGCATCTTGCGTTGCCGCGTTCTTCCGAAGGTGAATGCACCTGCATATGCAGGGTTATGCAGCACGAACAAGGTACGTCCGTGTGTGAGCGCCGACCACAGGATCTCACCGTGCCGAGGTCCTTTGACCGCCTGCCGCGGGAACAGCAAGCCCTGCTGCCGGAATGCCTTGACCGTGGCACTGGCCGAGCCCGTGCGCTCGAAGGTGCAAAGCAACATGCGAACGCTGTCCTGGATGCGCATATCGGGATCCAGGCACACCCGACCCTGGGCGTCATGTACGAGTCCGATGGGCTGGCGCATTTGCAGCTCGCCGCGACGCGCCTTGTTCAAGATGCCCCCTCGCAGTCGGGCCTTGAGCACATGCAGCTCGGCCTCACTCATCGTGCCCTTCAGGCCTAGGAGCAAGCGGTCGTTGAAGTGCGCCGGGTCGTACACGCCGTCCTCGTCCAAGATCAGCGTATCGGCCAATGCGCAGATCTCGAGCAAGCGGTGCCAGTCCATCGAGTTGCGCGCCAGGCGGGAGACTTCAAGTCCCATGACAATTCCCGCCCGCCCAAGGCCGACCTCAGTAACCAGGCGCTGGAAGCCCTCGCGATCGACCGCTGTGGCCCCCGAGCGGCCCAGGTCTGAATCGATCACCTGTATCTGTTCGGCACGCCATCCGAGCGCCACCGCGCGCTGCTGCAGCGCATACTGACGCAGAGTGCTCTCCGTGTTCTCGAACACCTGCCGCAGCGTGGATTGGCGGACGTAAAGGTAGGCGTTGCGGCTCAGATGCCGGGCTTGGACTTTCGAACTCGCTTCAGTGTTCACCTGCGGACCTCCACGGTGTTGGCCGACATCATTGCCGCCAGGATGTTGATCAGCAATGACTCCATCCCCGTTGTCTCCCGTGCAGTCGGCATCCTCACGGGCGAGCGGTCAAAACCCTTTTTCTGCGCCTGCTCTGCACTTGAACCGGAGTGCGACACGCTGACGCTCTGCATCCAGGCCGCGACGCCTTTGCGCAGCAGCGTCGCAAGCCCGCGCACGTCGGCGTTGCTCTCGGCCTGTGGCGCCATCACGACGCGCCGCAAGGCTTCGTACCGTTCCACGGCAACGCGACCATCGATCGGTGTGGATGAAGGACTCAGCGCCGTTTTTTTTTCGAACGTACCAGTGCGCGTTCCACTGTGCGGCGATGCACGGTCAAGCCCAGTTCGCGCTGTATGCGTTCGACCAGCGCTGGGCCATCTAGATCGGGCTGCGTGTGGAGTTCTTGCTCCACGAACCGCATCACATCTTGGGTGAGCTTGTGCGGCCCGTGAGGGCCTCGTTTGGCCGGCAACAGTCCGGGCAGGCCGTCCCGCCCGAAGTCGGCCTGCGCCTTGTAGAAGGTCGGGCGCGTGACGCCGAAGCGCGCAACGGCTTGCGTGACCGAAAGGCCCTCGCTATTGACGCGGCGAAGCATCTCGTAGCGCACCTGCACCAGGTCGTGCGGGTCGAAGAAGTCGCTACCGACAAATGCCGCGTCCTGGACCGCCTCAGCGTGGGCATTGATGGTCCCGTTCTCGCTGAGGGCCAGGTGCTTCTTGGTGGGGGCAGAAGGCTTGGTCATTGGTAAAGTAGATTACGCCCATACCTTGCTGTCGTCAAGCTTCTTTTCAACAATCAGCGCCAGCTTGGCTATCGCCTAATCGTAACCGAAAAATTGACGTCATTGACGAGGAGTACGTCCTCTTGGAACGTCGTGGAGGGAACCAAGGAGGTGGTCATTTGGGCGTATTTATCTTTACTTTTTGGGCGTTATTCGGTTGACGCCTTGGCAGCCCTCCGACCCCGCTTCTTGCCCCCACCGCTCGCGCGCCAATGCTCGACGAATTCAACCAGCTCCAGCAGGTCGCGCATTCGCAGATCGCATCGGCCGGCCGATGTCACTACAAACGGGTCCACCGGGGCCAAGCTCGTCCATTCGGCGCGCATGCGGCATAGCGCACCTGTGTCATCGTGGTAATAGACGCGGTCCTCGCCCCAGGTCCGTCGCCGATCGGCCAGCGCGAAGACCTTGCCCAACAGCGGATGGAACGGGTGCGTGACCTCGAAGCTTTGCGGCTGGTCGGTCAGTTCACGTGCAGTTGACTGCGGTTGCCAAGGGCAAGCTCGAACGCTGGCACAGAACGTGCCGCGACCAGTTTCTCAGCGAGCTCGACGAGCGGCGCATCGCCGATCTGGACGAGCTCAACGCACGCTTGTGGGCCTGGCTCGAGCAGGTGTACCACCAGACCGTGCACAGCAGCCTGGATGGTCTGACCCCGCTTGCGCGCTACCAGCGTGACTTGCCAAAAATCCGCAGCCTGGGCACCAAGGCCGCGCAGCTCGACGCCGTGTTCCATCATCGCATCAGCCGCTTCGTGCGCAAGGACGGCACGGTGTCCTATCTCGGCCAGCGCTTCGAGGTGCCCTACGAGTTGTCGGGCAAGACCGTCCGGCTCGTCGTGGACCCGCACGCCGGCAAAGTCCTCGGCGTCGAGGACGCCGCCGGGCTGTCGCTGGGCCAGGCCACCGCGCTGGACAAGCTCGCCAACCTCAAACGCGTTCGGCGCAAGCCCGAGCCCGCGCAGATGACCACCGGCGAGCGCACCGGCCCAAACCTCGTCGAGCTTGCACACGCCAAGCACCACGGCAAGAACAAGGAGGGCTGAGATGTATCTCGAGCACTTCGGCCTGCGGCACCCCCCACTGGGCAAGGAACTCACCGAGCCCTGGGATGACGGCGCGCTGGCGCACTTGCAGCAGCGCTTCGGCTGGTTGCTGCAATCGCCCGGCATCGGCCTGCTCACCGGCGAGCCCGGCGTGGGCAAGACCGCCGCGCTGCGCAACATCACCAAAACCCTGAACCCGCATCGCTTCCTGGTGCTCTATCAAGCCGAGACCGACTTCGGGCGCGTCGACATCTACCGCGGTCTGGCTCGCGCCCTGGGCCTGGAGCCCAGCTACCGCCGCGCGCAGCTGTGGCGCGACATCAAGCAGCGCATCCACGAACTCGTCGATACCAAGCAGCTCACCCCCGTGTGGATCATCGACGAGGCGCAGAACCTGCCGCCCGAGTTCTTCCGCGACTTCCCCGCATTCCTGAACTTCGCCTTCGACTCGCGCGACCTCATCAGCGTCTGGCTGGTGGGCCACCCGGCTCTGGCGCAGACCCTGGAGCGCGCGCCGTACGCGGCGCTCTACAGCCGCGTCCAGGTCCGCGTCGCACTCAAGCCCATCATCGAGCGCGAGCGCTTCAAGCTTCTCATCCAGCATGCCCTCAAGGCCGCCGGCTCCCAGCAGGCATTGATGGCGGACTCGGGTATGGAGCTCCTGCGTCAGGCCTCCAAGGGCTTGCCTCGGCAGGCCGGTCGCATCCTGTGCACAGCCATGCGCCTGGCCATGCTCAAAGCTCTCAGCCACCTGCCCGACGAGATCGTGCAACAAGCCATCACGGAGATTCAATGAACGCAGCCCCCAAACCCCTGGCCGCCAAATGCCTCGACTCCGGCGCCATCCCCATGCCCAGGCTCAGCGACGACGCCGTCGTGCACATCCACGACTTCATCCACCACCTGCTTGACCTCTTCGAGGCGCGCTACGGCGACCAGATCCATCGCTTCTACCAGGACCTTTGCTGCACCGATAGCGGCAGCCCGGACGACAACCTCGACCTCTTCGATCCCCCCTTCTGAAACGACCGCCACCCCCACCACCAACGCCGCCAGCTTCAAACCTGGCGGCGTCCTTCTTGGCGCCTCTGCAGGTCGTACCTCGGCGACATCGACACACCACTCCCATGGCGCCGCTCGCGCCATCGCCAGGCACTACACGCACCGTTATGGAGCGCCCTTTGTTGCGCACTCTCTACGGCAAACGTTCCGCCGAAAAAACAGCGCGACTGTCAACCCTGAACAGCCTGGGTCAACTTATGCCGATTGGCGTGGGGCGTAACACCCGTCCTCCCAAGCAGTCTTTTTCCCAACGTGGAGCGTTTGCCTGCGGTTGATGTCGCCCAAACGCCTTGGGTCTGCCCTAGCTGCGCCGCCGAGATGCCTGCGTGGGTACGACAAGGGTTCGTCAATCGAAGTCGCTCCGGGACACGCCTGCGTCAGGCCAGGGCGACCCCTTCGTCAGCTGAGACATCGGTCAGCCCTTCTGCCGCCAATCTTGCAAAACCGCTTCCTCGCCAGCGTTTAGAAGCGGATTTGCACCGTCGCTAACAATCGCCAGGCTTGACGAGCAGGTGTTCTTCCGGGGAAAGGCTGGTGTCTTGCCTGCGTTCCAAGTCGTCGCGGTCTACCAGTCCATCATTCATGGTGACTGATAGCAGTGGTAACCCGGCGCGCCCTTTCTCGCGGCGGCTTTCGAACAGATCTCCGAGCCGGCAGTTGAGATCTCCGCTCATTTCGGCTTCACCTTGTGGGTCTTCTCCAGCCGCTTGGTCTTCACGATGGCCTCGGTGAAATGCTGCTCGACCGCACTAGGCTTCATCAGCTGCGCCTGTCGATATTTCTCATATTCCAGGTGGGCCTTCTTCAGCGCGGTGTCGTTGCTCACGCGACCGGCATGGGTCAGGATGTCGCGCTCCGATAGCCGCAGAAAGTCGTCCAGCTTGTTTACCCACGACAACATCGTCATCGGCCGCCGGTTCAAGGCCTGCAGCTCGGCAAATTCGAGGTAGAAGTTGACGATGCGGTTCAGCACGTCCAGCTCGTCGCTGCTCAGGTAGTTTTTGGCCACCTCGACATCGGCCTTGCGCGGGCGGGAGCCGGGCCAGTTGGTCAGGCCCATGTTGGGCTGGTCGGCATTGGCCCGCGCCTGGATGATCTCGGCGGCGGTGTGGCCGTGCGCGGCCCAGTGCATCTTGTTCTGCAGGGTGGCGAAAAACTGCTGCGAGGTGTCGGCCTGCGGGTTGTAGTCGATGCTGGTGGCATAGATCTCCAGCACCTTGCGCCAGAACATCTTTTCGGAGCTGCGGATGTCGCGGATGCGCGCCAGCAACTCTTCGAAGTAGCGCCCGCCGCCAGCGGCCTTGAGCCGCTCGTCGTCCATCGTGAAACCCTTGATCAGGTATTCACGCAGCCGCTGGGTGGCCCAGATGCGGAACTGCACGCCGCGCTGCGACCTGACCCGGTAGCCCACCGAAATGATCACATCGAGGTTGAAGTGCTCGACCTTGTAGACCTTGCCGTCGGCGGCAGTTGTTGCATGATTTGCAACAACTGAATCCCGGCCCAGTTCGCCCTCGTCAAATAGGTTTTTAAGGTGGCGCGAGATGACCGATTTGTCGCGGCCGAACAGCTCGCTCAGCTGCAGCAGGCTGAGCCAGACCGACTCGCCGGCCAGGCGCACCTCGACCCGGGTCTGGCCGTCGTCCGACTCGTAGAGCAGGAACTCTGTGGGCGCCAGGCCTGCCGGGCCGGTGTCGGGCGGTTGGCGGCCGCGGCCCGGGCCTTCACTCATAGCCCAGCTCTTTCAGATAGCCGGCCATCTTCACTTCCAGCTGGGCCAGTTCGGCCTTGAGCTGCTCGCGCTCGCGCCGCACGGCCACCAGGTCGATTTCTTCCTGCTCTTCGAAGGTGTCGACGTAGCGCGGGATGTTGAGGTTGAACTCGTTCTCGGCGATCTCGGCGGGGCTGGCCAGGTAGGCGTATTTCTCGACGCTCTGGCGCGCCCGTGCGGTGGCCAGGGCGCGCTCCAAATCTTGCGGTCGCAGCAGGTTCTGGTTCTTGCCCGATTCGAAATCTCGGCTGGCGTCGATGAACAGCACCTTGTCGTCGGCCTTGCGCTTGCGAAACACCAGGATGGCCGCCGGGATGCCGGTGCCGTAGAACAGTTTTTCGGGCAGGCCGATGACAGTGTCGAGCAGGTTTTCCTCGATCAGCTGGCGCCGGATGCGGCCTTCGGCCGCGCCGCGGAACAGCACGCCGTGCGGCACCACCACCGCCATGCGCCCGCTGCCGGGCTTCATGGTTTCGACCATGTGCAGGATGAAGGCGTAGTCGCCCTTGGTACGTGGCGGCAGGCCGCGGCGGAAGCGGCTGTGCTGGTCACGCTCGGCGCTCTCGACGCCCCACTGCTCCAGGCTGAAAGGCGGGTTGGCCACCACGATGTCGAAGTGCTTGAGCGTGCCGTCGTTGTTCAGCAGCTTGGGGTTGCGGATGGTGTCGCCCCACTCGATGCGGTGGTTGTCCTCGCCGTGCAGGAACATGTTCATCTTGGCCAACGCCCAGGTGCTGCCGATGGCCTCTTGCCCAAACAGTGCGTACTTGCGCGAGCCATGCTGCTCGCGCACCAGCCGGCCACACTTCATCAGCAACGAGCCTGAGCCGCAGGCCGGGTCGCTGATCTCGTCGCCCTCGCGCGGCGCCATCAGCAGGGCCATCAGCTGCGACACCTCGGGCGGTGTGTAGAACTCACCGGCCTTTTTCCCGCTGGTGGAGGCAAAGTTCTTGATCAGGAATTCATAGGCGTTGCCGATCACATCGAGCGTGCCGACGCGGCTGGGACGCAGGTTCAGCTCGGTTGCGGAAAACCTGTCGAGCAGGTTGCGCAGGATGTCGTTCTTCTGCTGCTCGTCGCCCAGCTTGTTGGAGTTGAAGCTGATGTCCTGGAATACATCGCGCAACTTGGTGATGTTGGCGTCTTCAATGGCATGCAGCGCCTTGTCGATGCGCTCGCCGTTGCCGGGCGCATGCCTCTGCGCATGCAGGGCGTAGAAGCTGGCGTCCTCGGGCAGCACAAAGCGCTCGTTGCGCAGCATCTCCTTGATCAGGTCGGGATGGTCGCCGTACTGCGCCCGGTACTGGTCGTAGTGGTCTTGCCAGACGTCGGAGACGTATTTCAGGAACAGCATCGTCAGGACGTAGTCCTTGTAGACGCTGGGGTCGACCGTGCCGCGGAAGGTGTCGCAGGCCGACCAGACGGCGTCGTTGATGCTTTGCTGGCTGATGGGGGTGATGTCGTTCATTCGGCGGTCTTCATGGCTGGGGCGCTTCAAGCATGCTGCGAGCTACGGCCTGCAGTTCACGCTGGCGGGTGTCTATGAGGCCGGTGAGCACGTCGTGCTCGCGGCGGGCAGCTCGGGCCAGTTCAAGCATCGTTTGTTGGGTGGGCAAGGGTGGAACGACCACGGGCAAAGCTTCGAGTACGGCGCGGCGAATGCTGCGCTGATCGGTGCCTGCGGCGTTCTGCGCCAGGTAGCGCTGGGCGGGCTCTTGGTTGATCTGCCAAGCCAGGAATTCAGCCAGCAGCTTTGATTCTGCGGCGAGCCGAAGCAGGAAGAAGTGCAGCGAGCTGACGGCGGCACACGGTACGTCGCCCAGGTACACGGCCGGGTTGCGGGCACCGCGCACCAGCACCAGAACATCACCTGCGCGCAGCAGGTCGGGAGGGCGCTTGCCGGGCAGCTCGGTACTGACGGTGCCGGGCCAGTCAACACCCGCGTTGGCGGCCAAGTCCTTCATCTGCACGACGCGTAAGGGCCCACCGGGGATCTCGGGCACAGGGCCGCGAAACGGATAGCCCCCCGTAACGGCAGCTACCGACACCAACGGCGAACACGAAATATTTGCACCAATTGTCATGATGCAAATTTTGCTTGCATCAGCAACTGCAGGTCAAGTAGCATTCAATGCATCATTGCGAATGATGCAATTATTGCGATGAAGATCCCCAGCAAGTGGTGGGGCTGTGTTGGAGGTTGGAGCGGGTCTGGCCAGTCGGTTGGACCCGTGCACTTAAGAGAAATCAGCTATTCATGTCAAACGAAGCATCAATTGGCCTTCATGGCCAGCGACTACCCATTGCGATGGACGCAATTCAGGCCATCCGTTACTAAGCAGTAAAATAATTTAGTTCACACAAGCGTAGCGCACTCTGGATGGCGAAAGAAGCCTCGAACGATTTCCGGCAAGTTCTGCAATCTAGTCAAGGCTTCATTCAAAAGGATGCGCATGCTGAACTTGTCAACTGGCTTTTGTTTTGCAACGCGCTCCTTGAT
>CAMCTC010000066.1 GCA_945878355.1 Bordetella parapertussis | reverse complement strand
TACACGCCGCACTACACGCAGGTGGGAGGGCTGCGCGTGGCGCACATCGACGAAGGCCCGCGCGACGCACCCGTCGTGCTGCTGATGCACGGCGAGCCGACCTGGTCTTTCCTGTACCGCAAGATGATCCCGGTGCTGGTAGCAGCCGGCTTTCGCGTGGTCGCGCCCGATCTGGTCGGCTTTGGCCGCTCCGACAAACCGGCCCGGCCGAGCGACTACAGCTACGCCAACCATGTGCGCTGGATGAACGCCTGGCTGGCTGCCAATGACTTGCGCCGCATCACGCTGTTCTGCCAGGACTGGGGATCGCTGATCGGGCTGCGCATGGTGGTCGATGCGCCGCAGCGTTTCGACCGCATCGTGCTGGCCAACGGCGGCCTGCCGACCGGCACCAGCCCAATCCCTTTCGCGTTCAAGGTCTGGCGCGCTTTCGCGCGCTTCTCGCCCTGGTTTCCGATCGGCCGCATCGTCAAGGCGGGCTGCGCCCAGGGGTTGACGCCGCAAGAGCTCGCGGCTTACGACGCGCCTTTTCCGACCCGCAGACACCGCATCGCGGCCAGATTGTTTCCGGGCTTTGTGCCGACCCGGCCCGACGACCCCGAGCGCGAGAACAACGAGCGCGCCTGGGAGTTCTTCAAGCGCTGGGACAAGCCTTTCCTGACGCTGTTCTCCAACCGCGACCCGGTGACCCGCGGCGGCCACCGGATCTGGCAGCAACTCGTGCCTGGCGCACAAGGCCAGCCGCACGCGGTCACGCGCGGGGCCGGCCATTTTCTGCAAGAAGACAAGGGCGCTGAGGTGGCGCAGGCCATCGTCGACTTCATCCGGCGCTGACCCCGGTCGAGTCAGAGCCTGCCGTCGCGTCGGAGGGCAGCACTGCAGCCAAGGCCAGCAACTCGCTCTCGATCGCGGCCATCGCGCTGCGCACGGCCTCGCTGCCCGGGTCGGCGCGCAAGGACAGGGTCAGCTGCTGCGCCAGCGTCGCCACGTGGTCGGCGCCGAACACGCCTGCCGTGCCCTTCAGGCTGTGCAGCAGATGCTCGGCCGCGTCTGTGTCGCCGGCGGCCAGGCTGGCCGCCAACTTGGCCATGTCGTGGGCATGCGACTCGGCGAAACCGCGCAGCAGGTCGAGGTACTGGTCGGTCTTGCCGCGCAACAGCGCCAATCCGCGCGCGAGCTTGAAGCCCGGCAGCGCCGCGAGCCGGGCCAGCGTGGCTTGGGTCTTGGCGTCCAACTGGGGCGCAGGGCCGGCCGGCGGGTCGGCGGGCGCCGGGCTGCCGGCACGCAACCACTTCAACAAGATCGCGTGCAGCGCTTTCGGGTCGACCGGTTTGGTGATGAAGCCGTTCATGCCGGCGGCCTCGCAGGCCTGGCGGTCCTGGTCAAAGGCGTTGGCGGTCAGCGCCAGGATGGGCACCGCTTGCCAGCCCGGCAATTCGCGGATCGCGCGGGTGGCTTGCAAGCCATCCATCACCGGCATCTGCATGTCCATCAGCACCAGGTCGTAGACCCGGCCGCGGGCCAGCGCCAGCGCTTGCTGGCCGTCGACCGCGACATCGACCACCAGCCCCAGGCTGTTCAGCCACTCGAGCGCAATTTCGCGGTTGACCTCGTTGTCTTCTGCCAGCAGCACATGGGCGCCGTCCAGCCTGGCGCTGTGGGCTGGCGCGGACCCGACCGCTGGCATCGCACCCTGGCCGCGCTGCAGTCTTGCGGTGAACCAGAAACAGCTGCCTTGCCCTGGCTGGCTCTGGGCGCCGGCCTCGCCACCCATCAGCTGCGCCAGTCGCCGGGTGATCGCCAACCCCAGACCGGTGCCGCCGTAGCGGCGCGTGGTCGAGGCATCGGCCTGCTCAAAAGCATGAAACAGCCTGGGCATCTGCTCGGGCGCGACGCCAACGCCGCTGTCCTCGACCGACAAACGCAGCAGCAGGCCGTCTTCGTCGTCTTGCAGCAGCTTGGCGCGCAGGCTGATCGAGCCCGAGTCGGTGAACTTCACCGCGTTGCTGGCGTAGTTGAGCAAGGCTTGGCGCAAACGCGTCGGGTCGCCGCACAACCAGTCCGGCACATCGTCGACATCGACCACGATCGCCAGCCCTTTTTCCTGGGCTGCTTCGGTGATGAAGGACTGCACGCTGGCCATCACGTCGCCGAATTCGAAATCGGTGCGCTCGAGCTGCAAGCCGCCGGCCTCGATCTTGGACAGGTCGAGGATATCGCTGATGATGGCCATCAGGTGTTGGCCGGCGCGGTCGATACGGTCCAGCCGCGCCGCTTGCTCCGGCGTCGTGCCCGAGCGTCGCAGCATGTGGTTCAGACCGATGATCGCGTTCATCGGCGTGCGGATCTCATGGCTCATGTTGGCCAGAAAAGCGCTTTTGGCACGGTTCGCCTCCTCGGCCTGCGCGCGCGCAGTGACCAACTCCGCAGTGCGGCTGGCGACCAGTTCTTCGAGCCGGTGCCTGTGCGCGGACAGCTCGGCTTGCAGCCGCCTCTGCGCCGAGACGTCTTGTTGCAGCGACACAAAATGGCTGATCGTGCCATCGGGCTGGCGCAGCGGCGTGATGGTGGCCGACTCGATGTACTCGCTGCCGTCCTTGCGCCGGTTGATGAACTCGCCCTGCCAGCCCTGACCGCTCTTGAGCGCCAGCCACATCGCCACACTGCGCTCGGGCGGCGTCTTGCCAGAGGCCAGCAAGCGCGCCGGGTTCTGGCCTATGGCCTCGGCGCGGCTGTAGCCGGTGTTGCGGACAAAAGCCTGGTTGACATATTCGATCCGGGCATGGATGTCGGTGATGACGACGTTCTCCGGGCTTTGCTCGACCGCCAGCGACAGCTTGTGCAGCTCGGCCTCGGCCTGCTTGCGGGCGCTGATGTCGCTGAGCACGATGCGCATCGCCTCGGGCTCGTCGTGCTCGGGGCTGGCCGAGAGCTGGGCCCAGAACGGCAGACTCTGCGGCCCGAGCAGCCGCAGCTCCCAAGACTTCGGCTGGCCGCTTTGCAACAGTTGTTTGCGAAACAGGTAATAGCCATCCTGGTCTGGCCTGTGGACGAAGCGCGTGAACGGCAGCCTGATCAGCGCGCCTCGGGGCAGCCCGAGCATCGCCGCTGCGCTGAGGTTGGCTTGCGAGACCAGCCCTCGCCCGTCGAGGCTGCAGTAGCCCACCGGCGCCAGGTCATAGAGGTCGAAATAGCGCGCCCGCGCAGCCTCCAGCTCGGCCTGTGCTTGGCGCAGTTCCTGGTTCTGCATCTCAAGCTCGATCTGGTGGACCTGCAACTCGTGCAGCAATCGCTGCAGGGCTTCGGCCGACTGCGGCAGCTCGGTGGCTGCGGCCCGCTGCCGGAATTCGGCCTCGGCGCGCTGGCGCAGCGTCGCGCCGGCCTCGTGGAGGTGCGCCGCGTGCTTGGCGCTCATGCCCGGTCTGCCTGGCCTGTGGCGCCCGGCGATGCGATCAAGCGCTCGGTGGTCGCGACCGCGTAGACCTCGCCATGCTCGTTGAGCAGCGCGGTGGCGGTGATCCACACATCGATCACCTCGCCGTCCTTGGTCAGGCGCTGGTCCCGGTAAGGCACCAGCGTTCGCGCCTGGATCAGCTCGCGCAGCCGGGCTGCGATGTTCTGGCGCTCCGCTGCCGGGACCCGGTCGACATTGCTCAGTTGCAAGGCCTCGGCCTCGGTCCAGCCATAGATCCGCGTCGCGGCCGGGTTCCAGGCCAGGATGCGGCCGGACAGATCGATCACGGTGATCGCGTCGTTGGCATCGCGCACCACCACCGCCATGCGCAGCAACTGCTGGTTGGCCTCGCGCAACTCATCCTGCGTGCGGCGCAAGACGCTGATCTCGACAAAGGTGATCACCGCGCCTTCGATCACGTTGTCCAGCGTTCGGTACGGCAGGATTCGCAGCAGGAACCACAGGCCGGCCTGGGTCTGCACCGCGGTCTCCTTGGTCACCAGCGTGTCGAGCACGCCGCGGATGTCGGCCACCAGGCTGTCATAGCCTGCCAGGTTCGACACGATGTGACCGATTGGCCGGCCGATGTCGCTGAGGATCAGGTTGATCACCTGGGTCGCCGCTGGCGTGAATCGCAGCAATCGCAGCTGGTGGTCGACAAACACGGTGGCGATACCGGTGCCGGCCAGCAGGTTGTTCATGTCGTTGTTGACCCGCGACAGGTCCAGCACCTTGGACTGCAATTCGACGTTGACGGTCGACAGTTCCTCAGCGACCGACTGCAGCTCCTCCTTCGAGGTCTCGAGCTCCTCGTTGGTCGACTGCAACTCTTCGTTGACCGACTGCATCTCTTCGTTGGCCGACTTGAGCTCTTCGTTGGCGCTCTCGAGCTCTTCGCGGCTGGTCTGCAGAAACTCGTCTTTGGCGCGCAGCTCCTGCTGCAGCGCTGCGATCCTGGCATCGACCGGGGCGTCCGGAGCCGGGGCGTCCGGAGCCGGGGCGTCCGGAGCCGGGGCGTCCGGAGCCGGGGCGTCCGGAGCCTGCACCAGCTCGAAGGTCACCAGGTAGAGCAAGGTCTCAGACGCCGATGCCGCAGCGTTGACCACCGGCATGATGTCCAGCTTGACCCCGCTGAACTGGCCGTTCGTCTTGACCCGCAGATTCGGGCTTCGCACCGCTTGCTGGCTGATGACAGCCTGGCGCAGCCCGGTGGTCAGCGCGGGTTTCAATCCTTCGCGCGCCATCTTCAGGATGTTGTTGACGCCAGCTTCGCCAGGCGCGGGCTCCAGGAACAAGCCGGTGTGGCCGTGCAGGTACAGGATGTCACCCTGGCCGCTGACCAGTGCGGCCGCGGGCACCACTTGCTGCAGCAGCGCTTGCTCGACCAGCTCGCGCAGTGGCCGCTTGGCCGGTGCACCAGACCTGGCGCTGCCGGACAGGGGTTTCGACCCCATCCCCGGCAACATCGGCGCGAAGCGCGCCAACGCGAGTCGCTGCGAGCTCTGAAAACCCTCTTTGCGCTGGTACAGCTTGGCCGAGCGGTCGAGCACCGTGAACAGCTCGCCAAAATCACCGATGCCCTCGGAGTTGCCGAGCAGCAGCAACCCACCCGGATTGAGCGCGTAATGGAACAGCGGTATGAGTTTTTGCTGCAGCTCCACGTTCAGGTAGATCAACAGGTTGCGGCAGCTGATCAGGTCGAGTTTGGAAAACGGCGGGTCTTTGATCAAGTCCTGCTCGGAGAACACCAGCATGTCGCGGATGCCTTTGTGGATCCGGTAGCCCTTGGCGTCAGCCTCTGGGGTAAAAAACCGCGCCAGCCGCTCGGGCGTGATGTCAGCCGCGACACTGAGCGGAAACAGCCCTGCCCGGGCGCTGGCCACCGCCTGGCTGTCGATGTCGGTGGCAAAGACCTGCGCGGTGCAGTTCTGGCCCAGCGTCTCGACCAGCTCCTGAAACAGGATCGCGATCGAATAGGCTTCCTCGCCCGTCGAGCAACCCGCCGACCAGACCCGGATCACGCTGCCCGGCGGCTTACCGGCAAACAACTTGGGCAGGCCCTGGTCCTTGAGCGCCTGGAAAGCCTCGGGATCGCGAAAAAAACTGGTCACGCCGATCAGCATGTCGCGAAACAGCGCATGCACCTCGACCGGGGTCTGCTGCAGGTACTTGACGTAGCTGTCGATCGCTTCGATCTGGTGCACTGCCATGCGCCTGGCGATGCGGCGCTCGATCGTGCTGGGCTTGTACTGCGAAAAATCATGGCCGGTCTGGGCCCGCAGCAGCACGAAGATCTTCTGCATCGCGTTCTCGGCCTGCGGCGCAGAAGGTGCCAACAACCGAGGCAGCTTGCCATAGGCATGGATGGCGTAAGCGATCAACTGGGCCGGCATCTCGGCGGGCGGCAGCACATAGTCGACCACGCCGGCGGCGATCGTGCTGCGCGGCATGCCGTCGAACTCGGTCGACTCGGGCTTTTGCGCCATCACCATGCCGGCCTCGCCCTTGATCGCGCGCGCGCCCAGCGTGCCGTCGCTGCCGGTGCCCGAGAGCACGATGCCGATCGCGCGCTCACGCTGGTCCTGGGCCAGTGAGCGGAAGAAGAAATCGACCGGCAGGCGCTGACCCCGCGGCGCCGCGGGCTCGAGCAACTGCAAGCGCCCGTTGATGAATGCCATGTCTCGGTTGGGCGGGATGATGTAAGTGCAGTTGGGCTGCACCACCATGCCGTCCTCGACCTCGAAAACCTGCATCCGGGTATAACGCCGCACCAGTTCGCCGAGCAAGCTCTTGTGATCAGGCGCCAGGTGCTGGACCAGCACGAAGGCCATGCCGGTGTCGGCGTCAGCGGGCATGCCGGAGAAAAAAGCCTCGAAGGCCGCCAAACCACCTGCCGAAGCGCCGATACCGATCACCGGGAATTTCGCCGGCGATGGAGGCGGCTCGGCAGGCGAAGCCGTCTCGTCGACCGCCGCGGCAGGGCTCGCAGCGTCGGCGGGGCTGGGATCTGGTCTGCGGGTCATCATGATCGCCTTTGCATCCGACAAATCGTGCTGATGTTGGCGCCTCCCTGGCAGCCTTTTCTAAGCCGCAGTGTAGGCGTTGCTTGCAGGCCACGCGATGCCCGAAACCGGGGCTTGCGCTGCGGCACCGCAGCGTCCTTGCGATGCGGCAATCCGCTGGCCCGCCCAGCGCTGCAGCGCTGGGCGGGTCGGGCTTGAAAACCCTGGCGCTGTACCCAGTTGAAGCCCATGGAACTTCATCACATCGCCTGCGCTCACTGTGGCGCTGTCAACCGCCTGCCCGCTGACCGGCTGGCTGACGATCCCGATTGCGGCCGTTGCCACCGTGCTTTGCTCGACGGCCGGCCGGTCGAGCTCAGCGACCTGAACTTCGACGCCTTCGTGCGCCAGACCACGCTACCGGTGCTGGTCGATTTCTGGGCGCCTTGGTGCGGCCCTTGTCGTCAAATGGCGCCGCAGTTCGAAGCCGCAGCGCGCAAGCTCAAGGGCCGGGCGCTGCTGGTCAAGGTCAACAGCGACGACAGCCCGCAGGCCTCGGCCAAGTTTGCGATTCGCAGCATCCCGACGCTGGTGCGGCTGCAGGCCGGCGCAGAGATCAGGCGCCAGTCGGGCGCACTGCCGCTGGCGCAGATCGTCGCGCTGGCGGGCTGATCGGGCCGACGCCGTTGTCGGGCTGTCGTCGGGCTGTCAATAGCCGAGCGAGCGGTCCACCGCGTTGGGCAGCGGCGAGCCGCGCTGCAGGCAACGCAGGCCGGCGATGAACTGCGACGCCACCGTGTCGGGCAAGGATTGCCCAGCGATGTGCGGCGTGATCGTGATGCCGGGCTCCGACCACAGCGGGTCGTCGGCGAGCATGGGCTCGACCATCTGCACGTCGAGCGCTGCGCCAGCCAGGTGGCCGCTGCGCACGGCGGCGATCAGGTCGGCCTCGACCAGGTGCTGGCCTCGGGCGATGTTGATCAGGTAGGCGCCGCGTGGCATCGCTGCCAGCGCCGCAGCGTCGAGCAAGCCTTCGGTCTGTGTGGTCAGCGGCAATGCGTTGACGACGATCTCGCTGCGCGCCAGCAGCTCGTGCAGCGGACCGCTGTTGCTGCGCCAGCCGCTGACCTCGAATCCCAAAGCCTGCATCACCCGGCCGATCTCGCGCCCGATCTCGCCCCAGCCCAGCACCGCCACGCGCAAACGGGCGGCACCCATCGGATGGCGCCGCCATTGCCGCTCTTGCTGCTGTGCAGCATAGAGCGGCAGTTGCCGGACATGGCTCATCGCCATCGCCACGACATACTGGGCGATGCCCAGCGCCTGGCCAGGGTCGACCACCCGCGAGACCACCACGCCAGGTGCGAGGTCGGGCACCAGCAGCTTATCGACCCCTGCGGCCATCGAGCAGACCCATCGCAGCGCCGGCAGTCGGCCGGCCAGCTGGGCCGGAAAACGCCAGCCCAGCACGACTTCGACGTCGGCCAGCGCGGCGTCGTCGAGGTCGCGGCTGTGGGCCAGCAGCTCGAGTTCGGGGGCCTGGGTCTTGAGGGCGGACACCAGCGGTGCGGCAGCGCTGGCATCGGCCAGCAACAGGATGGGGGCGGTGATCGTCATGGGCGCGCAGTGTCGCGGCCCGGCCGGCTCGGACCTATCACAACCGCGACTCCGCGGGCCTAGGCCTGGCCGCTTGGGCATGAAACCGGCGCAGCCAAGATCGGTCACACCGGCCAACGCGTTAGAGTCCATCCCATGTCCGACCGCCCCGCTTCAACCGCGCATGTCGTGCCCTTCATCCATGACAGTGGCGGTGACAAGGGCCTGTATTTCTCGATTCGTGAGATCCAGAGCCGGATGCAGGTCGGTGACCCGGATGCGCTGGATCTGGGTTACACGCGAACGATGATGGGCTTCCTGCTGTTCCAGCCCAAGCCGCGCCAGATCGCGATGGTCGGGCTGGGCGGCGGATCGCTGGCCAAGTTCTGCCACCGCTACCTGCCGCAGGCGCAGATCCAGGTGGCCGAGATCAACCCGCATGTGCTGGCGCTGCGCGACGAGTTCTGCGTGCCGCCCGACAGTGAGCGATTCAACGTGCTGCGCGGCGACGGCGCGCTCTTCGTCCGCCATTCGGTCACGCCGCGCGATGTGCTGCTGGTCGACGGTTTCGACGACCAGGGCCAGCCGGCCCGGCTGTGCTCGCAGCGCTTTTACGACGACTGCGCAGAGATGCTGCAACCCGGCGGGGTGCTGGTGATCAACCTGCACCACGGCCATCCGCGCTACGAGATCTTTCTCGACCGGATCCGGCGCAGCTTCGGCGACATCCTGATCGTCAACGACGGCGAGCTCAGCAACAGCATCGTCTTCGCGATCCGGGGCCAGGGCTTTGAGGCCTATCGCCTAGGGTCGCTGCGCCGCCCAGTCCAGCTCGACAGTGCGGCAGCGACCCAGTTGCACAGCGCTTTCGCGTTGGTCCGCGCTGCGCTGAAAACCGCGCCGCCAAGCCTGACGCGCTAGGCGGCGGCAAGCCTCACAGCGTCTCGGCGTACATCCGGATCTTGTCGGCCCGGCTCGGGTGCTTGAGCTTGCGCATCGCCTTGGCCTCGATCTGACGGATCCGTTCGCGCGTCACGTCGAACTGCTTGCCGACTTCCTCGAGCGTGTGGTCGCTGCTCATGTCGATGCCAAAGCGCATGCGCAGCACCTTGGCCTCGCGTGCGGTCAGGCCGTCGAGCAGTTCGCTGACGACGGCGCGCAGGTTGGACTGCATCGCTGCATCCATTGGCGCGACGTTGTACTTGTCCTCGATGAAATCGCCCAGCGTGGTGTCGCCGTCGTCGCCGACCGGCACTTCCAGCGAGACCGGCTCCTTGGCGATCTTCATGATCTGCCGCACCTTGTCGACCGTCAGGTCGAGCTTCTCGGCGATCGTCGCGGCGTCGGGCTCGAAGCCGAACTCCTGCAGATGCGCCCGGCTGACCCGGTTGATCTTGTTGATCGACTCGATCATGTGCACCGGCACCCGGATCGTGCGGGCCTGGTCGGCGATCGCGCGCGTGACGGCCTGGCGGATCCACCAAGTGGCGTAGGTCGAGAACTTGAAGCCGCGGCGGTATTCGAACTTCTCGACCGCTTTCATCAAACCGACATTGCCTTCCTGGATCAGGTCGAGGAACTGCATGCCGCGGTTGGTGTACTTCTTGGCGATCGAGATCACCAACCGCAGGTTGGCCTCGATCATCTCTTTCTTGGCGTCGAGCGATGCGCGCTCGCCCTCGTTCATCTTCTTGTTGATCGCCTTGAGCTCTTCGAGCGGGATCACGGCCTTGAGCTGGATGTCGATCAGCTTGGACTGCAGCTCCTGGATGGCCGGGATGTTGCGGCCCAGCGACGCGCTATAGGCCTTGCCAGCCGAGGCCTCGGCCTCGACCCAGCCCAGGTTGAGCACATTGGGCGGGAACTTGTCGATGAAATGCTGTTGCGGCATGCCGCAGCGGTCGACCGCGATCTTGCGGATCTCGCGCTCGTACTTGCGCACATGCTCGACCTGCGAACGCAGCACCGCGCACAGCCGGTCGATGGTCTTGACCGTGAAGCGCACCGTCATCATCTGGTCGCTCAGCGTCTGCTGCGCGGCCTGGTACTCGGGCGAGCCGTAGCCGTGCTTGTCGAAAGCCTTGCGCAGCTTGTCGAAGCTCAGCCGCATCGCAGCAAAGCGCTCGAGCGCCGAGACCCGCATCTCCTCGAGCCGGCGCGTCATCGCCCGGCTGTCGCTGCTGCCGTCGCCGTCGTCCTCGCTGTCGTCAAACGAGTCGACGTCTTCTTCAGCGACGTAGTCGTCGGCCTCGTCGGCGACGACGAAACCGTCGACGACGTCCGAGATGCTGGTCTCGCCGCTGGCGATCTTGTCGCCGAAGGCCAGGACCTCGGCCATGATCGACGGCAAGGCCGACACCGCCAACATCGTGACCTGGCGGCCGCCTTCAATGCGCTTGGCGATCTCGATCTCGCCTTCGCGGGTGAGCAACTCGAAAGAGCCCATCTCGCGCATGTACATCCGGACCGGGTCGGTGGTGCGGCCGAACTCGGAATCGACCGTCGACAACGCGGATTCAACCGCCTCCTCGGCGTCTTCGTCCGAAGCCGTGGTGCCGCCACCGCCAGCCACCAGCAAGGTGGCGGCATCAGGCGCCTGCTCGTAGACCGCGATGCCCATGTCGTTGAGCATCTTGATGATCGCCTCGATCACCTCGGCGTCGACCAACTTCTCAGGCAGGTGGTCGGTGATCTCCTGCTGGGTCAGGTAGCCCCGGGTCTTGCCAATCGTCACCAGCGCCTTCAGGTCCAGGCGCCGCTTCTCGGCTTCCTCATCGGTCAGCGCCGAGACATCCAGCCCGAACTCGCGGATCAGCGCGCGCTGCTTGGACTTGGGCACCTTCATGCGCAGCGGCTTGGCCTGGACCGCCGGGTCAGCGGACTCGGCAACCTCGATCACCTCGGTGATCTTGACCTCGATCTCGAGTTCTTCGATCTCATCGTCGGCGTCGAGCAGCAGATCGATGTCAGCGTCAACGATCAGGTCCACCGCCTTGAGGGCCGGCTTGGGCGCAGCTTTGCCAGCGGCTTTGGGGGCCGTCTTGGCTGCGGCTTTGACCGCCGGCTTGGGCGTAGCTTTGGGCTCAGCCTTGGGTGCCGACTTGGCCGCAGCTTTAGGCTCCACTTTGGCAACCGCTTTGGCCGCAGGTTTTGCGGCAGGCTTGGCCGCAGCTTGGTCGACGCTTTGTACGCCAGCGCTCTTGGGCGTAGCCGGCTTGCCGGCTTTCTTGGCCGTTGCGGCCTGGCCAGGCACTGCGGCTTCCGTGTCAGGGGTCGTGACCGAAGTGGAGGGGATCTTCTTGGCTGTCATGCGATTCCTGAACGGGAGGGTCGAAGGGAGCGGCGGGTCAAGCGAGGCCGGATCGGGGCGTCGATCGCCCAAAGCAAACGCTCTGGGCACCGACATCGACGTGAAACACCCACGCACTTTGGGTCCATCAACCAGAACAAAAGATCTATTCCAATCGACACCGACAAATCAAACCTGTCGATATGGCAAACGAATTCGCAAACGCCTGAACGCGGGCCGCTTCAGGATCGCAGCGCTTGTTCAGTTTGCTTGTTCAGTTTCGGCGCCATGTCATGCACAGACCCGGATCAAGCGGGTCGATAATTATACCGTCAAATCGGCTGGGCCTCCCGAATTCAGCCGAATTTCAGGGGTTTTCAAGCGCCGAATGCCCCAACCCGCGCCCGGCAACGGCCTTATTTGGACGTCGGAAAACCGAACTCAGCGCCCTTGGGTGTCGCGTCGGGCCAGCGCTGCATCACGCTCTTTTGCTTGGTGTAGAAACGCACGCCCTCTTCGCCGTAGGCATGCATGTCGCCGAACAGGCTGCGCTTCCAGCCGCCGAAACCGTGCCAGGCCATCGGCACCGGGATCGGCACGTTGATGCCGACCATGCCGACCTGCACCCGACGCGAGAACTCGCGCGCGATGCCGCCGTCGCTGGTGTAGAGCGACACGCCGTTGCCGTATTCGTGGTCATTGATCAGCTTGACCGCGCTGGCGAAGTCGGGCACCCGCACGCACACCAGCACCGGGCCGAAGATCTCTTCCTGATAAATGCGCATCGCAGGCGTGGCATGGTCGAACAGCGAGCCGCCGGTGAAGAAACCAGCTTCGAGCCCCGGCACCTTGAGGCCACGGCCATCGACCACCAGCTTGGCGCCTTCCTCGACGCCGATGCCGATATAGCCTTCGATCCGGTCCTTGGCCTGTTGCGTGACGATAGGCCCCATCTCGGCCGCCAGGTCCATCGGGTCCGTCACCTTGAGGCTGCGGGCGCGCGCCGCAACTTTCTCAACAATGGTGTCGGCGATGTCACCCACCAGCACCGCCACCGAGATCGCCATGCAGCGCTCGCCGGCCGAGCCGTAGGCCGCGCCGACCAGCG
Source organism: Bordetella parapertussis (assembly GCA_945878355.1). GTDB lineage: Bacteria > Pseudomonadota > Gammaproteobacteria > Burkholderiales > Burkholderiaceae_C > Pseudaquabacterium. The sequence continues at coordinate 14,819 of CAMCTC010000066.1, read as the reverse complement.
CGTCCACCGCCTGCTCGACGTCGGCGTCGGGCATCACGACCAGATGGTTCTTGGCGCCGCCCAGCGCCTGCACCCGCTTGCCGTGGTGGGCGCCGGTCTCGTAGATGTACTGGGCGATCGGCGTCGAACCGACGAAGCTCACCGCCTTGACGTCGGGGTGAACGAGCAGCGCGTCGACCGCGACCTTGTCGCCCTGCACCACGTTGAACAAACCGTCGGGCAGGCCCGCCTGCTGGAGCAGCTCGGCCATGAACATCGCGCAGCTCGGGTCGCGTTCGCTGGGCTTCAAGATGAATGCGTTGCCCGCGGCCAGCGCGATCGGGAACATCCACAGCGGCACCATGCAGGGGAAGTTGAACGGCGTGATGCCAGCGACCACGCCCAGCGGCTGGCGCAGCGTGTGGTTGTCGATGCCGGTCGAGACCTGGTCGGTGAAATCACCCTTGAGCAACTGCGGCGCACCGCAGGCGAATTCGACGATGTCGATGCCGCGAGAGACCTCGCCCTGCGCGTCGGTGAAGACCTTGCCGTGCTCGGCGCTGATCATCGCTGCCAAGGTGTCGCGGTGCTGGTTGAGCAGCTGCAGGAAGTTGTTGAGCACGCGGGCGCGCCGGATCGGCGGCATGTCGCCCCAGGCCGGTTGCGCGGCCAGCGCTGCGGCCACTGCAGCGTTGACCTCGTCGGTCGACGCCAGCGCAACTTGGCGCGCCACCTGGCCGGTGCTGGGGTTGTAGACCGCTTGCTGGCGGCCGCTCGCCCCGGGCCGTTGGCGGCCGGCGATGAAGTGGCCCACGGCGGTGGGGTTGGTGAAAGCTTGTGGCGCGCCCATGGCAGTCTCCGGCAAAGTGGTTGGATGGCTGAAAAGTCATCAAGTCTAGGCCCGTCGGGGCTGTGTCAGCGCTTCAGGGCGCGCATCCGATGCCTTCTCGAGCGCTCAGGTCACCCCGGCGCGCAGGCTGTGACGGGCTTGCCGCCACTCGCCGCCAGCCAGCACAGCGCCAAGCCGCTCGGCCGCATCCCAGACATCGACGAAGCGGGTGTAGAGCGGCGCAACGCCAAAGCGCAGGATGTCGGCACGATCCTGCGCGCTGCCGACCAGGCTGCCAGCGCGGAAGTCGCCGACCACGCCTCGCTCGATCAGCGCCTGCACCACCGCATAGGCCGCGCCGCAGGCTTCGCTGGTCGGGTCGAACACCAGGCTGACCTGGCTGCCACGTTGCGCATCGGCGTCGGGCGAGGCCAGCAACAGGCCATGGCCGGCGCAGCGCTCGGCCACCCGGGCTATGAACAGCCGGGTCAGCGCCAGCGACTTGGCGCGCAGCGCGGTCATGCCGCCCAGCGGTTCGGCGGCGAGCAAGGTATCGACGCCGCATTCCAGCGCGGCCAGCGACAGCACCGGCGGCGTGCCGCAGATCATCCGGGTGATCCCCGGCGCCGGCCGGTAGTCGGTGGCGAAGTCGAACGGCGCTGCGTGGCCCAGCCAGCCCGACAGCGGCTGCACGCAGCGATCGATCAGCGCCGGCCGAACCCAGGCAAACGCCGGCGCGCCAGGACCGCCGTTGAGGAATTTGTAGCCGCAGCCCACGGCGAAGTCGGCACCGTCGGCGTTCAGCGCGACGGGCAGCGCGCCGGCTGAATGCGCCAGGTCCCACAGCGTGAGCGCACCAGCGGCGTGGGCTGCTGCGTTGAGCGCGGCCATGTCGTGCAAGCGGCCGCTGCGGTAGTTGACCTGCGTGAGCATCAACACCGCCGTGTCGGCGCCCAAGGCCTCGGCGATCTGCCCGGGCGAGTCGACCAGCTTCAGGCTGCAGCCTTGTTCTCGGCACAGCGACTGCGCGATGTAGAGGTCGGTCGGGAAGTTGCTGCGCTCGCTGACGACCACCCGGCGCGCCGGCGCGTCCTGGCGCTGGATCGCGAGCGCGGCGCTGAGCAGCTTGAACAGGTTGACCGAGGTCGAATCGGCCACCACCAGCTCACCCGGACCGGCGCCCAGCAGCGAGGCGATCTTGTCGCCGATGCGCGACGGCATCGCCATCCAGCCGGCCGAATTCCAGCTGCCGATCAAGCCCTCGCCCCACTCCTGGCCGATCACCTGTTGCACCCGCGCCGCGGCAGCGCGCGGCAACAGCCCCAGCGAGTTGCCGTCGAGGTAGATCTGGCCGCCGCCTTGCGGCAGATGGAATTGGTCGCGCAACGGCGCGAGCGGATCGGCGGCGTCCAGCGCCAGGGCGAGTTCGCGGGTCATCGGGTCTTTCGAAGCCAAGGGCCGCGGTGGGTGCGACTTTCAGACGAACGGCGCCTGCAGGCCTTCGGCCTCGAGCATCGCCTGAACCGCCGGTCGCTCGAGCATGCGGTCGAGGAAGGGTCCGATGTGCGCCAGCGTGCGGGCCGGCCGGCCCATCCCGCGAGTCCAGCGGCTGAGCATGAAGGCATAGGGGTCGAGCGCGCTGTAGCGCTGGCCCAGCATCCAAGGCCCGCCGCTGGCCGCGAGCTGGGCATCGAGCTGGTCCATCAGCGCGTCGAACCGGATCTCGGCCATGGCCTTGACCTCGGCCGCGCCCGCCGCGTTGCCTGGCAGGACAAATCGGTCGCTGTAGAAGTACAGCGGCATCGTGGCCTGTACCGTGCTCGACATCCACAGCAGCCACTTGTAGAACTCGGCCCGCTCGACGCTGCCCGGCGGCGGCGCCAGACCGGCGGCAGGGTGGCAGTCGACCAGGTGCAGCACGATCGCCGCGGTCTCGTAGAGCACCAGGTCGCCGTCGACCAGCACCGGGATCAACCCGTTCGGGTTCAGCGCCAGGTAGTCGGCGCGCTTGTGTGCGCCAGCGGCGCGGTCCACATAAGCGAGTTCGAAGTCAAGGCCCAGCTCACGCAGCAACAGGTGCGGCGTCATGCTGGCGTTGCCGGGGAAGTAGTGCAGCTGGATCATCCGGAGATGATCGCACGCGAGGCCGCGCGACTACGGCGCGGCTCAGTTCAAGGCCGCATAGGCGCAGGCGGCCAATCCCGCGACGTTCTCGCCGCCCATCACGCCGGGTGCCATCTTGTTCATCACGTAAGAGAAGGTCATGCGGCGGTCGCAGTCGACGATCACCAGCGACCCGCCCCAGCCACCCCAGAAGCAGACTTTGCCGTCGGGGATATAGGGCAACTCGGGTATCGGCAGGCCGTAACCCACGCCCATCTTGATCGGCAAGCCCAGCACCAGGTCGACGCCGTGGCTCTGGACTTCGAAGATCTTGTCTATCGTTCGCTGCGACAGCAAACGGATGCCGTCGACCTCGCCGCCGCCAGCCAGCACCGACTGGATTCGCGCCGCTGATCGCGCATTGCCTTGGCCGTTGGCCGCGCCGATCTCGGCCTGGCGCCAGCCGTCGGTCCAACTCGCACTGGCGTCGGGCAGCGGGTTGCTCAAGGTCTTGAACATCACGCTGGCCGGGTCCAGCGCGCTGAAGTCGAAAGGCAAGGGCGGCGGCGGCACGACATTGGAGACCCTACCGAATTCGGACACCGGCAGGCCGATGTGAAAGTCGGCACCGAGCGGCTGGGCGATCTGCTGCGAAAAAAAGGCGCCCAAGCTCTGACCGGTGATGCGTCGTACGACCTCGCCAACCAGGTGGCCGTAGTTCAGCGCGTGGTAGCCCGAGCCGCTGCCCGGCTGCCACCAGGGCGCTTGCGCAGCCAGCAGCGCGGTGGTCTTCTCGCGGTCGCACAGGTCGGCCATCGTCACCGGCTGCGCCCAACCCGACACGCCCGAGTTGTAAGACATCAAGTGGCGCACCTGGATGCCGCCTTTGCCGGCGGCGCCGAACTCGGGCCAGTAGCGTGCCACCGGCGCGTCGAGATCGAGTTGGCCCCGGTCGACCAACAGCAGCGCGGTCAACGAAGTCATCATCTTTGTCGTCGACCAGACGTTGGTGACCGTGTCGGCGGCCCAGGGCCGGGTGCGGGCTTCATCGGCCCAGCCACCCCAGAGGTCGACGACGAACTCGCCGTCTATCGTCACGGCCAGCGACGCGCCGAGGTCGGCACCACTGGCGATGTTGGCGGCGAACAGCTGGCGCAATGCTTCAAAGCGGGGCTGACACTGGCCCTGGACGTGAATGGGGTCGGTCATGGACGGGGAACTCCTGATGGCGTTGAAGTCGAAAGTGTCAGAACAGTCCGGCCCTCCCCGACGGACCTGCCCCGACAGGCGAAGCGCTTTAACGCAAGACTTCTTGGAACCAGGCGCCGGCTTGAGCAAGCGCATCGTCTGCTTCAGGTATCACGCCTGCACCGGCTTGAAAGACATGCTGCATTTCTGGAAATACCTGTAGGCGCACCGACACGCCAGCATGTGCTGCGCGCGTCGCCAATCGAGTGGCGTCGTCGAGCAAGGTCTCATCGCCGCCGACTTGGATGCAAAGAGGGGCCAAGCCTGCCAAGTCGCCATACAACGGTGCCGCCAGCGGGTCGCGAGGCGATGCGCCAGACAAAAACAGGGCGGCCATACCGATCAATGCGTCGCGGCTCACCATCAGGTCTGCCGCGGCCTTGGACTCCATGGATCCACCCGTTCCTTCCAGGTCAACCCACGGTGAAAACACCACGGCGCCACCGGGTTGTGCCAAGCCCTCTCGCTTGGCGGCCAGAAGCAGCGCGATGGTCAAGCCTCCGCCCGCAGAATCTCCCGCCACACCTACCCGGGGTGGTGAGAAGCGCTGCTCCAGCAACCACCGATAAGCCAGCAGCGCATCGTTGACGGCGGCAGGGTGAGGATGCTCGGGGGCCAGACGGTAGTTCACGCTGAGCACGTTGCGCCCACTCTGCACAGCAAGATGCGCCGCCAGCTTGCGGTGTGAATGTGCACTTTGCACCACATAGCCACCGCCGTGAAAGTACAAAACGACTGAATCTTCTCGCGCACCCTTGGGCCGCAGCCACAACGCCGACAAGCCCTTGACATCGGCTTGCGCGATGGCGACGTCCTCTGGCATCGCGCCTACTGTTTCCATCACGGCTTCAGAACCTGCCCGCATTTCTTCCAATGTGGGAGGTGCCGCAGAAGACCCCAGCACCGCTGCCTGATAGGTCCGTACTTGTGCCAAAAAAGCCTGTGCTTGTGGACTTGCCATGGTGCGGCTCGTCTTAAAAGTCAAACGTCGCGCCGACGCCGAAGCTGCGCGGCGGGTTGTAGCCCACAGACCGCGCCGACAGCAAGATCGGCGAGGCGATGAGCATGTTGGTCAGCGCGGTGGTGTTGGTCGCGTTCTTGAGCTGGGCGTAAAGCTTCCACGCACCGGCAGCCGGCCTCAGCGTGGCCGACAGGTTGAGCAGGCCGTAAGCGCCCTGCATCGCATCGGCGGTGTTGAACTCGGTGAAATAGAACTTGTCGCGCCAGACATAGTCGGCGCGCAGCGAGGTCTTGTACGCCCCCAAGGACTGGGTCCACTCGGCGTTCAGGCCGGCCTGGGCACGCGAGACATTGGCGAGTTGGCGGCCATTGACCGAGACCGGTCCGACAGCGGGCTGCGCGCGCAGGTTGGTGTTGACGAAATCGGTGTAGGTCGGATCCATCAGCCCGACATTCAGGCCCAGCGTCCAGGCCGGCACCGGGCGCAGCTGCAGCTCGACCTCCAGGCCATTGATCTTGGCGGCCGAGGCGTTGGTCAGGATCACCGACGCCAGCCCGACCTGCGACACCTGCATGTCACGGTATTGGCTGGTGAACATCGCGGCAGCCAAAGCGCCACGCTTGTCGAGGAACGAGGTCTTGGCGCCGAGCTCAAAGCTCGTCACAGTCTCGGGCTTGACCGCGGCGGGCTGCAGATTGCCCAGGTTGATCGCGCCCGACTTGAAGCCGTGCGACAGCTTGCCGTAGGCCAGGCTGTCGGGGCTGATCTTCCATTCCAGCGCAAGACTGCCCGGCACGCTTGACCAGGCGGCGGCCGGCTTGGCGCTGCCGTTCAGGCCGAAAGCGGCGACGGTCTGGTACTCGGTGGCGGTCTTCTCGTCGCGGTTGACCCGCAGCCCACCTTGCAGCGCCAGCGTCGGCGAGAACGCGTAGCGCAGGTCGGCATAGACCGCCGAGGACGTGGTCCGGACCTGGCCGCCGAGCAAGAACTCGACCGGCACCGGGATGTTCATCGCCGCGCCGGGCTGCAGGAAGCCGAGCGGCACCTTGGACTGGACCTGGATGTCTTGCTGCTGGTCGAACTGCAGGTGGGTGGCGCCGACCAGCCACTGCAAGCGGCCGGTGTCGTCGGACGCCAGGTGGGCGTCGATGCTGCGGTCGGTGCTGGCGGTGGTGAAGCGCGTGCCTGCCGACAGCGCCTCGGTCGCGTCACCGTCGACGAACACCCCGGTCCGGCTCTTGCGATAGCTCGCCGACAGCGTCAGCGTGTTGGTGCCGATCGGCCGTTCATAAATCGCTTGCAGCGTGTTGACGTCAACCCGGTTGCTCGCGCCCTGGCTCTTGGCGGTTCGGGGGTCGCTGCTGGGCACGACGCCAAACAGCAGACCCGAGACCATCACCGGGTCGACCAGCGGCACCAGGCTGGGCCCGTTGTCATGCTCGCGGTGGTAGCCGGCGATCAGCCGCAGATTGCTGCCGCCGCCCAGGTCGGTTGCGGTCTGCAAGCGCAGTGACTGCGTGGCCAGGTCATCGAGCCGGCCCGGCCCGACCGTGCTCGGCCCGCCCGGCAGCACCGAGTCGTAGGTCTTGCCCGCCAGCGGGTTGTTGGTGTAACCGTCCAGGCTCTTGAGCTGGTAGGACAGCCGCGCGCTGGTCGAGCTCTGACCCAGCGGCCCCGAGACAAAGCCTTCGGACTCCTTGCGGCCATGGTCGCCGAACAACACGCCGACCCTTGCCTTGAAGCTGTCGGTCGGTTTGGCTGAGATCAGGTTCACTGCGCCACCGGTGGCGTTGCGGCCGTAGAGCGCGCCCTGCGGCCCGCGCAGCACCTCGACCCGCTGCAGGTCGAACAGGCTGGCGTTCGAAGAGGTCTGGTCCGAGAGGTAGCTGCCGTCGGCGTACATCGCCACGCCGGGGTCGCCGCCGGCTGTGAAAAAGATGTTGCCGATGCCACGGATGAAGGGCTGCGATGCGCCGTAGACCGAAGTGAACGACATGTTGGGCACCAGCGTCGCCACGCCGGCCAGGTCGGTGACGCCGGTCTCGGCGAGCTTGGCGCCGCTCAATGCGGTCACGGCTTCGGGCGTCGCGTCGACCAGCGTCAGCCGCTTCTCGGCCGTGATCACGACCCGCTCAAGCGCTGCCGGCGCGGCGTCCTGGGCCGAAGCGATGCGAGGTGCTGAGACCAGCAAGCCGGCGATCAGCGCAGTGACGGCATAGTTCAATTTCAGGCGAGGTGCTCTCATGAGGTGTCTCCGGTCGATGGGGGTGCGCGTTTGGCGATGAGGCTGTCGCGTCTGGATCGGCAGAGTCTGGAGCACCGACCACAGGTCGGCTATCTGGTTTTGGCACCGCAGCATCTGAAAACGGACGCCGCCTGGCGTCGGTCGTTTGACCCGGATGCTGAACCGACGCTCAGCCGCCTGCGCGACGCAGCGTGTCGCGCGGCGATTCGCCGAAACGCTGTCGATAGCGCGCCGCAAATTGCCCGAGGTGGGCGAAACCCCAGTTCAGCGCCAGATCGGTCACGCTTGCGCCGTCAACTGCGGCGCTCAGTTCGCCGCGAACGCCTTGCAGCCTGAGCTCGAGCATGTATTGCAGCGGCGAGGTGCCGAGGTGTTTTTCGAAGCCCCTGGTCAGCGCCCGCACACTGATCCCGCAGGCAGCGGCGACGTCTGCGACCGTCGGCAGATCAGCAACCCGGTCGTGAATGAACTCTCGCGCGCGCCGGGTCGAGGCCGGCAGCGAGGCCGGGTGGTCCATCCAGCCCTGGTGCGAGTTCGGCCAGGCCAGCAGCAACTCGAACAGCGCCGCTTCCTGCAGGCTGCGCTCCAAATGCTGCGCCGCGCGCAGCGGGTAGTTCGGGGTGCCGGCCAGGCGGCCCATCACCCGCAGCAGCGCTGACGACACCGGGCTGCCGGCGGGCACTCGGCGGCTGAACTGCGGCATTTCGGTGAGCGCCGGACCGCCGAGCGCCTGGCAAGCGGCGGCCAGATCCTGCTGCGTCACCCGCAGGTTGACGATCTCGGCATCGGCCGACATCCGCAATACATAGGTGTCGCCCGGCATCGAGACCGCGGCGTCGCCGGCGCTGAAACGGATGCCAGCACGGTCGACCTGGCCGCTGCGCAGGTACGAGAAGACCCAGAAAGGGTGGCGGTCGTAGACCTGGGTCACCGTGGGCGCGCCGTGGCGGATCGCACCCAGGTGCAGGTTCGCGAATTCGAAACCCTGGATCGACATGTCCAGACTGCGGCCGGACTGCAACTGCAGGCTGTTTGGGCCATACATGCCGGCGCAAAAGGCTGCCGCGCGTTCCGGCACCGTGGTCTGGAACAACGAGACAAATCGGGAGTTCCCTGCCGCCGGCGGGCCTGCCGGCGCGTACACCGAGGGTTCTAGGCTGGGCTGGGGGTCCATCGGCCCATTCTGGGGCCATGTGAAGCCTCACGCCACAGGTGTAATCGCGAACAAGCCCATCGAGTTCGCAGGCGCTCAAGCGCCGATGCAACGCGCCGCGATCAGTCGCGGAAGTTGTTGAAAGCCAGCGGCACGTCGGCCACGTCCTTGCGCAGCAGCGCCATCGCCGCCTGCAAGTCGTCGCGCTTGGCGCCGGTCACGCGAACGCTGTCACCTTGTATCGAGGCCTGCACCTTGAGCTTGCTCTGCTTGATGAAGGTCTGGATCTTCTTCGCGGTCTCGCTGTCGATGCCTTGCTTGACCGGCACCGTCAGCCTGACCTTGTCGCCGCCCATCTTCTCGATCTTGGCGCTGAAGTCGAGAAACCGCAGGTCGACGCTGCGCTTGCTGAGCTTGGCGCTGAGCAGGTCTCGCACCTGCGCGATCTGGAAATCGCTGTCAGCGTGCAGCACCAGCGTGCGGTCTTTGCCGGTCTCGGTGCTTTCGATGCGGGCGGCCGAGCCCTTGAAATCGAAGCGGGTGCCGATTTCCTTGTTGCTCTGATCGACCGCGTTGCGCAGTTCGACCAGGTTGGGTTCCAGGACAGTGTCGAAGCTGGGCATGGTGGCAGTCAGGTGGGGAGAAGCCGAAAATTCTGCCACGCGCTCAGCGGTCGGCCCTAGGCTACTGCGCCGCTGTCGCCAGTTTCAGGCAAATCCCATGCGTTGCAGCAAGGCGGCGGCCATGTCTAGCCGGTCGCGCAGCGCGAGCGCATCGACACGGCAATCGGCGGCGCTGTAGCTGGCGCCATCGGCCTCGATACGCCGGGCCAGCGCCTGCACGCCGATCAACCCCATGCTGGCCGCAGCACCATGGAGGGCATGGGCCAAGGGGGTCAGCGCGGCGGTGTCAGCGCAGTCGAGCGCGGCGAGCAGTTCGGACTGGCAGCCGGCGTTGTCGGTCAAAAAACTCGACAACAAGTCACGGTAACCCGCCAGCGAGACGCCCAGACAGACATCGCCGATCACCCCCATGTCCAGGTGCTGGATGACGTCGGTGCTGCGAAAACGGCGCTGCAGCGGTACGGTTGGATTTGAAACATTGTTCGGCAAGTGAAGCTCGTCGAGGGGTGGGCAACAGCAGGATGTCGGCAGATGGCACCGATTCAACAGGGAATTCTTACCGATCTTGCTGCGGCAGCGGCGGCTCTGCCGGCAATAAACCTGGTTGGCCAGGGCAAATCCTGGCCGGCGCGCATCGGCCAGAATCACCCCATGTCGACCCCCCTGCCACCGCAGTTGTCCGCGCTGACCATCGAGCGCGGCTGCAAGCTGCGCGAGTTCAACAGCTTCGGCCTGTCGGCGCTGGCGCACACGCTGGTGCGAATCCGCAGCGACGCCGATGTGCGACGCGTGCTCGACCACCCCGAGCTCGGCCGCAGTCCGAAGCTGGTGCTGGGCGGCGGCAGCAACCTGGTGCTCACGCGTGACCCGCAGGCCGTGGTGCTGCGGGTCGAGGTGATGGGGCGGCGACTGGTCGAGGCGCGCGACGACGCCTGGATCGTCGAGTTCGGCGCTGGCGAGCCATGGCACGAGGCGGTGGCCTGGACGCTGGACCAAGGCTGGCCAGGGCTGGAGAACCTGGGCCTGATCCCCGGCACCGTGGGCGGCGCGCCGGTGCAGAACATCGGCGCCTACGGCATCGAGTTGGCCGACCGCTTCGAGTCGCTCGACGCCGTCGACCTGATCACCGGCCGCAGCGTCACGCTCAGCGCCAAGGCCTGCGCTTTCGGCTACCGCGACAGCGTGTTCAAGCAAGGCGGCTTCGGTGGCCTGGCGGGCAAGAGCCTGATCACCAGGGTGCGGCTGCGACTGCCGCGGCCCTGGCAACCGGTGCGCGGCTACCTCGATCTGGAGCGCCGGATGGCCGAGACTGGCAACCCGGAGCCCGACGCACGCACCTTGTTCGACTGGGTCTGCGAAATACGCCGCACCAAGCTGCCCGACCCGGCACTGCTGGGCAACGTCGGCAGTTTCTTCAAGAACCCGATCGTCAGCGCAGAGCAGTGCCGCGACATCACCGGCCGCGACCCGCATCTGGTGCATTACCCGCTGCCCGACGGCCGCTACAAGCTGGCTGCGGGCTGGCTGATCGACGCCTGCGGCTGGAAAGGCAAGAGCATCGGCGGGGCTGGCGTCTACGAGCGCCAGGCGCTGGTGCTGGTCAACCGCGGCGGCGCCACAGGCGCCGAGGTCGTGATGCTGGCGCGCGCGATCCAGGAGAGTGTTTACGGGCGCTTTGGCATCCGGCTCGAGCCCGAGCCGGTGATCGTGTAGCGCGGCCTGACAATGCTGGCCATGAGCAACTTGCCGATTGCAAACACGACGGGCCCGCTGAGCGAGGCCGAGCTTGACAGCCTGCAGGCCCTGATGGACAGCCTGCCCGCCACGCTGGAGCCGCTAGACACCGTGATGATCGACGGCTACCTCTGCGGCGTGCTGCTGCAGCCGCAGCCGGTGCCCGAGGAGCGCTGGCTGGCGCATATCGCTGACGTCGACGGCCGCAAGCCACCGACCCGCTTCGACGCCGCGCTGATGCGCGCGCTGGTGCACCGGCGCTATGTCGAGCTGAACCAGGCGATCGCCCAGCGCCAGTGGTTCGACCCCTGGGTCTACCAGCTCGATGACCAGGCAACACCGTCCGAGACCGTGTTGCCCTGGGTCGCGGGCTTCGCCACCGCAGTGGACTTGTTCACCGGCCTGATGGACCGCCACGAGCGCGCGCTGCTCGAGCCGCTGGCCACGCTGTACCGCCATCTCGACCCCGACGACCTGGAGGACGCCGAGGAACTGCTGGCCGAGATCGAGACCCTGGCGCCGCCCGAGACCCTGGTCGAGGCGGTCGAAGACCTGGTGCGCAGCGTGCTGCTGATGGCCGATGTGTCTCGGCCCCAGGCCACCGGGCGTGCGGCGCACCCGGCGTTGGCAAGGCGCGCTGTGGGCGCAAGCCGCGGCGGACCGGCGGCCAAGACCACGCCCGCTGCGCGGCCACGCGGGCCGGCAAGCCGGCCTCGCGGCGGCCGATAAGCCGGTTCAGGCGCTGCCAAACGCCCGCCGGGCGTGGAGCCCCAAGCCCTGGGCGACGCTGGCAAAGCGGTCACCGCGCATCAGTTTGGCGGCCGGAAAACAGGCCGCGATGCGGTCGGTCAGCGGTTTCAGCCCGGTCGACCCGCCGGTGAAGTACAGCGCATCGACCCGGTCGGCCGCCACGCCAGCCTGGCGCAGCGTCTGCTGGGCTGCGGCGGCGATGCGGTCGATGTCAGCGCCGACCGCGTCCATCACGCCAGCCTCGTCGACCGCAGCGCGCAAGCCGGACTCGAGCAGCGACAGGTCGATCACCGCCTCGCCACCCTCGGCCACCGCGATCTTGGCCGCTTCGGCACGGGCGATCAGGCCGTGGCCCAGGTGCGCGGTGATCACCGCCATCAGCCGGGCGTGCTGCTGCGGGTCGGCATAAAAAGTCTTCATGCGCCTGAGCTCGGCCACTCTTGCGGGGGCGTAGACGGTGTTGATCAAGTGCCAGGTCGCGAGGTCGAAATAGGCCCGGCTCGGCACCTCGCGCCCTGTGGGCCCGAGCGCGCGGTAGCCGCAGGTCGGCAGGATGCTGGCGAGCTCGACCTGGCGGTCGAAATCGGTGCCGGCGATGTGCACGCCGTGGTTGGCCAGGATGTCGCCCCGGCGGTCGACGCGCTCGCGCAGCGCCGGCCCGACGCGCACCAGCGAGAAGTCCGAGGTGCCGCCGCCGATGTCGGCGACCAGCACCAGTTGTTCGCGGTCGACCTGGGTCTCGTAATCCAGCGCCGCAGCGATGGGCTCGTACTGGAAGCTGATATCGACAAACCCGACATCGCGCGCTGCCTGCGTCAGCGCGGCTTGCGCGGCAGCGTCGCGTTCGGCGTCATCGTCGACGAAAAACACCGGGCGCCCCAGCACGGCACGGGTCAACTCCTGGCCGGCCTGGCGCTCGGCCAAGGTCTTCAAGTGGCGCAGATAGCCCGACACCACGTCGAGGTAGCGCACCGATCGGCCGCCACCCACATCGGTGGCCTGGCTGGCCAGCGTCGAGCCCAGGATGCTCTTCATCGACCGCATCAGCCGGCCTTCGATGCCCTCGACATAGGCGGCGACAGCGGCACGGCCGTAGTGGCGTTGCGGCTCCTCGTGTGCCGCCAGCCCTTCGACCGCGTAGAACACCGCGGTCGGCATGGTGCGCTGGCCGGACTCGAGCTCGACCAGTTGCACTGAGGGCTTGGCCCCGGCAGCGGTCGGCAGCGCAATGGCCGAGTTGGAGGTGCCGAAATCGATCGCGCCGACAGCAGACATGTTGGGTGATGGGCGACGGCGAGCCGGCAAGAGAACGGGGCGCGATTCTAGAAGGCGGTCGTCGCCAGCCCTCAGGTACTGGTCGGTGCTTCGCGTGCGCCCCGGCGCGCTGCGCTGCTGATCGACCGCGTGCTGGTGATGGACAAGGGCGTGGTCGCGCTTGCGGTTCAGGTGCGTCTGCCGCGGCTGCACAGCATCGACACGTCGAGTTTCGCGCTGCTGCGCAGCCAGCTGCTAAGGTGGCTGGGCGTCGAGCCGTCCGTGGTCTGCCGGCAACTGCTGCCAGCAAGCGCTGTCAGACACCTTGCAAGTCACTGTTTACCGCTCTCAACCCTGCCACTGGAGCCCATCACCATGCGCTTGTTCGACCCCGGCCGCCTCGGTCTGCTGACCTCGCCCAACCGCATCATCATGGCGCCACTGGGCCGCGCCCGTGCCGACCCGCTGAGCCGCGAGCCGCTGCCGCGCGCGGAGACTTATTACACCCAGCGCGCCAGCGCCGGGCTGATCGTCAGCGAGGCAACCCATGTATCGCCGCACAGCGTCAGCCGACCGGGTGGCGCGGCGATCCACACCACCGGCCAGTCGCAGGCTTGGCGTCGGGTCACCGATGCGGTGCACGGCGCTGGCGGCCGCATCTTCCAGCAGCTGTTCCACCTCGGCCGCAAGGCCGATCCGGGGCGCTTGCCGGGCGGCGCGCTGCCGGTGGCGCCGTCGGCGATCGCCGCGCGTGGTGAGGTGGCCACCCCCGACGGGATGCGGCCTTTTCCGGTGCCCCGCACGCTGGCCATCGACGAGATCGCCGGCCTGGTCGATGAATTCCGCCATGCCGGCTCGCTGTCGGACGAGGCCGGATTCGATGGTGTCGAGGTGCACGCCGCCAACGGCTACCTGATCGACCAGTTCCTGCGTGACGGCGCCAACCAGCGCACCGACGAATACGGTGGACCGGTCGCGAACCGGGCGCGGTTTCTGCTGGAGGTGGTCGATGCGCTGATCGAGGTGCTGGGCGCGGCGCGGGTGGGGGTGCGCCTGTCGCCGCACTTCACGGTGGATGGCATCGCCGACACCGATCCGGCAGCGCTGTACGCCCATGTGGCCGGGCAGTTGCAAGCCCGCGACGTGGCCTACCTGCACTTGATCGAGCCCGACAGCGTGGCGCCGGCAGACCGGCTGGCGCCGCTGCTGCGCCAGCGCTACACCGGCCCGCTGATCCTGTGCGGCGGCTTCAGCGCCGATTCGGCAGCCGACGCGCTGGCGGCGGGGCGGGCTGATTTCATCGCCTTCGGCCAGCTCTTCATCGCCAACCCCGACCTGGTCGAGCGCTTGCGCCGCAGCGGTCCTTACAACGCGCCGGATGCCGAGAGTTTTTATGTCGGCGGCGACCAGGGCTATATCGACTATCCGTTTCTGCCGCCGCAGGCGCTGGCCTGAAGGCGAGCCGGCGCGCAGACCTTCAAGCAGCCGAGGCCTGGTCGGAGCGCCAAGTCTCGGCGAGTGGCAGTCGATGGAAGTCGAGGTCTCCGAGATGCACGTGCAAAACGGTCCTGTTGTCGGCCATTTTTCGCACGCCTGGACGTTGTGAAGGACGCTTCACTCGTTCAATAGGATTGGTTGAATACATATCCCGGCCAAGGTGCTGCGCTTCGGTTCACGAGGGCAAGGGCAGGGTCGGTCACTGCGCCTCGATGCCGGCCTGCTTGATCACCTTGCGCCATTTCGCGAATTCCTGCGCGATGAAGGCGTCGAATGACGCCGTCGTCTGAAGTGTCACCCCCGAACGCAACTTTCTTCGAACACTATCTACCAGCAAGACCGATGGCGCGCGTTGGGAACTCCCGAAGCAGCTTCTTGTCCACCGTCACGAGCTTTGTATTGAGTTTGATCGCCAGCGCAATGAATTCACAGTCATAGGCAGA
>CAMCTC010000065.1 GCA_945878355.1 Bordetella parapertussis | reverse complement strand
AAGCGGTCTTTCTGGCCATCGACCTCCTTCAGGTCGGCCAGCGCGATCGGGGCGACCTGGCGCACCGGTTGCAGCCAGCCGGCATTGCCGCGCTTGCGGTAGCGGAACGCGATCGACGCACCCCAATCGGGCGACGCCAGCGCCTGGGGCAGGAATTGCTCCAGTCTTTGCATCAGTTGATCGGCGCGTTGCAGCAGGGATTCGAGGGCGGTGGAGCTCATGCGCCGAGTGTAGCGAGCAGGCTTGCCGGGACCGCGCGACCCGGCCCGGCTCGCCCGCGGTCAGGGCGGTTGTCGACGCAAGTCATTCGCTGGTCCGGGTGCCGCGCCAAGCCGCTGGCCGCTGGCGCCGTCGAACAAATGGGCCGCCGCTGGCAGCCAGTCCAGGCAGACGGCGTCGCCGACGCCTTGGGTCACGTTGCCTGGCACACGCAGCGTCAGCCGGCCGACCTCGGTGGCCACCGAGACATAGGTCTCGGGGCCGGTGGGCTCGATCAGGCTCACCCTGCCTGGCAGCCCGCCGGACCCGACAAAACCGAGGTCCTCAGGCCGGATGCCATAGCTCAAACCCGCGCTGCCTGCGGCGACCAGCGCCGCGCGCTGCGCCGGGTCCAGCGGCAGCGCGACGCCCTGGGCCAGCAGTTCGGCGCCCTGCCACTGCGCGTCGATCAGGTTCATCGCCGGCGAGCCGATGAACTCGGCGACGAAGCGCGTGGCCGGACGGCGGTAGATGTCGTCCGGGCTGCCAAACTGCAGCACCAGTCCGTCCTTCATCACCGCGATGCGGTCGCCCAAGGTCATCGCCTCGACCTGGTCGTGGGTGACATAGACCGTGGTCGTTCGGGTGCGCTGGTGCATCAGCTTGATCTCGGCGCGCATCTCGACCCGCAGCTTGGCGTCGAGGTTGGACAGCGGCTCGTCGAACAAGAACAGCGCGGGCTCGCGGGCCAGCGCCCGGCCCATCGCCACGCGCTGACGTTGGCCACCCGACAGCGCGCCGGGTTTGCGATCGAGCAGGTGGCTGATCTGCAGCAGCGCTGCCACGCGCTTGACCGTGGTATCGCGCTCAGCCCGCGGCACCTTGCGCATCTCGAGCCCGAAGGCGATATTGCCGGCCACGCTCATGTTGGGGTATAGAGCATAGCTCTGGAACACCATCGCGATGTCGCGGTCCTTGGGCGGCAAGTGGGTGATGTCTCGATCACCGAGTGCAATGCTGCCCGAGCTCGGCGCATCGAGTCCCGCGATCAGGTTGAGCAGACTGCTCTTGCCGCAGCCCGAAGGCCCGACCAGGATCAGAAATTCGCCGGGCTCGATGGCCAGGTTGATGCCCTTGAGGACCTCGACACCGCCAAAGGTCTTGCGAATCTGGCGAATCGCCAGCGCGCCTGAATTGATGGTCATCTGCTGCTACTAGCCTTTCACGGCGCCAGCGGTCAGGCCGCGCACGAAATAACGACCTGCCAGGCCATAGACGAGCAGCGTGGGCAGCGCTGCGATCAACGCTGCGGCCATGTCGACGTTGTATTCCTTGACTGCGCTCGAGGTGTTGGCGAGGTTGTTCAGACCCACCGTGATGGGCTTGCTGTCGGCGCCGGAGAACACGACGCCGTAGAGAAAGTCGTTCCAGATGTTGGTGAACTGCCAGATCAGCGTGACCACCAGAATAGGCGCCGACAGCGGCAGCACGATACGTTGGAATATCTGCCAGAACGAAGCGCCGTCGAGCATCGCCGCCTTGATCAGCTCATCGGGCAGACCGACGTAGTAGTTGCGGAAGAACAGCGTGGTGCTGGGGATGCCAGCCAGCACATGGACGGCGATCAAGCCCCAGATCGAGCTCGAAATGCCGAGCCAGCCCAGCACCTGGCTCATCGGCAACAACACCACCTGCATCGGCATGAAGACGCCGAACAACAGCAGCGCAAACATCAGCTCGCTGCCGCGAAAGCGCCACTTGGCCAGCACATAGCCGTTGACCGCACCGATCGCTGCCGAAAGCGTCACCGCCGGCAGCACCATCAGCACAGAGTTCATGAAGAAGGGTTGCAAGCCACCGCAATCGGTGCCGGTGCAGGCACCAGACCAAGCCTTGGCCCAGGCCGCCAGGCCAGGCTGCAGAGGCGGCGACAGCAGCGTGCCGGCGCGCATCTCATCCATGGACTTGAGCGAGCTGGCGATCATCACGTAGAGCGGCGCCAAAAAAAAGGCCGCGAACAGCGCCAGCACAGCGAACAGCAAGCAGCGATGCCAGCGCAGGCCACTCATCGCCGGGTCCGCAACTCGGAGTACAGGTAGGGCACGACGATCGCCGCGACCGTGGCAAGCATCATCGTGGCGCTGGCCGCGCCCAAGCCGATCTGGCCACGCGAGAACGCCATCGTGTACATATAGGTCGCCGGCAGGTCGGTGGCATAGCCCGGCCCGCCGTTGGTCAGCGCCATCACCAGGTCGAAGCTCTTGATCGCGAGGTGACCCACGACCATCAGCGTCGAGAAAAACACCGGCCGCAGGCTCGGGATGATGATGCGGCGGTAGATCAGCGGCAGGCTCGCGCCGTCGACCTGCGCAGCCTTGATGATCGACTCATCGATGCCGCGCAGACCGGCCAGGAACAAGGCCATCACGAAGCCCGCGCTCTGCCAGATGCCGGCGATCACGATGCAGTAGATCGCCCGGTCCGGGTCGACCAACCAGCCAAAGCGAAAGCTCTCGAAACCCAATTGCTGAACCAGATGCTCGAGCCCCAGGCCGGGGTTGAGCAGCCATTTCCAGACTGTACCGGTGACGATGAAGCTCAAGGCCATCGGGTAGAGGTAGATCGTACGCAGCAAGCCCTCGGCGCGGATGCGCTGGTCGAGCAGGATCGCCAGCAGCAAACCCAGCGCCATCGCCCCGACAATGAACAGGCTGCCAAAGACCGCCAGGTTCTGGATCGCCAGCCACCAGCGTTCGGACTCGAACAGCGCGCGGTACTGATCCAGGCCGACAAACTCGTAGCGCGGCAGCAGACGCGAGGCCGACAGCGACAGCACGAAGTTCCAGGCCATCAAGCCGTAGATGAACAGGAACGACAACAGGAATGACGGTGCGACGACCAGCCGAGGCAACCAAGACGCGCCCGGTCCGTTGGATCTGAACATAACTCGCCAAGTCAGCGATTTTTGGTGGCAGCAGCGAGCTTGGCCATCGCGTCCTTCGCGCTCATCTTGTCGCTGTTCCAGAACTGGCTGACGACGTCCTTGATCGCGCCTTCGATGGCCGCGGGCAACGCCATGCCATGCGCCAACGAGGGCAGCAGTGCGCCGCTCTTGGCGCTGGCGTTGAATGCCAGCGCCGAGGCCTTGGCGCAGTCGTCGAATTTGTCCATCTTCAGGCCCATGCGCACCGGAATCGACCCTTTGTTGAGGCTGAAGCTGTGCTGGAAATCGGCCGACATGATCGCGCTGGCCAAGTCCTTCTGGGCCTGTGCATTGGCCTCGCTCTTGAGCTTGAACATCGCGAAAGAATCGATGTTGAAGCTGAAAGCCTGCGCCGTCCCCGGGGCGGGCGCACAGACGAAGTCCTTGCCAGCTTGCTTGCCTGCGGCGATGAACTCGCCCTTGGCCCAGTCGCCCATGATCTGCATGCCGGCCTCGCCGCGGATGACCATCGCCGTGGCGAGGTTCCAGTCGCGACCGGCGGCGTTCTTGTCGGTGTAGTCCCTGATCCGCTTGTAGGTCATGAGCACTTTTTCCATCGTCGGGCTCGTCAGGCTGGCAGCGTCGAGTTGGACCAGGGCTTTGCGGTAGAAATCGGCGCCGCCTACGCCGATGGCTACGGCCTCGAAAGTCGTCAGGTCTTGCCAGTTCTGGCCGCCGTGGGCGACCGGGATCAGGCCGGCCTTCTTGATCGCCTCGGCGGCGACGAAGAAATCATCCCAGTTCGTGGGCAGCTTGGCACCGGCTTTCTTGAACACCTCGGGGTTGGCCCACAGCCAGTTGACCCGGTGCACGTTGACCGGCGCGGCAATGTAGTGGCCTTGGTACTTCATGATGTCGGCCACGACCTTGGGCAGCGCTTCGTCCCATTTCTCGGCCTTCGCGACTTCGTCGATGCTGGCCAGAACGCCCTCGCGCGCCCAGTCCTGCAGCGATGGGCCCTTGATCTGCGCTGCGGCCGGCGCGTTGCCCGACACGACGCGGCTCTTGAGCACCGTCATCGCCGCGTCACCGCCGCCACCGGCCACCGCAAAGTCTTTCCAGACATGGCCTTTGGCCTGTAGCGTGGCTTTGAGCGCCTGCGCCGCCTTGGCCTCGCCGCCGCTGGTCCACCAATGCAGGACTTCGACCTCGCCGGCAAACGCGGCCGAGGCCGCTGCGGTCAAGCCCGCCGCGACGAACGCGACGATGAGGCGGCGCAGCAGCGGGGAGAGTGCAGTCTTCATTCGTCTCTTTCCGGGGTCATCGGTTCATCAGTGTCAGCGCCAGGACTGGCCTCAGCCACGCCCTATTATTAACGAATCATTAATTATCGTGGCAGACTGGGCTAAGCCTGGGCCGCCGGCGCTACGCCGGGCAAGCTGACCCTGGCCAGCGCGCCATGGCCGGGCGCCGGCAGCAGACACACCGTGCCGGCGTGGCGTTCGACGATTTCGCGCACGATCGCCAGCCCCAGGCCGCAGCCTGTGCCGTCGCTGGTGGCACGGACAAAGCGCTCGAACACATGCTCGCGCTCGGCCTCGGGCACGCCTGGGCCGTCGTCCTCGACCTCCATCAGCACCTGGTGGCTGACCGGATCGGGCCCAAGCACGCGAACCGTCACGCTGGCGCCACGACCGGCGTAGCGGATCGCGTTGTCGATCAGGTTGACCAGTGCCTCGCGCAGCAGCAGCGCGATGCCGCGCACCAGCGCTGGCGCCGCGCCGCCACCCGGCTCGTCGATCCCCAGGTCGACGCCGGCTTGCAGCGCGCGCGGCACGAGCTCGGCGGTGACTTCGCTGGCCATGCGCCGCATGTCCACCGGCACCCGGTCTTGCTGGACCGCCGACTCGGGCTCGGCGCGCGCGAGCAACAGCAGTTGGTTGACCAGGTGGGCGCTGCGGCTCGCACTGAGGTGGACCCGCTGCAGCCTGGCCAGCAGCGCCGGGTCGCCGGTCTCCTGCAGCGCCAGCTCGGTCTGACTCTTCAGGCCCGCCAGCGGTGTTCGCAGTTGGTGCGCAGCGTCGCTGATGAAACGCTTTTGCGCCGCCACGCTGTGCTGCACCTCGACCAGCAAGGTGTTCATCGCGCGCGCCAGCGACCGAACTTCTGGCGGCGCCGCGTCGACCTCGATCGGCGCGCGGTCGTTGGCAGCCCTGCCCTCGACTTGGCGCCGCAGCAGTGACAGCGGCTTGAGACCGGCGCGGATGCCGGTCCAGACGATCACCGTCATCAAGCCCATCAACAAGGACAGCGGCAGCACCGTGTCGAGCAGGATGCGTTCGGCCAATTGCTCGCGGTTGGCTTGCGATCGCGCCACCTGCACCAGCAGGGTGCCGGCCGACGAACCCTCCTCGCCGAAGCGCAGGTAGAGCGCGACCACGCGGACCCGATCGCTCGCCGCTGGCGTCGCACCCGATGCCGCCTCACTGACCCGGTCGTCGTAAAAATAGGGTTCACCCAGCACGGGTTTGGTCGTCAGCGGCGGCGCATGCAGGTTGCGGTTGCCGAGGATGAACTGGCCCGGCGGCGTGCTGACGGTGTAGAGCACCCGGTCGCTGGGGTCGGCCTCGAGAATGTCCTGGGCCGAGCGCGGGAAGTCGATGAACATGCCGCTGGCCATCGGCTTGACCTGGCGCGCCAAGGCCCGCGAAGCCTGCAGCAAGCTGGCATCGATCGCGTCGTTGGCGTAGCGCGCGGCCAGTTGGTAGGTGAAGATCGCTGCGGCGATCCACAACACCACCTGGGGCAGCAGCAGCCAAAGAAAGAGCTGGCGGTGCAGCGAGGGAGCGCCCGGCAGCACGGCCGGCCAGCGCGGCCCACCACTGCGCGGATTCACGGTTTGTCGACCTCGACTTCGAGCAAATAACCCAGGCCGCGGACCGTGCGGATCGCCAGGCCAGACTGCTCGAGCTTGCGGCGCAGGCGGTGGATGTAGACCTCGATCGAGCTGGCGCCGCCAGCCTCGCTGCGGTCCATGGCCCAAACCTGACCAATCTGGTCCTTGGTGACGACCCGGTCGCGCTGCGACAGCAGCAACTCAAGCAGCGTCCACTCGCGCGGGCTGAGTTCGAGCAGGTCGCCGCGGACGGTGGCGCGGTGGGTGTCGCGGTCAAAGCTCAGATGACCCAGATCGGTGCCGCCCGAGGCCGGTCGACTGCGCCGCATCAAGGCGTGCAGCCGCGCCTCGAGTTCAGGGAAGTCGAAAGGCTTGGTCAGGTAATCGTCGGCACCGGCGTTCAGGCCCGCCACCCGGTCGTCCAGGCTGTCCAACGCGGTCAGCACCAGCACCGGCAGCAAGCGCTTGGCGGCGCGGGTGCGCTTGAGCACCGTCAGCCCATCGACCATCGGCAGGCCGAGGTCGAGGATCGCCAGGTCGAAGGGCTGTTTGAGCAGCAAGTACTCGGCCACCGCGCCGTTGGGCGCGTGCTCGACCTCGAAGCCGGCCCGGCGCAGCTGCGCCGACAAGGCATCGGCCAGGATCGCATCGTCTTCGGCAAGCAGCAGGTTCATCGCAGTGGGTATAGCCAGGGGGGTCAGGAGCGACTGTAGCGCTGACCCGCCACGATGTCGCTGTGTCGCACCCCGAGGTTCACCGGGTGTTAACGATCGTGTAATTATCGGCCGGATCCTTAAGAATCCGGCCGATGAAACCGAGCTTGCGCGATCGCCCATCGAGCCCATCCCTTGCTCCCAAGGACCGCAGGCTCACCCGCCGATGGGTCGACAGCCTGTTGCCCGGACTGCTGTGCCTGGCACTGGCCTGCGCAGCGACCTGCGCCGAAGCCGAGGTTCGCCTGCACGGGCTGTTTGCTGACCACATGGTGCTGCAGCGAGACCAGCCGCTTCGAGTCTGGGGTTGGGCCGATCCCGAAGAGGCGGTCGACGTGACGCTGCATCGGCAACACCGGCGCACGGTCGCCGATCGAGCCGGTCGATGGGTGGTCCAGCTCGCCGCCGAACGCGCCGGCGGGCCGCACGAGATGGTCGTGCGCGCCAGCAACACGCTCAGGCTGCAGGACTTGCTGATCGGTGAGGTCTGGCTCTGTGCCGGACAGTCCAACATGGAATGGACTCTGGCGCAGGCCGAGGGCGGCGCTGCCGATGTCGCGGCATCAGGCGATGACCAGATCCGCCACGTCAAGCTCGCGCACCGCCATTCGATGCAGCCGCAAGACGACATCGAGCCCGTCCGCTGGCAGCCCAGCAACGCGCGCAGCGCCGGTGATTTCAGCGCGGTCGCTTACCACTTTGCTCGCCAACTGCGGCGCGAGCTCGGCGTGCCGGTCGGCTTGATCAATACGGCCTGGGGCGGTACCCACCTCGAGACCTGGATGAGCCCGCAAGCGCTGGCCTCACACCCCGAGCTGCGCCAATTGCTGCCGGCAACACCACGCTCGCCAGCAGACTTTGCAGCCGCGCATCGGGCAAGGTCCCTGGCCGTGGTCAGGCGTTGGCAAGGCGACCTGCCGTTGCCCGAAGACACAGCAGCATGGGCCAGCCCCGAACACGACGACCGGTCCTGGCCGACGCTGCAGGCGCCCGGCAGCTGGGAGCAGCAAGGCCTGGCCGGCTTCGACGGCAAGCTCTGGTACCGCAAACGCATCACGCTGACGGCCGAGCAGGCGACGCAGCCCGCCAGCCTGGCGCTGGGCATGGTCGATGACTGCGACGAGACCTTCGTCAACGGCGAACGCGTTGGCGGCCTGTGCGGCTGGGACCAGCCGCGCCACTACCCGCTGCTGCCAGGGCTGCTGCGGCCTGGCGACAACCTGCTGGCGGTGCGCGTGACCGACACCAGTGGCGCAGGCGGCTTCCACGGCAAACCGGAGGCGATGCAGCTGCAGTTCGGTGCGCAACAGCTGGCGCTGGCAGGACCCTGGCAGGCCAGGGTCGAAGCGCCGCTGAGCAAAGGCGCGCCCGATGTCAACGACCTGCCCTCGCTGCTGTTCAACGGCATGGTCAACCCGATCGTCGGCTTCGGCCTGCGCGGCGTGCTGTGGTACCAGGGCGAAAGCAATGTCGATCGAGCGGCCCAGTACCTCAGCACCTTTCCCCACTTCATCACCGACCTGCGCCAGCGCTGGGGCGCGCCCGACCTGCCTTTCTTCTTTGTGCAGCTGGCTTCTTTCTTGCCGCTCGAGCGCAACACCCTGGTCGGCAGCGCCTGGGCCGAACTGCGCGATGCCCAGCGCCAGGCACTGGCACTGCCGCACACCGGCATGGTGGTGACCACCGACATCGGCGACGCGCTGGACATCCACCCGCGCAACAAGCGCGAGGTCGGCCAACGACTGGCCCGGTTGGCGCTGCGACGCGTCCACCGCAAACCGGTGGTCGACAGCGGCCCGACGCTGGAACAGGTGCGGGTGCTGGGCGACCGCATCGAGCTGCGGTTCAGCCACAGCGCTGGCGCGCTGCTGGCCCGCGGCGGACCGCTGCAAGGCTTTGCGCTGGCCGACGCATCCAGGGTGTTCAAGCCGGCACAGGCGCGCATCGTCGGCAACCGGGTGATCGTGATGCAAGCCGACATCCAGCAACCGACAGCGCTACGGTTCGGCTGGGTCGACAACCCGCAGCAGAGCAACCTGTTCAACCGCGAAGGCCTGCCGGCCTCGCCGTTTCGCACCGACGACTGGCCTCGCATCACCCAAGGCCAGCGCTTCGGGCTCTGATGGCCGCCCACAGGACAAAACGCGCCAAGCGCCCCTACAAGCCCCATAGGGTTAACGATGTATTAATGACATTTTTGTTTCGTTAATATTCCCAGCATCGCAGGGCCTCGGCCCACGCAGCCGCGGCCCTGCGGTTCCAACGCTGATGCCAAAGCCCCGACTCAACGATCCCCAGGAGACACAGTCCATGACGACTTCCATCCCGACCCGCCGCCCGGCACGGCGCAGCCCGCTTCGCATCAGCCCGATCGCCGCAGCCTGCTCGATCCTGCTGATGGCAGTGGGCACCGCCCAAGCCCAGCAAGCCGACGCCCAGTCGGTGGTCGTCACCGGCATCCGTCGCGGCATCGAGACCTCGGTCACGACCAAGCGCAATTCGGATTCGATCGTCGAGGCTGTTTCGTCCGAGGACATCGGCAAGCTGCCCGATGTCAGCATCGCCGAGTCGCTGGCCCGCTTGCCCGGCGTCACCGGCCAGCGCGTGGCCGGCCGCACGCAGGTGATCACGATCCGCGGCCTGTCGCCCGACTTCACCGGCACGACGCTCAATGGACGCGAACAGGTCAGCACCGGTGACAACCGCTCGGTCGAGTTCGATCAGTTCCCGTCCGAACTGATCAATGCCGCGATCGTCTACAAGACGCCGGACGCTTCGCTGGTCGGCCAAGGCGTGTCGGGAACGATCGACCTGAAGACGATTCGCCCGCTAGACCTGAGCAGCCGCGCGGTCCGCTTCAATGCACGCGCGGAGTCCAATTCCAACGGTGCGGCCAACGCCAACACCAGCGCCACCGGCAACCGCCTCAGCGCTTCCTATGTCGACCAGTTTGCCAACCGCACGGTCGGTGTGGCCCTGGGATTTGCCCACCTCGACTCACCGGGACAAGACCTCCATTACAAGGCCTGGGGCTTCCAGACCGACGACAACTGTCTGGCGCACCAGGCCGACTGGGGCTGCGGTCCCGTCACCGGTTTGCCCAAAGGCGCGACCTATCTGAATGGCTTCGAGGTCGAAGCTGTCTCGCGCAGCCAGAAGCGCGACGGCCTGATGGGCGTGCTCGAGTACAAGCCGAACAAGGACTTGCACAGCACGCTAGACCTCTACTACTCCAAGTTCGACAAGACCGAATCGATGCGCGGCCTGATGGGCAGCCTGGGAGACGGCTGGGGCTCGCCGGGCAACACGCTGACCAATCCAGGCACCACGGTGGTGGGCGGGTCGACGACCTTGCTGACCTCGGGCACATTCGGCGGCGTTCGCAACATGGTGGTTCGCAACGACCTCAACACCCGCAGCGATGAACTGAAGTCATTGGGCTGGAACACCGAAGCCAAGATCGGCAGCGGCTGGACCGCGGTGGCCGATCTGAGCTACTCCAGCGCCAAGCGCGAAGAGAACGTGATCGAGACCTACGCCGGCATCAACCCGACCTTGTCGAGCTTTGCCACCAACGTGCCCGCCGGCGCCGGCTTCCCGACCCTGGTGCCGAACGTGAATTACGCTGACCCGACCAAGGTCTTGCTCAGCGACCCTGCGGGCTGGGGTCATGACGGCCTGTGGAAAAAGCCCAAGACCAACGACGAACTCAAAGCCTTGCGCCTGGAAGCCAAGAAGGACTTGTCAGGCAGCTTCAGCAGCATCGACTTCGGTGTCAACCACACCACCCGCACCAAGTTCCGGGAGATGAACGAACAGACCACCAACCTCAAGAACAGCCGGGCACCGGTGGCCGTGTCGTCGAACCTGCTGCAATCGCCGACTTCGCTGGCCTTCGCCGGCATTCCGGGCGTGCTGGCCTACGACGTGATGGGATCGCTGGGCAAGTACTACGACGTCGCACCCACCGCCCAGGACCAGATCACCAGCCGCAACTACGACATCAGCGAAAAAGTGAGCACGGCCTATGCCAAGCTGGGAATCGACACCAAGCTGGGCAATGTGCCGGTGCGCGGCAACGTCGGCTTGCAACTGGTCAACACCGAACAGAGCTCGCATGGCTGGTCCAAGCTCAGCGGTGTGTACTCCGAAGTCACACGCGGCGCGAGCTACAGCGATGTCCTGCCCAGCCTGAACCTGAGCTTCGACCTCGGCGGCGACCGCAAGCTGCGCCTGGGTCTGGCCAAGACCTTGTCGCGGGGCCGCATGGACGACATGCGTGCCGGGGCTGATGTGAACGTCACCAAGGATCCCTCGGGCAAGACGACCTGGAGTGGCAGCGGCGGCAATCCCGAGCTCCAGCCCTGGCGCGCCAAGTCGCTGGACCTGTCGTTCGAGCAGTACATGGGCAAACGCAGCTATGTCGCTGCCGCGGCGTTCTACAAGAAGCTCGACACCTACATCTACACCCAGAAACTGGCGGGCAGTTTCGCGGCCTTCCCCAATACCAGCGGCCTGCCAACCCCGCAGGATCCGATGGGCATCTTCGAGCGGCCGATGAACGGTCAGGGCGGCAAGGTCTCGGGGATCGAGCTCAGCTCGTCGATGGACGCCGGGCTGGTGTCGAAATCGCTTGACGGCTTCGGCCTGGTGGCCAGCGGGTCGTACACCGAAAGCAGCATCCGCCCCGACGGACCTGGTACGACCATCAAGCTACCGGGCTTGTCCGGCGTCGTGGCGAGCCTAGCGGCTTACTACGAAAAGGACGGCTTCCAGGTCCGGATCAGCGAACGCTATCGCTCGGAATTCCGCGGTGAAGTCACCGGCCTGTACAACGCACGTCAGTTCACCGACATCCTGGCCGACCGTCAGGTCGATGCCCAAGTCGCCTACGAGTTCAGAACCGGCGGCTTGAAGGGCTTCTCTGTGCTGCTGCAGGTCAACAACCTGCTCGACTCGCCCTACGCGACCAAGCAGGGCAACGGCTTCGGCGATGTCGTGGCACCGCTGGAGTACAACAAGTACGGGCGCCAAGTCTTGCTGGGCGTGAGCTACAAGCTCTGAGTAACCGTCTTTAGAGTCAAGCGCTGTGAAGCGATTTATCCCAAGGTTTATTGGTTTTGACCATGGCGTTGAGCGTGGTCAAGAGCTTGCGCATGCAGGCGACCAGGGCGACCTTAGGCAGCTTTCCGGCGGCCAGAAGCCGGTCATAGAAGGTTTTGATGGCGGGGTTGTGGCGTGCGGCGGTCAGGGTGGCCATGTAGAGAACGCGGCGTATCTCGAAGCGTCCGCCCTGAACACGTCGTCGCCCCTTCGAGTTGCCCGAATCGTTGGCCATCGGTGCCACACCGACCAGGGCGGCGATCTCACGGCGGTTGAGCTTGCCGAGTTCGGGCAATTCGGCAATCAGGGTGGCGCTGGCCACCGGACCGATACCGCTGGCCGAGCGCAGCAGTTTGTCCAACTCGGCATAGTTCGCCTGGACGTGGCTGACCATCTGGGCTTCCACGTCGTCGAGCTGCTTGCGGATCGCTTCGATCATGGCCTCAATGCTCGATCGCACGACGGCAATGGCCAGTTGCAGCCGCTGGCGCTCGGACAACATCATCGTCACGAGCTGGCGTCTGCGCGTGACCATTGCCGCCAACGCCTGCTGCTGCGCGTCGGCCAAAGGCCGGATCAAGCTGGCCAGATCGTCGCGGCGCACCAGAACGGCGGCGAACTCAGCGAGCATGCGTGCGTCGATGCGGTCGGTCTTGGCCAGCCGCCCCATGGACTTGGCGAAGTCGCGCGCCTGACGCGGGTTGACAACCGCCACCGGCAAACCCGCGGCCTGCAGGGCGCAGGCCAGCGCCGCTTCGTAGCCGCCGGTGGCCTCCATCACCACCAGCGCCACACCCAGTGGCTTCAAGGCCGCCGCCAGCGCCGAGTGTGCCTCGGCGTCGTTGTCAAAACGCTGAGCATCAAACTTGGCGCCCAGCACCGAGACATCCACGTGCGGCTTTGCCACATCGATACCAACGACCGCCATTGAGGTAACAGACATGGTCTTCAGCTCCCTTGCTTGTGAATGCGCCCTCGGACAAGCCGGAGCGAGCAACCGTTCGGGCTTCAGGAAGACCAGCGCGGTGACCGTGCGCGATTTACTCAGAGACGGGCTTCAACGCCCAAGCGCGTACCAGGCTGCACGGACCGGTCTGGCCGCCTCAACGGCGGTCAAACTCTACCGCGCTGGTCTGGTCTGAAACATACAAGCGCCCCAAGGCCGGCCGAAGCCGGCCGCCACCGGGGGGATCAAGCAAAGTGGCAAAGCCACATTTGCTTGTGAGCCTGTCGGGCGGACAGCCCGCCGCCCCGCCCCCTGCCGGCCTCTGCGCTGCAGGGGGTTGTCTTTTCCAGCCTCTCGAAACGCCTCCCGCATGTCCTTGCCACGCACTCTCGCCAGCAGCTTGCAACGCCTCACCCTGACAGGCCTGATGCTGGCAGCTGGCAGCGCCGGCGCGCAATGGCCGAGCATGGCGCCTGCCATCGATCGAGACCCAGCGCAGGAAGCCCGCATCGCCGCGATCGTTGCCAGCATGACGCTGGCGCAAAAAATCGGCCAGATGACCCAGCCCGAGATCAAGTCGATCACGCCGGCTGAAGTCTCTCGCCACCACATCGGCTCGGTGCTCAACGGCGGCGGATCGCGCCCCGCAGGCAACAAGTACGCCGCAGTCGGCGACTGGCTGGCACTGGCCCAGGCCTACCACGAAGCCTCGATCGCGACCGCCGCCAAGATCCCTGTCCTCTGGGGCACCGACGCGGTGCACGGCCACAACAATGTTTTCGGGGCGACCATCTTCCCGCACAACATCGGTCTGGGCGCGACCCGAGACGCCACGCTGGTCGGCGAGATCGGTGTGGCCACGGCCCGGGCCGTTCGCGCCAGCGGCATCGCCTGGGTCTTCGGCCCGACGCTGGCGGTGGCTCAGGATTTGCGCTGGGGCCGCAGTTATGAGAGCTACTCGCAGGACCCGGCGCTGGTGGCTGAACTGGGCGCCGCCTACATCCGCGGCCTGCAAGGCCGGCTGGGCAGCGAAGACGGCGTGCTGGCCACCGCCAAGCACTTCATCGGCGACGGCGGCACCGACCAGGGCCGCGACCAGGGGGTGAGCCTCGCCAGCCGCGCCGAGATGATCGCGGTCCATGGCGCGGGCTACTACAGCGCACTGGCAGCGGGCACCCAGACCGTGATGGTCTCGTTCAACAGCTGGCATGAGCTGTCAGCCGGCACCGACCCCGGCAAGCTGCACGGCAGCCGGCTGATGCTCACCCAGGTGCTGAAGAACCGGCTGGGTTTCGACGGCCTGGTGGTGTCGGACTGGAACGGCATCGAGCAAGTGCCGGGCTGCAGCAAGTCAGCCTGCGCGCAGGCCCTCAACGCCGGCATCGACCTGGTGATGGTCCCCGACGACTGGCAGGCCTTCATCACCAACACCATGGCTCAGGTACAGGCCGGCCAGATCCCGATCGAGCGCATCGACGACGCGGTCAGCCGAATCCTTCGGGTCAAGCTGCGCGCCGGCCTGTTCGACCGATCGCCGGCGCAAAACCGCTGGGCCGGCCAAGCCGATGCGCTGCAGGCGCGGGCGCTGGCGCGCCGCGCCGTGGGCCAGTCGCTGGTGTTGCTGAAGAACCAACAGGCACTGCTGCCACTGCGCCGCGGCCTGCGCTTGCTGGTGGTGGGCAAGAGCGCCGACAGCCTGCAGAACCAGACCGGTGGCTGGACCCTGAGTTGGCAAGGCAGGGACAACGTCAACGCCGACTTCCCCGCCGGCGACAGCGTGTTGGCCGGCCTGCGCGAGGCAGCTGCCAGCCTGGTGTTCAGCGAAACTGCCGAGGGCGTCAATCCGCGCGAATTCGACGCGGTGATCGCGGTACTGGGCGAGACGCCTTACGCCGAAGGCGAGGGCGACATTGCGCTCACGGACACGCTGCGCCACAGCAACCGCTACCCGGAGGACGCGGCGGTGCTGCAACGCGTTGCGGGCCGGGGTGTGCCGGTGGTCACCGTCTTCATCGCCGGCCGCGCGCTCTACACCAACGACTTGATCAACGCCTCCGACGCCTTCGTCGCGGCCTGGCTGCCCGGCACCGAAGGCAAGGGTGTGGCCGACAGGCTGTTCCGCAGCGCCGACGGCAGCCCGATGCAGGACTTCACCGGCCGGCTGCCCTTCGACTGGCCAAACCAACCCTGCCCAATGCCGCGCCAGCCCGGACAGGCGAGTGCCGCGCCGCTGTTCGCGCTCGGCCACGGCCTGCGCCACGCCAGCCGCAGTGAACTCGATGCGCTGCCAACCGACTACGCTAGCAAGGGATGCGGCGCAGCGCGCAACACCAGCGCCTCTGCCACCCTGACAACCAGCACACCTTGATGAACGCCAAGACTGCCTCCACCCTGCCCGACCTGCCCGCCATCCACCGCGCCGATTTCCCGGCAGGCTTTCGCTGGGGCTGCTCCACCGCGTCGTACCAGATCGAGGGCGCGGTGACCGAAGACGGCCGCGGCGAGTCGATCTGGGACCGCTTCTGCGACACGCCCGGGCACATCCGCGACGGCTCCAGCGGCGCCGTGGCCTGCGACCACTACCACCGCTGGCCCGAAGACCTGGATCTGGCGCAGAACATCGGGGTCAATGCCTACCGCTTCTCGATCGCCTGGTCACGCATCTTTGCCAATGGCCGCGGCGGCGCGCCCAATGCCCGCGGCCTGGACTTCTACTCGCGTCTGGTCGACGGCATGCTCGAGCGCGGCATCGAGCCCTGGGCCACGCTGTACCACTGGGATTTGCCGCAAGCGCTGCAAGACCGCGGCGGCTGGGTGAACCGCGACACCGTGTCGGCCTTCGTCGACTACGCCGGCGCGGTGTCGCACCACCTGGGCGACCGCGTCAAGCATTGGATCACCCACAACGAACCCTGGTGCACCGCTTTCCTGGGACACCACGAGGGCATCCATGCGCCGGGCGTGAAGAACCACGCCGCAGCGATGCAGGTCTGCCACCACCTGTTGCTGTCGCATGGCCTGGCGCTGCCCGTGATCCGCGCCAACGCGGCAGCCGCCCAGGTCGGCATCACGCTGAGCCTGCACCCGACATCGCCGGCCACCGACAGCGCAGCCGACGCCGCGGCAGCGCAGCGCCACGACGGCTCGCGCAACCGCTGGTTCCTGGACCCGCTCTACGGCCGCGGCTACCCCGCCGACGTGCTGGCATTGCTTGGCGAGAGCGCGCCGGTGGTGCTCGACGGCGACATGGCAGCGATCGCCACGCCGACCGATTTTCTGGGCGTGAACTATTACTTCCCGGAGAGGGTTGCCGACGCCCCGGGCACCGGGCCGATGGGCTTGCGCCTGGTCGAACAGCCCGGCGTCGAACGCACCGCTTTTGGCTGGGAGGTCGCGCCTGAGAGCATGGTCACGCTGCTCAAACGCGTCCAGCGCGAATGGGCACCCGCGAAAATTTTCCTGACCGAAAACGGTTCAACCTACGACGACGTGGTGCTGCCCAACGGCAGCGTGCCCGACATACAGCGCCGCAGCTACCTGGTGCGCCACCTGGCCGCAGTGCAGCAGGCGCTGGCCGCGGGGGTGCCGCTCAAAGGCTATTTCGCCTGGAGCCTGCTCGACAACTTCGAGTGGGGCGAAGGCTACGAACGGCGCTTCGGCCTGACCTATGTCGACTACCCGACACAGCGACGCACGCTCAAGGCCAGCGGCCAGTGGTACCGCGCCTTCCTGCAAGCCTGATGCGCCCAAGAAGATGACAAGCCCGAGCCGCCTGCAGGCCCTTGCGCTGGCCTTCGCCACTTGGCTGGGAGGCACCGCCAGCGCACAGACCAGCCCCGCGCCCGGCACGGCCAAGGCCGAGGTGATCCACTGGTGGACTTCGGGTGGCGAGTCAGCGGCGGTCAAGACCCTGGCTGACGCTTACCGCGCCGCCGGCGGCCAGTGGGTCGACATGGCGGTGGCGCTCGGCGAGCAAGCGCGTGCGGTGGCGATCAACCGCATCATCGGCGGCAACCCACCGACCGCAGCGCAGTTCAACACCTCGAAGCAGTTTCTGGACATCGTCGA
This sequence comes from Bordetella parapertussis, assembly GCA_945878355.1. Classification (GTDB taxonomy): domain Bacteria; phylum Pseudomonadota; class Gammaproteobacteria; order Burkholderiales; family Burkholderiaceae_C; genus Pseudaquabacterium. The sequence goes on along the minus strand of CAMCTC010000065.1, from coordinate 10,584 downwards.
GCAGGGTCTGCTCAACAACATCGACGAAGTGGCGCTACGCGACGGCTGGGACAAGTTCCTGCCCGAGACCGTGCTCAACGTGGTCAAGGTCAAAGGCCACTACTACGCGGTGCCGGTGAACATCCACATGCCGGCCTGGATCTGGTACTCCAAGGCCGCGTTCAAGAAAGCAGGCATCGCCGCCGAGCCCAGATCGATGGACGAGTTGTTCGCCGCACTCGACAAGCTCAAGGCCGCCGGCCTGGTGGCGCTGGCGCACGGCGGCCAGTCCTGGCAGGACAACACCGTGTTCACCGCCGTGCTGGCCAACCAGGGGGGACGCGAGCTCTACCTCAAGGTGCTGCGCGACCGCGACCCGGTCGCGATCCAGTCCGAAGCGTTCAGGAGCGTCCTGCTCAGCTTCAAACGCTTGCAGGGCTATGTCGACAAGGGCTCGCCAGGCCGCAACTGGAACGATGCCACCGCGATGCTGATCAGCGGCAAGGCTGGGGTGCAGGTGATGGGCGACTGGGCCAAGGGCGAGTTCTCGCTCGCCCGGCAGGTTGCGGGCCGCGACTACGGCTGCATCGCCGGCTTCGGCCCCGCCGCGCCTTACATCATCCAAGGCGATGTCTTTGTCTTCCCGAAGACCAGCAAGCCCGAGGCGATCAAGGCCCAGCAGTTGCTGGCCAGCGTGATCACCGCGCCGGCAACCCAGGTCGCGTTCAGCATCAAGAAGGGCTCGATCCCGATCCGCACCGATGTCGACGCGTCGAAGATGGACCTCTGTGCCCAGCAAGGCCTGGCGATCATGAAAGACAAGACGCGCCAGATCGGCAACGGCGAGGTCTACCTCAGCCCGGACCAGAACGGTGCGCTGGCCGACATCCTGACCGCTTACTGGAACCGCAACATCGCGGTCGAGAAGGTCCAGCGCGACATCGCCGCGGCCATGAAGAGCTGATGACAGCCTCTGCAAGACCCGCGATGCGCCAGCGCCATGCCTGGGCAGCACTGCTGCCGATGGCGCTGACGGTGCTGGTGGGCTACCTCGGCACGGTGCTGTGGACGCTGCGGATGTCGGTGTCGAGCTCGCGGACCTTTCCCGCCGACGACTATGTCGGCCTGGCGCAGTACACGCGGCTGTTCGGCAACGAGCGCTGGCTGCTGTCGCTGCAAAACCTGGCGGTCTACGGCCTGCTGTTCATCGTTGCCTGCATGCTGATCGGCTTCCTGCTCGCGGTCTTCATCGACCAAAAAGTGCGCGGCGAAGGCCTGCTGCGAACGGTGTTCCTCTACCCTTATGCGGTGTCCTTCGTCGCCACCGGCTTGGTCTGGCAATGGCTGCTCAACCCAGGCAGCGGGCTGCAGCAAGCGGTGCAGCAATGGGGTTTCCCGGACTTCAGCTTCGACTGGATCATCGACCCGGATCGGGTGATCTACACCGTCGTGATCGCCTCGGTCTGGCAGGCATCCGGCCTGGTGATGGCCTTGATGCTGGCCGGGCTGCGCGGCATCGACCCGCAGTTGTGGCAGGCCACGCGCATCGACGGCATCCCGGCCTGGCGGGTCTACTGTTCGATCGTGCTGCCGATGCTCGCGCCGACGCTGGCCACCGTCTTCGTGCTGCTGTTCACCGGCGTCGTCAAGGTCTTCGACGCGGTGGTCGCGATGACCCAGGGCGGCCCGGGCACCGCCAGCGACGTGCCCGCCAAGTTCATCATGGACCACTTGTTCGGACGCGCCAACCTCGCGCTGGCATCGGCCGGCGCGATCGTGCTGCTGCTGACGGTGCTGGCACTGGTCGCGCCGCTGCTTTATGCGCGCAACCGGGCCGCCAGCTCGAAGGCCGGCGGATGACAGCAGCAGTGATCAGCACCGCGTCGCGCAGCGCGCGCCGCCGAGCCGGCCTCGGCGGACGCATCGGCGTCTACGCGTTCTTGCTGACAGCCGCGCTGTTTTTCCTGGCGCCGCTCTACATCATGCTGGTGACCTCGTTCAAGACCATGGACGAGATCCGACTCGGCCAGCTGTTCGCGCTGCCGATCGAACCGACCATCGCGCCCTGGCGTGCGGCCTGGCAAGAGGCCTGCACCGGCCTGGCCTGCGAGGGTGTGCGCGTGGGCTTCTGGAACTCGGTCGCGATCGTCGTGCCCAGCACGCTGTTGCCGATCGCGGTCGGTGCGATCAACGGCTATGCGCTGAGCTTGTGGCGTCCGCGCGGCGCTGACACGCTGTTCGCGCTGCTGTTGCTCGGCGCCTTCATCCCGGTGCAGGTGATGATCTACCCGCTGGTCAAGATCCTGGCCGCGCTGGGCCTGTTCGGCTCGCTGCCGGGGATCGTGCTGGTCCACCTTATCTTCAGCATGCCGGTGATGACGCTGCTGTTTCGCAACTACTACGCATCGATGCCGGCCGAGCTGTTCAAGGCAGCACGCATAGACGGCGGCGGTTTCTGGCGGATCTTCGCCGAGCTGATGCTGCCGATGTCAACGCCGATGCTGCTCGTCGCCGCCATCATGCAGATCACCGGCGTGTGGAACGACTATGTCCTGGGCCTGGTGTTTGCCGGCAGCGACCACCTGCCGATGACGGTGCAGCTCAACAACGTGATCAACACCACCACCGGCGAGCGGCTCTACAACGTCAACATGGCCGCAACCTTGCTGACCTCGATGGTGCCGCTGCTGGTTTATTTCGTCTCAGGACGCTGGTTCGTGCGCGGCATCGCCGCCGGCGCCATCAAAGGATAGGGCCGTGGCGAGCGTCAGCATTCGAAACTTGCGCATCCGTTTCGGCGCCACCGAGATCATCCAAGGGCTGGACCTCGACGTTGCCGAAGGGGAGTTCCTGGTCCTGCTCGGCCCCTCGGGCTGCGGCAAATCGACCTTGCTGCACAGCATCGCCGGGCTGGTCGATGTCTGCGAAGGCACGGTGGCCATCGGCGGCCAGGACATGACCTGGACCGACCCCAGCCAGCGCGGCATCGGCATGGTGTTCCAGTCCTACGCGCTCTACCCGACGATGACGGTCGAGCGCAACATGTCCTTCGGCCTGCGCGTGGCCGGCACGCCCAAGGCCGAGGTCGAACGCCGGGTACGGCGTGCAGCGCAGATGCTGCAGCTAGAGCCGCTGCTGCAGCGCAAGCCGGCGCAACTCTCGGGCGGTCAGCGCCAGCGGGTCGCGATAGGCCGCGCGCTGGTGCGCGAGGTCGGCTTGTTCCTGCTCGACGAGCCGCTGTCCAACCTGGACGCCAAGCTGCGCGGCGAACTTCGGCGCGAGCTCAAGCAGTTGCACCAGCAACTCGGATCGACCATGGTCTACGTCACCCACGACCAGGTCGAGGCGATGACCCTGGCCACCCGGCTGGTCGTGATGCGCTCGGGCAAGATCCAGCAAATCGGCGCGCCGGGTGAGGTCTACGACCGGCCAGAGAACCTCTTCGTCGCCGGTTTCCTCGGCGCGCCGGGCATGAATTTCCTGCCGGGGCGGCTGGCGGTCGAATCGGGACAGGTCGGCTTTGTCGGCGGCGCGATCCCGATCGACCTGTCGCCCTACCTGTTCAGACAGCCGCCGACCGCGGGCGCTGCGGTGGTGCTGGGCATCCGGCCAGAACACATCCGCATCGACGCGCAGGGCGAGCGGCGGGCGAGCGTCGAATGGGTCGAGGCCATGGGCAACCACCAGGTCGTCTGGATCAAGACCGCAGAGGGCCCGCTGGCCGTGCTGTTGCACGATAGCCTGGCGCTTTGCGCTGGCGACAGCGTGGCCTACAGCATCGAATCCGCGCGGCTGTCGCTGTTTGACCGCGACACCGAACAACGTCTCTGACAAGAAAGGTCAGCATGTCGATCTCACTGGTACGCAACATCGTCATCGTCGGTGGCGGCACCGCCGGCTGGATGACCGCCGCGGCGCTGGCCAAACTGCTGGGGCCAGGCTACCGAATCGAACTGATCGAGTCCGACGAGATCGGCATCATCGGTGTGGGCGAAGCCACGATCCCGAACATCAAGAACTTCAACGCGGCGCTCGAGATCGACGAGGACGAGTTCATCCGCGCCACCCAAGGCAGCTTCAAGCTGGGCATCGAATTCGTCAACTGGGGTGGCATCGGCGACCGCTATGTCCACGGTTTCGGCAAAGTCGGCCAGGAGCTCAATGCGCTGTCCTTCCACCACTACTGGCTGCGTCTGGTCCAGCAAGGGCTGGCCCGGGACCTGGGTGCATATTCGATCAACACCGCCGCGCCGCTGCAAGCCAAGTTCATGCGTGCGCGCGCCGACATGCCGGGCTCGCCGCTGGGTGACATCGCCAGCGCTTTCCACTTCGACGCCAGCCTGTACGCGCGCTTTCTGCGCGGCTATGCCGAGAAGCGCGGCGTCATCCGCACCGAAGGCAAGATCGTCCAGGTGCTGCAGCGAGAGAACGACGGTGCGATCGACGCCGTGGTGATGGAAGGCGGCAAGCGCGTGGCGGGCGACTTCTTCGTCGACTGCTCGGGCATACGCGGGCTGCTGATCGAGCAGACGCTGCACTGCGGCTACGAGAACTGGCAACACTGGCTGCCCTGCGATCGCGCGATCGCGGTGCCTTGTGAATCGGTCGCTCCGCTGCTGCCGATGACGCGGTCGACAGCGCACAGTGCAGGCTGGCAATGGCGGATCCCGCTGCAGCACCGCACCGGCAACGGCCATGTCTACGCCAGCGCCTTCATGGCGCAGGACGAGGCCACCTCAATCCTGATGGCCAATCTGGACGGCGCCGCGCTGGCCGAACCGCGCCACATCCGGTTCGAGACCGGCCGGCGCAAGCAGTTCTGGAACCGCAACTGCGTGGCCATCGGACTGTCCAGCGGTTTTCTCGAACCGCTCGAGTCGACCAGCATCCACTTGATCCAGACTGCGATCGCGCGGATGGTGAGCTTCTTCCCGCATGCCGGTTTCGACGCCGCCGACATCGCCGAATACAACACGCAGACCCAGTTCGAATACGAGCGTATCCGCGACTTCATCATCTTGCACTACAAGGCCACGGAGCGCGACGACTCGGCGTTCTGGAACCACTGCCGGACGATGAGCATCCCCGACACCTTGCAGCGCAAGATGGATTTGTTCCGCAGCAACGGCAGGGTCTACCGCGAGAACAGCGAGTTGTTCGCCGAACTGAGCTGGCTGCAGGTGATGGTCGGCCAGCGCATCGTCCCGCGCGGACACCATCCTTTCGCCGACCTGGTCAGCGAGTCCGAGGCGATCGCCTTTGTCGACAACGTCGAGACAGTGATCCGAAAATGCGTTGCCGTGATGCCGACGCAGGCCGAATTCATCGCAAGCCATTGCGCAGCACCGGCGCCATGAACGAGCGCTGGCTGAAATTGCTGCGCGCGGGGCTGTGCACAGCCCTGGCGGCGACGGTCGTCACCCTCCCCGCCGCGGCCCAAGCACCCGCTTTCAACATCGCCACCTACAACCTGCGCCTCAACCTGGCGCGAGACGGCGCCAACGCCTGGCCGCATCGCAAGGAAGCGGTCAAGGCCTTGATCCGCTACCACGAGTTCGACATCGTCGGCACCCAGGAGGGCTTGCCTGAACAGATCGACGACCTGGCGGCGATGGCCGGCTTCGCCCATGTCGGCGTCGGGCGCGACGATGGCCTGCGCGGCGGCGAGCATGCAGCGATCTTTTTCCGAGTCGCGCGCTTCAAGCTCGAAGACCATGGTGACTTCTGGCTCAGCCAGACGCCCGAGCGGCCGTCGATGGGCTGGGACGCACGCTGCTGCAAGCGCATCGCGACCTGGGCCCGACTGCTCGATCGACCTTCGGGCCAGCGCTTCTTGGTCTTCAACGCCCATTTCGACCATGAGGGCTTGGTCGCGCGGCGCGAGTCGGCCCATCTGATGCTGCGCAAGATCGCCGAGATCGCCGGCGACCTGCAGGTGCTGTTCATCGGCGACTTGAACTCGACGCCCGAGACGCCGCAGGTCATCGCGCTGCAAGCAGCGATGCGCGATGCTTACCTGGTGACGATCACGCCACCTTATGGCCCAGTCGGCACTTTCAATGATTTCAAGCTCGATGCTGCGATGACCGATCGCATCGACTACATCTTCGTCGGCCCGCGGGTGCAGGTCCTCAAATACGCCGTGCTGAGCGATTCGCTCGGCGGCCGCTACCCGTCTGACCACCACCCGGTGGTCGCCCGCGTGCAACTGGAGGGATCGCCATGAGCATCGATCGGCTGCGCCGGACCCACCGCCGATCTGGGCCAAACCGATGGCGGATCGCAGCAGCGCTGTTGTGGGCCGGTTTGCTGAACGCCTGCGCTAGCCCGCAGCCCGCCACAAGCCAGCGCGGACCGGCGGTCGAGACCTGGACCACCAGCGCCGACAAAACCCGCTTGCTCGCCCACCAAGCCGGGCTGGCGTTCGGCGAAGCCGCGGTGCTGCCGCTGCACATCGAGGTTGATGCCAGCCAGCGCTACCAGACCATGGTCGGCTTTGGCGCATCGATCACCGATGCCTCGGCCTGGTTGATCCGCAACCGGATGAACCCGGCGCAACGCGACGCGCTGCTGCAAGAGCTGTTCGGTCGCGGGCCCGACGGCATAGGCCTGAACTTCACCCGGCTGACGATAGGCGCATCGGACTTCTCGCGCAGCCACTACAGCCTGGACGACCGGCCGCCAGGCCAGACCGATATGGCGCTGGCACATTTCTCGATAGAGCCCAATCGCGCTGAGCTGTTGCCGGTGCTCAAGCAGGCCTTGGCGATCAACCCGGGCTTGCAGGTGATGGCCTCGCCGTGGAGCGCACCGGCCTGGATGAAGACCAGCGAGAGCCTGATCAAGGGCACGCTCAAACCTGGCATGGAAGACGTCTTTGCGCGCTACCTGCTGCGCTATGTCGAGGCCTATGCCGCCGAAGGGGTGTCGATCTTCGCGCTGACGCTGCAAAACGAGCCGCACTTCGAGCCCGCCGACTACCCCGGCATGCGGCTCGACCCCGCGGCCCGCGCCAAGCTCATCGGCCACCATGTCGGCCCGCTGCTCGCGCAGCGCAGTCCTCTGGTTCAGTTGATCGACTGGGACCACAACTGGGACGAGCCGCAATCGCCGTTGGCCGTTCTGGCCGACCCGGTGGCCAGGCCTTTCGTGGCCGGTGTGGGCTGGCATTGCTACGCCGGGCAGGTGCAGGTGCAGGCGCAAGTGCATGACGCCTTCCCCGACAAGGACGCCTGGTTCACCGAATGCTCGGGCGGACAGTGGAAGACGGATTGGGCCGAAACCCTGCCATGGATGGTCAACCAGCTCGTGATCGGCGGTACGCGCGGCTGGGCCAAGGGCGTGCTGATGTGGAACCTGGCGCTCGACGAGCGCCACGGCCCGCATCTGGGTGGCTGCTCAGACTGCCGCGGCGTGGTGACGATCGACTCGGCCAGCGGCGCGGTGACGCGCAACCTCGAGTACTACGCGCTCGCCCATGCCAGCAAGTTCGTCCGTCCCGGCGCGCAGCGGATCGCGTCGACAGCAGCGGCCGACGGGGTCGAATCGGTGGCCTTCCGCAATGCCGACGACGGCAGCATCGTGCTGCTGTTGTGCAATTCAGCAGCGTCCGAGCGGCGCCTGTCGATCGGCATGGGTGGACGCGGGCTGCAGACCACGATCCCGCGCGCGAGCGTCGTCACCTTGGTCTGGAAGCCCTGAGCACGGCATGAATCGATCCAGCGCCATGCTTCGCGCCGCTTGCTTGCTGCCGGCCACAGCGATGTCGATCGCCGCCTGCGCTCTGCCTGTGGACCCGCGCGTCGAGACCTTGCTGGCGCAGATGAGCTTGGCCGAGAAGATCGGCCAGCTGACCCAATACTCGGGCGACTGGACGGCCACCGGTCCGGTGACGATCAAGAGCAACTTGCAAGACAGCATTCGCGCCGGCCAGGTCGGCTCGATGCTCAACGTGCTGGGCACGCGCTACACGCGGCAATACCAGGAACTGGCGATGCAGTCGCGGCTGGGGATTCCGCTGCTGTTCGCCCAGGATGTGATCCACGGCTACAAGACCACCTTCCCGATCCCGCTGGCCGAGTCCTCGAGTTGGGACCTGGCGGCGATCGAGCGCTCGGCGCGCATTGCCGCGACCGAGGCTGCGGCCAGCGGCATCCACTGGACCTTCGCACCGATGGTCGACATCAGCCGCGACCCGCGCTGGGGCCGGGTGATGGAGGGCGCCGGCGAGGACACTTGGCTGGCGTCTCGCATCGCGGCAGCAAGGGTCAAGGGCTTCCAGGGCCGGCAGCTAGGCGACACCGACGCGGTGATGGCCACGGCCAAGCACTTTGCGGCTTATGGAGCGGCCGTTGGCGGGCGCGACTACAACTCGGTCGACATGAGCGAGCGCATGCTGTGGGAAACCTATCTGCCGCCGTTCAAAGCCGCGCTCGACGCCGGCGCCGCCACCTTCATGAACGCGTTCAACGACTTGAACGGCATTCCTGCAACCGGCAACCGCCACCTGCAGCGCGACATCTTGAAACAGGCCTGGGGCTTCACCGGCTTTGTGGTCTCGGACTGGGGTTCGATCGGCGAGATGGTCGCCCACGGCTATGCCAAGGACGGCGCAGGCGCAGCGCTGGCAGCGATCAGCGCTGGCAGCGACATGGACATGGAAAGCAACGCCTACCGAGACCATCTCGCCGCGCTGGTGCAAAGCGGCAAGGTATCGGCCGGGCTGGTCGACGACGCGGTGCGCCGGGTGCTGCGCAAGAAGTTCGAACTCGGCCTGTTCGACGATCCTTACCGCTTCAGCGACGCACAGCGCGAGCAGGCGGCGCTGGCAAAGCCGGCGCACCGGCAAGCCGCCCGCGACATCGCCGCCAAGAGCATCGTGCTGCTCAAGAACGAGCATCAATTGCTGCCGCTGTCCAGACAACTCAAGACCATCGCCTTCATCGGGCCTATGGTCAAGGCAGTCAAGGACAACCACGGTTTCTGGTCGGTCACGCTGCCCGAGGTCGACTATTCGGCCTTCATCGTCACCCAATGGGATGGGCTCAGAAACAAGCTCGGCAGCAGCACCGAACTGCTGTACGCCAAAGGCTGCGAGATCGACAGTGAGAGCCGGGACGGCTTTGCCCAGGCCCTGGAAGTCGCGCGCCAGGCCGAGGTGGTGATCGTCAGCGTCGGCGAGCGCTGGGACATGAGCGGCGAGGCCAAGAGCCGAAGCCGGCTCGGCCTGCCGGGTGTACAAGAGGAACTGATCCAACGGCTGCACGCGACCGGCAAGCCCTTGGTCGTGCTGGTCAACGCCGGTCGGCCGCTGATCTTCAACTGGACCGCTGACCATGTGCCGGCGATCCTCTACACCTGGTGGCTGGGCAGCGAAGCCGGCAATGCGATCGCCGACGTGTTGATGGGTGATCACAACCCTGGCGCCAAGCTGACGATGAGCTTTCCGCGCAGCGAGGGCCAGATTCCCATCCATTACGACAGCTTCAGCACCGGACGCCCGCCGCCCGACGAGAACGCGACGAACTATGTCAGCGCTTACATCGACCAGAGAAACACGCCGCGCTATCCCTTCGGCTTCGGACTGAGCTACACCCAGTTCCGTTATGCCGATCTGCAGCTGGATCGCAGCAAGATCCGAGGTCAAGAAACCATCAGCGTCTCGTTCAATCTCAGCAACCTGGGCGACCGGGACGGCGACGAAGTCGTTCAGCTGTACTTGAGAGATCCGGTCGCGTCGGTGGTGCGGCCGATCAAGGCGCTGAAGGACTTCCAGAAGGTCAGGCTCGCCGCCGGTGAGACCCGAAAGCTGCAGTTTCAGATCGACCGCGAAAAACTCTCTTTCTACAACGACCGTCTGCAGTGGCAGGCCGAAGCCGGAGATTTCGAGCTGATGATCGGCAGTTCTTCGGCCGACATCCGACTGCGCGCGGGCTTCGAACTGCTCGACTGATCGTCTCAAGCAAATGTGGCTTTGCCACTTTGCTTGATCCCCACGGGGGGCGGCCGGCTTCGGCCGGCCTTGGGGCGCTCAATTCGGTGGCAAGGCCGGGCGGCTTTTCGTTGGCTTGCGCCGCGTCACCGGACCGTTGATCGGGCTGAGACCCGGCGCCCGTGCCGGGCTCGAAATATCGGCGAGGGTCACAGGGTCGAGCACGCTGAAGTAGGCCTTGAGCGCATCGCCGAGCAAGCCCTTCAAGCGGCAAGCTGGCGTCAGCGTGCAGTGATCGGTGGCCGCATCAAAGCACTCGACCAGCCTGAAATCGGTCTCGGCCTTGCGCAGCACCTCGCCGACCCGGATCGCCGATGGCGCTTGCAGCAAGCGCAGGCCGCCACCACGACCGCGGGTGGTTTCGAGCAGGCCCTGGCGCGCCAGATCGTTGACGATCTTCATCAAGTGGTTCTTGGACACCCGATGAACATCCGCGATCTCGGCGATCGTCACCAGTCGGTCGGTGTGGGTTGCGCAGTACATCAGCACGCGCAGCGTGTAGTCGGTGTAGTCGGAAAGCCGCATCGTTGTCCAAAAGATGTATTTAACGTATTGCTTTGTGGCGATGCTCAATATAACATGCTTATCACATGCATCTTAAACTCAAACCAAAG
>CAMCTC010000064.1 GCA_945878355.1 Bordetella parapertussis | reverse complement strand
TGAGGCGCCTGCGGCGCCAGGCTGAGCGAAGCTCAGCCCAACTTCTGCGGACAAGCCGCGTGCGCTGCTCGCCGTGCTGCGCACGTCGAAGCGCGTACCGCGCTTGGCTGAGCTTCGCTCAGCCCAACTTCTCTTTAATGCGCGCTGATTTGCCTGAGCGTTCGCGCAGGTAGTACAGCTTGGCGCGACGGACATCGCCGCGGCGCTTGACTTCTATCGACGCGATCAGCGGGCTGTAGAGCTGGAACGTGCGCTCGACGCCTTCGCCATTGGAGATCTTGCGGACGATGAAGCTGCTGTTGAGGCTGCGATTGCGCTTGGCAATCACAACGCCTTCATACGCTTGCAGCCGCTTGCGCGTGCCTTCGACGACGTTGACACTGACAATCACGGTGTCACCAGGTGCGAAGACGGGAATCGTCTTGTTCAGGCGAGCAATCTCTTCTTGCTCAAGGGTGCGGATCAAATCCACTGATATTCTCCAAACTCGATCTTGCCGGCGCTCAAGATTGGCCCGGTAGAGGATCGAAAAGCCTTCGATTATAGCCCGGCTTGACCAACGACTGCATTGGCCAAGCCGCGCAGCGTCTTCTCGTCGGCCGGCGAGAGCCTGCCGGCGGCGCGTGCGGCCTCAATCAACTCGGGCCGGCGCTGGGCCGTCAGCAGCAGCGACTGGTCGCGTCGCCAGCGTTCGATCTGGCCATGGTGGCCGCTGAGCAGCACCGGCGGCACCGCTTGAACCCCCGCGTCGCTTGTGAGCAGTTCTGGCCGACTGTAGTGCGGGCAATCGAGCAGACCGTCGGCTGAGAAGCTGTCCTGCTGGTGCGACGCTGCGGTCAACACGCCAGGCTGCAAGCGCGCGACCGCGTCCAGCAGCGCCAGCGCGGGCAGCTCACCACCCGACAGCACAAAGTCGCCCAGGCTGAGCTCAAGCGTGACATGGGCGTCGATGAAACGCTGGTCAATGCCCTCGTAGCGGCCACAGAGCAGCACCGCGCCAGGACCGGCAGCGATCTCTGCCACCCTGGCCTGGGTCAGCGGTGCGCCGGTGGGCGTGAAGTGCAGCACAGGCACCTCGGCTTGGCGCTGGCCGCGCACCGCGGCCAAGGCGCGCTGCAAGGGTTCGGCCAGCATCACCATGCCAGGACCACCGCCATAAGGCCGGTCATCGACGCGGCGGTAGGCGTCGTCGGCATAGTCACGCAGCGACCACAAGCGGACATCGACCTGACCGGTCTCGAACGCGCGGCGCGTGATGCCTTGCGTCAGGTGCGGGCCGAACAACTCAGGAAACAGCGTGATGACGTCGAAACGCATCGAACGCGATGCCAGCGCGGCCGGCGGGTTGAGGTCAGAAATCAAGGCCCCAATCGACCGTGATCCGGCGCTCGGCCAAGCTGACATCGTCGATGAAAGCGGCCACAAACGGGATCAAGCGCTCGCTGGCTTCCAGCGAGGCGCCCTCGACCGCGTCGGGACGCCGCAGTCGCAACACGCTGTGAGCGCCGGTGTCGATCAGGTCGATCACCGTGCCCAGCGCCTCGCCCTGGCGGTTGACCACGGCCAAGCCGATCAGATCGATCCAGTAAAACTCGCCGTCACCGGCGCTGGGGAAATTCGATCGCGAAATGAAGATCCGCGCACCCTGCATCGCCTCGGCGGCATTGCGGTCGGGCAGTTGCTGCGCTGTGGCGACCACGCTGTCGCCATGCACCTTGCTGTGCGTGACGCGCAAAGAAGGCGGAAAAGACAGCACGCCCAGCTTCGCGCCCAGCCCTTCTGGCGGCCGAATGAACCAGCGCTTGGCCGACAGCAGGGCTTCCGGGTCCTTGGAGAAGGGCTGGACGCGAATCCCGCCCTTGATGCCCCAGGCCCCAAGCACACGACCAACCTCGATCGCATCGTCGGGGAAGGCCAGCTCGTCAGCGTCGCCGGGCGGCGTCATGGCAGCGGGCAGCGCAGGCCTTCAAGACCTATCAGGCGGCGACAGGCGCGGCCGCAGCAACCTGGGCCTTGGCGGCATCGCCGACCAAGCGCTTGACGGTGGGCGACAACTGCGCGCCCACACCTGCCCAGTAGCTGACGCGGTCGAGTGCGACGCGCAGCGGCTGCTCGCCACCGGCGGCCATCGGGTTGTAGAACCCGAGGCGCTCGAGGTAGCGGCCATCGCGACGTTCGCGCGAGTCAGCAACCACGATGTTGTAGAACGGGCGCTTCTTGGCGCCGCCACGAGCGAGTCGAATGACGACCATGTTGATTTTCCAAATAAATTCGTGGGCGACAGGCCTGCCCCGGAGACACTCAGGGCCGATCCATCAGGTTCACTGCGGACAGCACAGGCTCTCAAAAAAGCCTTGCAATGCCGCAGCGCTGTATCTCAATGCCCAGATGCACGGTAGTCCGGTGGTCCGGAGGTCCGAATCTCTGAACATCAAGGTCTCGACGCCGAAGATACGCCGGTGTTGCCACCGGCCGTCGCCGAAAACCAAACATTATAAACTGCGAAGCGAAAGCCGAGTGGTCCGACTTGACCGACACTGCACAGACGATGAACACCCCTGCCTTGCTGATCCGCCCGAGCACCCTGGCCGACTTGCCCGCCATCACTGCGATTTATGCCCACGCCGTGCTGCACGGCACCGGCACCTTCGAGCTCGAAGCCCCCGACGAGGCCGAGATGGCGCGCCGCCGCGACGACGTGCTGTCCAAGGGCTTGCCCTGGCTGGTGGCCCAGGCCGGCGACCAAGTGCTGGGCTATGCCTATGCCAACCATTTCAGGCCGCGACGCGCCTACCGCTTTTGCCTGGAAAACTCGATCTATCTGGCTGCCCAAGCCCGCGGCCAAGGTCTGGGTCGGCTGCTGCTGACCGAGCTGGTCGGCCGCTGTGAGGCCGCAGGCGCCAGGCAGATGCTCGCGGTGATCGGCGATGCGGACAACGCCGGCTCGATCGGCGTCCATGCGGCGCTGGGCTTCGAGCACTGCGGTGTGCTCAAGGCCGCGGGCTGGAAGTTCGACCGCTGGCTCGATGTGGTGCTGATGCAGCGCTCGCTGGGTCACGGCCACGCGCGGCCAGCACCGGCGTCTGACGGATTGCCGGCATGACGCACAAATCCAAGACCCTGACGACCTGGCTGGCATTGATGCTGGGCAGCCTGGGCGCCCATCGCTTCTATCTGCACGGCAAGCGCGACCTGCTGGCCTGGCTGCACCCCTTGCCCACGATGCTGGGTGCGGCCGGCGCACTGCGCATGCACAACCTGGGGCAGGACGACAAGATTGCCTGGCTGTTGATCCCGCTTTTAGGGCTGATGCTCTCGGCGGGCATGCTGACGGCCATCGTCACAGGGCTGGGTTCTGACGAGAAATGGTCTGCCCGCTTCAACCCTGGCGAAGCCGTGCAGCACAGCGGCTGGGGGGCGGTGATAGGCGTCGTTCTCGCGTTGCTGATGGGCGGCACGGTGCTGGTGGGCACGCTGGCGTTTGGCGGACAGATGTTCTTCGAGTACCAAGCCCACCAAGGCGAGCGCTGAGGCCTGCCAGACCGCTTTCTTGCGGTGGAGCAAGCCGACCCAGGGCTGCAAGAGGTCGACTTGGGAGCAAGCAAACTCTCAGAAGCCCAGCATGCAGATCCAGTTCCTCGGCGCAGCCGACACCGTCACCGGATCCCGGCACTTGGTCACCCTCGGTGAGCAGCGAATCCTGCTCGATTGCGGCATGTTCCAGGGCTACAAGGTACTGCGCGAGCGCAACTGGGCGCCGCTGCAGGTGCCACCCAACGAGATCGATGCCGTGGTGCTCAGTCATGCCCACCTCGACCACAGCGGCTGGCTGCCACGCTTGGTGCAGTCGGGGTTTCGGGGCCCGATCTACGCTTCGCCAGCGACGCGTGACCTCGCCGAGGTGCTGTTGCTAGACAGCGCTCACTTGCAGGAGGAGGATGCCCGCCGCGCCAACCGCTACGGCTACACCAGGCACGAAAAAGCACTGCCGCTCTACAGTCGGGCCGATGCACGAAAGGCGATCGCCAAGATCGTCCCGCTCGCGCCAGGCCAGGCCTTGATGCTGGGCCCGGTGAGCGTTCGGCTCACGCCGGTCGGCCACCTGCTCGGGGCTTGCGCGGTTTCGCTGTCGCACCAGGGCCGAACGCTGGGTTTTTCGGGCGACATCGGCCGCCAACAAGACTTGCTGATGCCTCCGCCGCAGCCGCTGCCCCATGCCGATGTGTTGTTGGTCGAATCGACCTACGGCAACCGCCGCCATCCGTTGGAGGCCAGTCAAGCCGCACCGGCCGAGCTCGCTCGCATCGTCCGCGAGACCATCCACCGCGGCGGCAAAGTGCTGTGCCCGTCGTTTGCGGTGGGGCGCGCGCAAGCGCTGCTGCTGGTGCTGCAGCGACTGAAACAGGCCGGGGAGATACCGGCTTCGCTGCCGATCTTTGTCGACAGCCCGATGGCCAACCTGGCCACCGAGCTCTACCGCCAGCACCGCCGGCTGCTGCGCGTGCCGCAACGCGAGATCAGCGCGCTGTGCGACGGCGTCCGGCTGATCGCAACAGCCGCCCAGTCGCAAAGGCTGGCGGCGTCGCGCTATCCGTCAGTGATCATCTCGGCCAGCGGCATGGCCACGGGTGGGCGGGTGCTGCACCACCTCAAGGCCATGGCGCCGGGCGAACAAAACCACATCGTTTTCGCCGGCTTCCAGGTCGGCGGCAGCCGCGGTGCGCATCTGGTGGCCGGCGCACGCGAGGTCAAGATCCACGGCGACTATGTGCCGGTGCGCGCGACGGTCAGTGCGCTGGAGGGCTTCTCAGGCCATGCGGATGCTGACGAGCTGATGGCCTGGTTGCGACAGATGCCCGGCAAGCCGCAGCAGACCTTCGTGGTGCACGGCGAGCCCGACGCCGCCGACACCTTGCGGCTGCGGATCAAGGACGAACTGGGTTGGGCAGCGCGGGTGCCGCAGCACGGTGAAACGGTGACGCTATAGCCAAAAGCGGCTCGCGGCAGGCCCTCACGCGCCGCCCAGATACAGCGAAGCCCGGCAAGCGCCGGGCTTCGTGTCAAGCCGGTCCAGGACCGGCGAGCTTCAAACTCAGGCTGCAGCGGCCTTGGCTTTCTTCGCCTTCTTCGCCTTCTTGGCCTTCTTCGCCTTCTTGGTCGAATCGGCAGCCGACTGCGACTGCTGAGCCGACTGCCCAGCAGGTGCAGCAGGTGTCGCAGGTGCGGCAGCCTGCGCAAATGCACCCAAACTGAAGGTGGCGGCAATCAATGCAGCGATGAGTTTGTTCATGGTGTTCTTCCTGAAAGTGCAAGAAGCGGATTGCCTCAGCAGAAAAATTTTAACGCGACGGCTCGGCGCCCGGTTGACAAGCCCGCCCGCAGCCTTTGACTGGGTCAAACAAACTCACCGACCCGAAGCCATTTGGTGGCCACCCATTTTTCGCCAGCCAGCACCGGTGCGCCGCCATGCAGCGACCGGGTCGCAGCATGCGGCCGGTCATAGCTGAAGAAGACGGCGTTGCCTTTGATCGGCCCCACCTCCAAACCGACATCCGGAAAAGTGGTCCCACCCCCTTGATCCGGGGTGTTAAGGTAGATCACCAAGGTGCCCACGCGCTGCCCACCCCGCGCCAGCACCGCGGCCATGCCAGGCTGGGCCGGGTCGAAGTAGTCGTGGTGTGGCTTGTACTCGGCGCCAGGCCGGTAGTGCAGCACCTGCAGGCCTTCGCCGTTGACCACCGGCCAGTTCAGCAGCGCGGCGATACGGGCTTCAATGCGCTGGCATAGCGGCGACTCACCACGGCCAAAGAACATGCCCTGGCTGGTCCGCGCCGCATTGATCTCGTTGCCGCCGGTCTGGTGGACCACCGTCTCCGATCGCGACATCCGCGGCGCGGCAGCCGCGACCAGCGCATCGCACTCGTCGTCGGACAAGAACCCACCCAGTACCACCACCCGCGGGTGCTGCAGTGTCAACAAGATGCTGACCTGTCGATCGCCAGCCCAGAGATGGCTGGGCGACCCAGCCAGCGACGGCTCGGGCAGCGCGACAGCAGGTGCTGCGACAACTGTCGGCGCGATGCCTCGCTGGCCGACGGACTGCTGCAGCGTGCTGTGCAGCGCAGCGACGGCCACCTCATGGGCCCAGCCGCTGGCGCACATCGAGGCCAGGATGTCTTCAAGCCGGCAACCGGACTGGTCCTGCTCGACAATCCATTGCCTGAGTTCAGCGGTGACGGCTTGCGCGCTCATCGCCGCATTTTGGCAGCGGCAGGGAAGCTTGTCAGCCGCGAGTCAACCCTATCGGCCAGTACCCGCAGCCCAACAGTCAAGCGGCTCAGTCGACGACGCGGCGGCGGAAAACCAGCCGACCCGGCGTGGACGCGCCGACATCAAATGCGTAGCCCTCAACGTCGAAGCGTTCGAGTTTCCTGACCGTGTCCACTTTATGCTGCACCGCCCAGCGCGCCATCAGGCCACGCGCACGCTTGGCGAAGAAACTGATCACCTTGTATTGCCCGCGCGCCCACTCCTCGAACACGCAGTCGATCACTGTCGCGGCCAGGGCTTTGCGACCGGCGGCCTTGAAATACTCCTGCGACGCGAGGTTGACGACCACCGGCACCGCGTCACCCGCCAGCCGGCTGTCCAGGTACTGCGCCAGCGTGTCGCCCCAAAAAGCGTAGAGATCACGGCCCCGGCCATTGGCCAGTTTGGTACCCATCTCCAGCCGGTAGGGCTGCAGCCGGTCGAGCGGGCGAAGCACGCCGTACAAGCCCGACAGGATCACCAGGTGGTCTTGCGCCCAATCGAGTTGAGCCGGCTTGAGCGTGCCAGCGTCCAGCCCGCGGTAGACATCGCCGTCGAATGCCAGCGCAGCAGGCCGGCTGTTGTCGGGCGTGGACTGCGTCGACCAGGCGGCGTATCGGCCGACATTGAGCGCCGCCAGTTCGTCAGACAAGTCCATCAGCTGCGCCACCTGGGGCGGCGCGAGCTGCGCCAACTGCGCGATCAACTCGGCCGCGCGGTTCACGAGCAGCGGCTCGGTGGCGCGCGCCGCGACGCCTCTGGCGAGCGGTGTCTTGTAGTCCAGGGTCTTGGCAGGTGACAGCAGGTAGAGCATGCGCGGCAGTGTAAGCAGGCGGGACGGTCGTCGCGAGGCAGCGGTCTCAGGCGCTCAAGTAAATGTGGCTTGGCCACTTTGCTTGATCCCCACGGGGGACGGCCGGCTTCGGCTGGCCTTGGGGCACTCATGAGAAACAAAACGTTCCGCATTGTGGAATGACCCAAGTTCGGTCGTTTCTCCGCGAACGCCGGGCGCCGACAGGGGCCTGAGATGCTCTCAAGCAAATGTGGCTTGGCCACTTTGCTTGACCCCCATGGGGGGCGGCCGGCGTCGGCCGGCCTCGGGGCGCTCAATGAAAGTCGCGGCTCTTGCTGACCAGGCCTTGCAGCAAGTCCGAATGATCGACCAGCCGGTGCGCGATCAGATGCCGCACCTCGCCCTCGCGCTGCCAGACGCCGAAGACCGTCAGCAGCGTGGCCGCGAGCAGCGGCTGGTGCTGGGCTGCAGCCACCGCAGGCCAGACGATGACATTGACCGCGCCGGTGTCGTCCTCGAGCGTGACGAAAACCACGCCCTTGGCGGTCTCGGGCCGCTGGCGGTGGGTGACCAGCCCCGACGCGCGCGCCAGCTGGCCGTGGCGGCACAGCGCCAGCGCGGCCGCAGCTTGGACTTTGAACCCGTTGAGCTGGTCGCGCAGCAGCGCCAGCGGATGGGTGCCCAACGACAGCCCGGTGCTGCGGTAATCGGCCAGCACAGCCAGGCCCGCAGCAGGCGCGTCCAGCGTGGCGGGCAGCTCCTGGGTGCGGGTGGCCCTGAGCATCGCGGTGGCTTGGGTGTCGATGCCGCGCACGGCCCAGGCCGCCTGGTGGCGGTGGCCGACCAGTGGCGCCAACGCATCGCCCTGGGCCAGCAGCTGCAGCGCGCGGCCATCGAGCCCGGCGCGGCGAGCCAGGTCTTCGACGCTGGCAAACAGTGGGCCGCCACTCGGCGGTGCCTGGTCTCGCGCTTGGCTGCGGGCGGCCACCAGGCGCAGCGCGTCGGCTTGCGCCAATCCGATCAGGCGGTTCAAGCCCAGGCGCACCGGGCGCGGGCCAGGCGGCACGGTCCCAGGCACGGTCTCCAGCACTGTCTCCAGCACTGTCTCCCATTCGCTGCGCAGCACATCCACCGGCAGCACCTGCACGCCGTGCTCGCGCGCGTCGCGCACCAGCTGAGCCGGGGCGTAAAAGCCCATCGGTTGGCTGTTGAGCAGCGCGGCCAGAAACGCATCCGGGTGGTGGTGCTTGAGCCAGGCGCTGACATAGACCAGCAACGCAAAGCTCGCGGCATGGCTCTCAGGGAAGCCGTACTCGCCAAAGCCCTCGATTTGCTTGAAGATGCGCTCGGCATATTCGGGCTGGTAGCCCTTGGCCACCATGCGACCGACCAGCCGCTCGTGGAAAGGCCCGATACCGCCCTTGCGTTTCCAGGCCGCCATCGCCCGGCGCAAGCTGTCGGCCTCGCCGGGGCTGAAGTCAGCCGCCAGGATCGCCAGCTGCATCACCTGCTCCTGGAAGATCGGTACGCCCAGCGTTCGCTCGAGCGCCTGGCGAACCTCGTCGCTGGGATAGTCGACCGGCTCCTCGCCCGAGCGCCGGCGCAGATACGGGTGCACCATGCCGCCCTGGATAGGCCCAGGCCGCACGATCGCGACCTCGATCACCAGGTCGTAGAAGGTGCGCGGCTGCAGCCGCGGCAACATGCTCATCTGGGCTCGGCTCTCGACCTGGAAAGTGCCCACGCTGTCGCCGCGGCACAGCATCTCGTAGACCGGTGCGTCCTCGGCCGGCACGCTCTGCATGTCGAAGCCCGGCAGGCCCAGCTTGTCGCCCACCATCGCCAGCGCGCGGCGGATCGCGCTGAGCATGCCCAGCGCCAGGATGTCGACCTTGATCAGCCCCAGCGTGTCGAGGTCGTCTTTGTCCCACTGGATCACGGTGCGCCCGTCCATCGCGGCGTTCTCCACCGGCACCAGGCGCGAGATGTCATCGCGGGCGATCACGAAGCCGCCCGGGTGCTGGCTGAGGTGGCGCGGGAAGCCGATCAACTGCTGCGTCAGCGCCATCCACTGGCGACAGACCAGCGAGTCCGGATCGAGGCCTTGCGCCTGCAAGCGCTCGGGTGCGATGGACCGGCCGCGCCTGGCGCCGGCGCGCCCGAGCACCGCCGCTTGCGCGCCAGACGGTGACGCCGGCGTGTCGACCCACCACTGCTGACCGCGCGAGACCGCGGCGATGCGGTCCAGGTCCAGCCCGAGCGCGCGACCGACATCGCGCAGCGCACTGCGCGGCCGGTAGCTGATCACCACACCGGTCAGCGCCGCGCGGTGGCGGCCGTATTTGCGATAGATGTACTGGATCACCTCCTCGCGGCGCTGGTGCTCGAAGTCGATGTCGATGTCGGGCGGCTCGTTGCGCTCGGCGCTGATGAAGCGCTCGAACAACAGATTGGCGCGCGCCGGGTCGACCTCGGTCACGCCCAGGCAAAAGCACACCGCCGAATTGGCCGCGCTGCCGCGACCCTGGCACAGGATGCCGCGCTCGTGGCGCGCCCACTGCACGATGTCGGCCACCGTCAGGAAATAGGGCTCGAAGCCGAGCTGCGCGATCAGCGCGAGCTCATGCTCGATCGTCTTGCGCACCGACGGCAGCTCACCCGCCGGAAAACGTCGCTTCACGCCCGCCTCGGTCAATGCGCGCAACCAGCTGGTCGGGCTGTGACCGGCCGGCACGATCTCCTCGGGGTACTCGTAGCGCAGTTCGGCGAGCGAGAACGCGCAGCCCGCTGCGATCGACAGCGTCGCGGCCAGCCACTCGCTCGGATACAGCGCGGCCAGGCGAGCACGCGATCGCAGATGGGCCTCGGCATTGGGCTCGAGCGCCAGCCCGCAGTCGGCCACCGGCAGGTTCAAGCGTGTGGCCGTCAGCAAGTCCTGCAGCGGCTTGCGCGAGCGCGAGTGCATCAGCACATCGCCGCAAGCCACCAGCGGCAGGCCGATCAGCTCGGCCACCCGAGGCAAGCGCTCGAGCCGCAGCGCGTCGTGCGGCCGGTGCAGCAGTTCGACGGCGATGGCGCAGCGATCAGCCCCGAACCAGGTCTTGAGCCACATCGCGTGGGCGAACAAGGTCTCGAAAGACTGCATGGCCTCGGGCAACAGGATCGCAAAACAGCCCGGCAGGCCGGCCAGGTAAGGCGCGTTGGGCACCCGCCCCTCCAGGTCGGACGGTTGCGCCAGGTACTGACCCTTGGGCGCGCGGCGCCGGGCCACGCTGATCCACTGCGCCAGGTTGCCGTAGCCGCGACGGTTCTGCGCCAGCAACACCAAGCGTGGACCGGCCTGCCCGGTGAGCACCGACGAGGCCGGAGATGCGCTGCTGCCGGGTGAGGCCTGGGCCGCGGTCTGCAACTGCATCTGCGCGCCAACGATCAAGTGCAGGCCCAAACGCTGGGCCTCGCCATGGGCGCGCACCACGCCCGACAGCGAGGCCTCGTCGGTGATCGCCAGCGCCGCATAGCCGCGCAACTGCGCAGCGGCCACCAGCTCCTCCGGGTGAGAGGCCCCGGTCAGGAAGCTGAAGTTGCTGCGGCAGTGCAGCTCGGCGTAGGCAGGGAGCGTCCCGGCGGCGCGGGTGGCGGTCGACATCTCAGGCCTCATGTCAGCACGGCAGCGACAGCAGGATCGTCTGTGCTGCAAAAATCGCAATAAATACTGTGTTTTTATACAGTTTATGCGATCAATCATCGCTGCGCAAGCGCTGGCGCACAAGATGTCCTGATCGGACCTGCTAGGCTGAAAGCCTGCGGTACGGACCCCTTGACTCGAAGGTCCAGGCCGCAAAGAACATACCGGCTTCACCACTCCACAAGTCGCTCAAAATTCCATGCACCTGCTGTTCGTTTATGGATCGCTCAAAGAGGGCTTCCCGAATTTCCATGTGAACAAGGGGCGGCGCGTACCTGGCACGTACAGAACGGTTCAGCCTTACCCGCTGTTCTTGGCGAATGGCCAACTGCCCTGCCTGCTGGATGCGCCAGGTTCAGGCCACCGGGTGCTCGGCCAGCTCTTTGAAGTGTCTGCGTCTGAATTGGCGGCCATGGACAGCCTGGAAAAAGTAGGCGAGCCCGGTGGCGACAGGCGCATCACCATCGAGGTCGAGCAAGTCGAGCTGAGCCCTGCGCGCAGTCATGACGCATTCGTTTACGTTCAGCACGAGTCGCGACTTGCAGGGTCGACCACACATGTCGGCCCGATGGCCGAGTACACGCATGAACACGCCAAATCACTGCATTGGTAGCGTGCAGCATCACCCGCGTCTGCACCGAGCACGCTGGCCCTGCTTGCTTTGACGCGCCGCTCAGCTTAAACGTCATCCCTCCATGAACCTTCTCGACATCGACGATCTTTCAGCAACCGAAGTTCGCGCGATATGGGCGATGGCGAATGCAAAGCCCAGGCCTCTGTCTGGCACGGTTGGATGGTCGTTTGAAGGCAACGGCATTCGAACGCGGACGACCTTCATCGAAGCCTTCCGCGAACTCGGACTCGCCTATACCGAGTTGCCCAATCTCTTGAAGACAAACGAGCGGCCGTCTGACTTGGCAGCTTACCTTGATCCGTTTTACGCGATGTACGTTGTGCGCGAGTCAAATCATGAGCGGCTGCGAGCGTTCGCTGCAGCATCGTCTCGGCCCGTCATCAACGCCATGTCGAGCAAGGCCCATCCCTGCGAAGTTCTGTCAGATGCCTACTACATCGACGCCAAGATTCGGCCGATCGAGAACGCAAGAATCGGGCTCTGGGGTCCGCCCACCAACGTGTTTCAGTCGTGGCATGCGCTGGCCTCGGTCTTGGACATCAAGATTGCACACTTCTGCGACACCGAGTTCCATTCAGAGGGTCGCCATGTCGTTTTCAATCGCAGCCCAAGCGAAGCTGTCGATATCCTGATCACTGACAGTTGGCCCAGCGAATTCAATGACCCGGCTTGGTCGCTGACGCGGGAACATTTGGAACGCCTTGGAAATCCCAAACTCCTGCCCACGCCACCGTTTTCCATCGGCAAGGAATTGGGCTTCGACCCCAGCAGCTACGAAGGCTTCGTGGGCTACCAACAGAAGCGCGTGCTGCTGTCCGTCCAGCGGGCGATTTTGATGAGAGCCGCGGGTTGACTTTTTCAAGTTCCTGTCCATCGTTAGTGCGCTCACCATAGACGTCAGGTTTCGAAAATCATGCCGCGCATCCTCATGGCTTATTCAACGGTCGACGGGCAAACACTGAAGATCTGCGGCCGAATTCAGCAGGTGCTTGAAGCCGCAGGATGCACCGTGACGCTGTTCGATATTGACAGTGACAAAGCCTGCGATCTGGCGCTATTCGACACCATCGTCATTGGCGCAAGCATCCGCTACGGCCAGCACCGCCCCGATGTCTATCGATTCATCGAGTCCAACCGCGTGACGCTTGACCGCAAGCCCAGCGCATTCTTCTCGGTCAACGTTGTCGCCAGGAAGGTCGGCAAGGACAAGCCTGAGTCCAACCCGTACCTGCAGACCTTCAGGCGCAAGACGACCTGGGCGCCGAGAGAAGTCGGCGTCTTCGCGGGCAAAATTGACTACCCGAAGTACCGGTTCATGGATCGGCAGGTCATCAGGCTCATCATGTGGTTGACAAACGGCCCCACAGACCCAAGGAGCTGTACAGACTTCACGGACTGGCACGCCGTGGAGAGCTTTGCGCAGCGCATATCGACGCTGAGCTGAGACTGAAGCGCGCGCTTGTCGGCGCCGACAGCAATCCATTGTGTTAAAACTTGCTCCAATCGGATTGACCAACCGGTCCATCGACCGGCACTCCGCGCACACCAGAAAAATCCAGTCCAGGAGCAACAGCCGATGAACATCCAGACCATCGCCGACCTTCGCCAACTCTACGCCGCGCCCCAAGGGCGTGCCGTGCAGAAGGAAATCCAACACCTCGACGTCCATTGCCGCAGTTTCATTGCGCTGTCGCCGTTCCTGATGCTCGCCACCACGGATGACCAATTCCAGCTCGACGCCTCGCCCCGAGGCGGTGAGCCAGGTTTTGTGAAAGTCATCGACGCGCAGACTTTGCTGATACCCGATGCGCCTGGCAACAACCGCCTGGATTCGCTAGAAAACATCATCAACACCGGCAAGGTCGGGGTCTTGTTTCTGATCCCGGGGTTTGATGAAACGCTGCGAATCAACGGCAGCGCCAGCTTGTCGCAATCGCCCGCCGACATTGCCATCTGCAGCACGGAAAAACGCACGCCAAAACTCGTGATTCGCGTTTCGGTGCAGGCCGCGTATCTGCACTGCGCCAAAGCCTTGATGCGGTCAAAGCTGTGGGATCCAGCCGCGCTGGTTGCCAGGTCAACGCTGCCGACGATCGGCAAGATGATCGCCGACCAGACCGGCCTGCAGATCGCGCCTGAGACTCAGGAAGAAATGGCCAAACGCTATGCGCCAGACCTTTGACAGGCTGGCGCCTGCCGCCGTTTGCGCAAGGGCCGAACAGCTGCAGGCCGCCGGCTCAGGCCGATGAGGCCTGGCGCTTCGCATCGGCCGAGTCTTTCAGCCGCTTCAATTCTTCCCAGCTCTTGTAAGCCGTCAGCCCGTCTTCATTGAAGAAGACCACCGGCCCTTCGCAAACGAACAGGTACTCGGTGTCTTCCAGTGCGGTGGTCTCGCCGTGCAGCACGCCATTGGGTTCGTAGTCGTAGTCGCCTGCTTCCAGAACGCCGCCTCGAATCTGCAACTTGCCCTTGAGCACATAGGTGTGGGCATCCGACAAATGCTTGTGCGGTGGCGCGACGTAGCCTTTGTTCCATCGGTACAAAGCCACCCAGCGGCCGGTTTCCGCGCCCGTCCAAAGCACCTTGGTCCAGGCCATGCCGGGCGAGGTTTCGATCCAGGGCTCGTTGGCGCGAACGATGATGTCGGCCAGTTGGTCGTTGATCGGGTTGATGTTCTGAAGTGCCATGGCTGCTTGACTCCATTGGAAGGGGAAAGACCGGGGGCTTTGGTGCGGGCTTGAACCCCGACTTCGCACCCTACAAATCGATGCAGCGCCGTTCACGTGCTGAACGTTCGATCGCGTCGATCAAGCGATGGATGCCCAGCGCCGTGTCGAAATCAGGATCTATGCCCTCCCGGCTGTGAAAGACCTTCGCAAAGCGCGCGTAGGCATGGGCGACATTTTGCGGCGGCCCTGCAGGCGTGTTCGCGGGCGCGGCCCTGTAGCCATCCGGCACCGGCAACTCGGCCAGTTGGTTCTTGCCCTGTGCGCCAAAGAGCTTGTTCGGGCCGATATTGACCGAGCTGGACGTCACCGCGAGGGTGCCCTTGCGCCCGTAGATTTCCAGTCGGTAGCCCGGTGCCGCAGTGGGTGCGGTGGCGATCTGGACATTGACCTCAACGCCGCTGGCGAGCTTGCCGATCGCGCTCACCGCGTCTGGCGCGTCCACCGTCATGGTTTCACCGGTATCGCTGTTGTGCCATTGCGTGATGCGTGTGGCGATTCGCGCCGACACCTCGACCATGTCGCCGAGGATGAACAGCATCGCGTCCATGCTGTGACCGCCAGGGATGGTGAGCGGATTGGCGCCGTTTTTCGCCAGTCCTTGCCAGATGCGGCCGTTGCCGCGCTCGAGTTGCGCCGCCGGTGTGATCCGCAGGTCGGCAAAAAGCACGTCGCCGACATAGCCTTGTGCGACCAGGTCCTTCGCATAGCGAATCGTCGGGTCGCTGCGCGATTGCAGGCCGCACATGGTGGCCAAGCCCATCCGCTTCGCGAGGTCCGCCATTTCTTGCGCCTCTTTCAGTCCATTGCCCAGTGGCCACTCGCAATACACCGCCTTGCCTGCGCCCAGCGCCTTCATCACGATCTGGTGATGCAACGGCACGCGCACCACCACCGACACCAGATCAAGCTCGCTGCTCGCCACCATGGCGTCGACGTTGTCGAATGCGAGCTCAGCGCCAAAGGCCAAGGCGGAGGCCTTCGCGGTGGCCTCATGCGCCGTGCACACCGCCTTGATCTGATATCCGGGCACGGCCTTCAATGCCGGCACATGCGCGCCGGAACCCCAGCCGCTGCCGAACTCGGTCACCGTCGCCCCCACCAGTCCTACGCGTATCAAATCGGCCATGAAGCCTCTCCTTCTCAATGGGTCACATTCGCAAGAACCTGCCCGGCCGACAACGCGCTCAACCCTGCACGCCAAAGCGCTGGGACAAGGTCGCACTCTACTTTACTGCCGTGAGCCCCTGCACGCGGTGCCGCTCGATCGAGCGCGCCACAAAGCCAGAAGCAATCATTTCTTCAGCGAACGCTTTCAGATACTCGGCCGCCGCGCGCCGCGCGCGAGGCGTGGCAAGGCCGTGGTTCACGGTCATGAACTTGCCTTCGAGCATTCGCGCCTCTGGCATCTTGCCCATGGCCTTGAGCAAGTCCGGTTTCAGCCCTGCCAACGCCTCCGCGCCCCGCTCCTTGAACAGATCGCTCGACGCTGAGCCCGCCTTCGTTCGAATCAGCGTGGCGTTGCGAAGCGTTTGTGTCAGGTAAAGCTCATACCCCGCTTTTTCCGGCGCGACAATCCGGATGCCAGTCGCATCGACCTGCTCGACCGACCTGAGCACCGAATCCTTGTGCACCACGTAAGTCGCCTCGATCTCGGTGATCGCAGGGGAAAACGCAATCGTCTGGGCCCGTGCCTGCGCGATGGCGAGGATTGCGACATCCCATGTGTCCTGGTCCACCGCATCCGCCACGTCGCCCGGTGTGGCGTGGACGACGAAGACGACGGCCACGCCGAGACGAGACGCCAACTCGCGCATCAAGTCCACGCTCACGCCGCGCAACTCGCCGGTCGCAGCGTCCTTCGTCGTGAACAGCGAATTGCCCAGGTTCATGCCGGCGCGGAGCTTGCCGGCAGGCGCCAACGCTGACCTTGCTGCATCGGGCACAAGCGCAGAGCTTGCGCAGCCCGCCACCAGTACCGTCGCCAGCGCAGTCGTCAATGATCTGATCATCGCCATTTCCCTCTGGAGTTGAAGATCTGCGAAATTCCGTCGAATGGATTCGATCAAGCCAAGGCCAAGCACTTTCAAGTCGTGCGGGACTGTCGAAAAAAATCATGGAAGTGGTGGAGCAACCGGCGCTATTCCTGATTTCCCAAGCTTGCGCCGATGGTATCGCCGATCCTGGCCGTCCAAATTTGACGGCATGAAACCCTCTGCTTGCGTCAAGCACCTGCACCGCTGGGCATGGTGCTCACAACAGCTCTCTCGGTCCAGACGCAAGATCTGCGGGCGGCGCGTTCAGCAGTCAGGTCGACGCAGTCTTCGCCGATGGCGCGCTGCGGTGGCCTCTCAGCCCGCCCGGGTCAAGCCCGACCCATCCAAGCTCGATCCATAAGCGGCTGGCGTCGGCAACTCACCGCCTGGCTCGACCCGCACGGCGCAGTACTTGAACTCCGGGATCTTGGCGGTCGGGTCTAGCGCTGCGTGGGTCAACAGATTGGCAGCCGCCTCGGCATAGGCAAAGGGGATGAACACCGCGCCGGTCGGTGTGCCGTCGTCGCGCCTTGCGCTCAGCGTGACGCTGCCGCGGCGGCTCGCCACCGTCAGCACATCACCGGTTCGCAGCCCCAGACGCTGCAGGTCCGCGCCATGCAGGCTGGCGGTGGCCATCGGTTCGAGCGCGTCGAGCACCTCGGTGCGGCGCGTCATGCTGCCGGTGTGCCAGTGCTCGAGTTGGCGACCCGTGATCAGCACGAAGGGGTAAGCGTCGTCAGGCCGCTCGGCCGCCGGGATGATGTCGGCCGGCACCAGGTGGACAAGGCCGTCGGCGGTGGCGAAATGCTCGGTGAAGACAATCGGCTGGCCGGGGTCGTCTTCGCTCAGGCAAGGGTAGGTGACGCTGTGCTCATGCTCGAGCCGCTGCCAGCTGACGCCGGCGATCACGCCGTGCAAGGCCTGGCGCATCTCCTCGTAGACGGCGGCAACGCCGCTGTCCTCGCCGTCGTAGCGCCATTCCAGGCCCATGCGGGCCGCAATCTGCTGGATGATCCACAGGTCTTGTCGAGCCTCACCCGGCGCATCGAGCGCGCGCCGACCCATTTGCAGCATGCGGTCGGTGTTGGTCACGGTGCCGGTCTTTTCGGGCCAGCCCGAGGCCGGCAACACCACGTCGGCGAGCCAGGCGGTCTCGGTCATGAACAAGTCCTGCACCACCAGGTGCGCCAGGCTGGCCAGGCCTTCGCGGGCATGGTTCAGGTCGGGGTCGCTCATCGCCGGGTTCTCGCCCATCACATACATGCCGCGGATCTTGCGTGGGTCGGTCTCCGGTGCCTGGGCTTTGCGCAGGATCTCGACCACGGTCAGACCGGGCTGGTCGTCGAGCCGGGTCTGCCAGAAGTCCTCGAACCAGGCATGGACCTGCGGGTTGTCGACCCGTTGGTAGTTCGGGAACATCATCGGTATCAGCCCGGCATCGCTGGCGCCTTGCACATTGTTCTGGCCGCGCAGCGGATGCAAGCCGCTGCCAGGCTTGCCGATCTGGCCGGTAACGCAGACCAGCGCGATCAGGCAGCGCGCGTTGTCGGTGCCGTGCACATGCTGGCTCACGCCCATGCCCCAGAGCACCATCGCCGACTTGGCGCCGGCAAAAGCCCGTGCCACCTCGCGGATGGTCTCGGCCGGGATGCCGCAGATCGGCGCCATGCGTTCGGGCGTGTAGCCCGCCACGTTGAGCTTCAAAGCCTCGAAGTTGCTGGCCCGGTCGCGGATGAAGTCCTGGTCGGTCAGCCCCTCGGCGATCACGGTGTGGATCATCGCGTTGAGCAGCGCCACATCGGTGTCGGGATGGAACTGCAAGCTGCGCCAGGCGTGGCGCGCCAGGTCGGTGCGTCGCGGGTCGGCGACGACGATCTTGGTGCCGCGGGCGGCGGCGTTCTTCATCCAGGTCGCTGCCACCGGGTGGTTGGACGTCGGGTTGGCGCCTATCACCAGGATCAGCTCGGCATGCTGCACGTCGTTGACCGGATTGCTGACCGCGCCAGACCCCACACCCTCGAGCAGCGCGGCCACGCTGCTGGCATGGCAAAGCCGGGTGCAGTGGTCGACGTTGTTGCTGCCGAAACCGGTGCGCACCAACTTCTGGAACAAATAGGCCTCTTCGTTGCTGCCCTTGGCCGAGCCGAACCCGGCCAAGGTCTTGGGGCCATGCTGGTCGCGCAGCGCTTTCAGGCCACCACCAGCCAGCGCCAGCGCTTCGTCCCAACTCGCCTCACGAAAGACCTCGTGCCAGTCTTCGGGACTGGGCGTCGACTTCGAATCCTTGGCCACCCCAGGCTTGCGGATCAGCGGGCGCAGCAGCCGCTGACGGTGGTGCACGTAATCGAAGCCGAAACGGCCTTTGACGCAGAGCCGGCTGTCGTTGGCCGGGCCTTTGCGGCCCTGGACCGCGACGATCCGGTTGTCACGCAGCTGGTAGCTCAGCAGACAGCCGACGCCACAGAACGGGCAGACCGAATCGACCACCTTGTCGACCCGTTGGTCACCGATCAGCGTCTTGGCACTGAGCGCGCCGGTCGGGCAAGCCTGGATGCATTCGCCGCAGCCCACGCAGCTGCTGTCGCCCATCGCGTCACCCAGGTCGAAAGCGATCTGCGACCCAGCACCGCGGTGCAGCATGCCGATCACGTCGTTCATCTGGGTCTCGCGGCAGGCGCGAACGCAGCGCGTGCACTGGATGCAGGCGTCCAGGTTGACGGCCATCGCCGGGTGGCTCAAGTCGGGCGCAGGCTGCTCGCGACGCAGCACGACCAGCGCCGGGCGCGCGGTCACGCCCAGCCGGGCGGCCCAATCGCTGAGCTCACCGTGCGGGCGCGCGGCATCGCCGTCGACCCAGCGGCTGCCCTGATCGGGCAAGTCGGCCAGCAGCAACTCAAGCACCATCTTCTGGCTCTTGATCGCACGCTCGCTGCTGGCCTGCACCACCATGCCGAGCGATGGTGCGCGGCAGCAACTCGGCGCCAAGCTGCGCTCACCGTCGATCTCGACGACGCAGGCGCGGCAGTTGCCATCGGCGCGCAAGTTGTCGGAAAAGCACAGCCGCGGGATCTGAACGCCTTGTCGCTGCGCCGCCTGCAGGATGGTTTCGCCAGGCTGGGCGTTGACGCTGCGGCCGTCCAGCGTGAAGTCGAACCGCTCGGTGGCGCTCATCGCTGGGACTCCTTCTGGTTTGACATCCCGGCAGCCACCTCGTCGGCAAAGTAGCGCTGGACGCAGCGGATCGCGTTGGGTGCGGCCTGGCCGAGGCCGCAGATCGACGCGTCGACCATCACCTGGCCCAGGTCGTCCAAAGTGTCGTGGTCCCAGGCAGGCGCGGCCATCAGCTGCGCGGCCTTGTCGGTGCCGACCCGGCAAGGCGTGCACTGGCCGCAGCTCTCTTGGGCAAAGAACTGCATCGTGTTGAGCGCAGCGTCGCGCGCGCTATCCTGCTGGCTCAGCACCACCACCGCTGCCGAACCGATGAAGCAGCCGTGCGGCTGCAAGGTGTCGAAGTCCAGCGGCAGGTCGGCCAGGCGGGCCGGCAGGATGCCGCCCGACGCGCCGCCCGGCAAGTAGGCGTAGAGCTGCTGGCCTTCGGCCATGCCGCCGCAAAATTCGTCGACCAACTCGCGCAGCGTGATGCCAGCCGGCGCGAGCTTGACGCCGGGTTCCCTGACCCGGCCACTGACCGAAAAGCTGCGCAAGCCCTGGCGGCCATGGCGGCCAAAACCCGAGAACCACTGCGCGCCGCGCTCGACGATGTCGCGCACCCAGTACAAGGTCTCGAAGTTGTGCTCCAGCGTGGGCCGGCCGAACAAGCCGCGCTCGGCGATGTAGGGCGGGCGCAATCGCGGCTCACCGCGCTTGCCCTCGATGCTCTCGATCATCGCCGACTCTTCGCCGCAGATGTAGGCGCCGGCGCCGCGCCGCAGCTCGATCGCCGGCAGAGCGCAAGGCGGGTCGGCCTGCAGCAGCGCGAGTTCGCGCGCCAGCAACTCGCGGCAACCGGCGTACTCGTCGCGCAGGTAGAGGAAGACGCTCGCGACGCCCACCACCTGGGCGGCGACGAGCACGCCTTCGAGAAAGCGGTGCGGATCGCGCTCGAGGTAGGTCCGGTCCTTGAAGGTGCCGGGCTCGCCCTCGTCGATGTTCACGGCCATCAGGCGCGGGCCCTCGAAGCCACGGACGATCTGCCATTTGCGTCCAGCAGGAAAACCCGCACCGCCCAGGCCGCGCAGACCGGAATCCGTCATCGCAGCGAGAACAGATTCGCCATCACGCTCGCCGCTGGCCAGTGCGGCGGCCAGACGGTAGCCACCGCGCTGGCGGTAGGCGGCGTAGCCGACATAGGCTGGGCTGACCGCAACAATGGCCGAACGGGTCGACGATGTGATCGCGCAAGGCGCGAGCGCCGCCGGGTCGAACAAGCCGTCGTCATCGGCGTCTTCGTGGCGCAGCGCGCGCTTGGCGACCTGTGCCAGCACCGCCGCCTCGTCGGCGTGCGGCAGCGGCGCCTGTCCGACAACGGCCACCGGCGCCTGCTCGCAGCGGCCGACGCAGGGCACGGCCAGCACACGCGCATCGGGGCCGAGCAGGCCGGCCAGGCGATCGCGCAGCGCGACACCGCCGGCCATCGCGCAGGACAGGCTGTCGCAGACCCGCACCGTGACCGCAGGCAGCAAAGCATCATCGCGGACGGTCTCGAAGTGGTGGTAGAAGCTCGCGACCTCGGCGACCTCGGCCATGCCAAGCTTCATCTCGTGGGCCAGTGCGACCAGGTGGCGCTCGAACAGCGCGCCGTGGTGGTCGTTGAGCTGGTGCAGCAACTCGATCAGCCGGTCACGTCGGTGCGGCCCCGGCCCGACCAGCGCACGCAATTCAGCCATGGCAGCGTCCTCGGGCTGACGGCCTTTCAAGCCGCGAGCACGGCGGCCGGCCTGGCGCAGTTGCTCGCGCATCGCGTCGGATGAAAAACTCGCCACCGGGGTTGCAGGGTTGGGCATCGTGGGCTGTGGTGTCGGGTTGTGGTGTCGGGTTTGTGGGCCCGATCATCGCGGTACCCAGGGATTGCTGTCCAAGCGATCGATCAAACCCGGGGATTCGAACAGCGAATTCCGGCACCGGCCACCCCTCGAAGCGGCGGCAGGGCCGGACGCCCGAGAGCGCATCAGACCCCGCGTCAAACAAGTTCAGCGCTGAGGGCTCGCACAGATCAGTCGATAGTAAAAAAGCATTGCAACCATTCAGCCAATCAACCCACGCAATGCTGCAGTGCAACGAGAATTCATCCATCGCCACTTCACAACCCCACCCCAGGACCTCACCATGTCAATCATCAACACCCAAGTCAAGCCCTTCAAAGCCACCGCGTACCAGAACGGCAAGTTCATCGAGCTCACCGAAGCCAGCTTGATCGGCCATTGGTCGGTGCTGGTGTTCTACCCGGCAGACTTCACTTTCGTCTGCCCGACCGAACTCGGCGACCTGGCCGACCACTACCCGACCTTCAAGGACCTGGGCGTGGAGATCTACGGCGTGTCCACCGACAGCCACTTCGCCCACAAAGCCTGGCACGACAGCTCGGACACCATCGCCAAGGTCAGCTACCCGCTGGTGGGCGACCCGACCGGCAGGCTGGCCCGCAACTTCGACGTGATGATCGAAGAAGAAGGCATGGCGCTGCGCGGCACCTTCGTGGTCAACCCCGAAGGCCAGATCAAGCTGTGCGAAATCCACGACAACGGCATCGGCCGTGACGCCACCGAGCTGCTGCGCAAAGTGCAAGCCGCGCAATACGTCGCCGCTCACCCGGGTGAAGTTTGCCCCGCCAAGTGGACGCCGGGTGCCGAGACCCTGGCGCCCAGCCTTGACCTGGTCGGCAAGATCTGAGCAAGACCCCGGACCTGCCGCCCCACAAAGGTGGCAGGCCGACCTGCCCCATCGTCAAAGGATGAACACCATGTTGAACCCGACCCTCAAGACCCAATTGAAGGGCTACCTCGAGCGGCTGCAACGGCCGATCGAACTGGTGGCGTCGCTTGACGACAGCGCCAAGTCGAAAGAACTGCTGACGCTGCTGCAGGACATCGTCTCGCTCAGCCCGCTGGTC
Organism: Bordetella parapertussis; assembly: GCA_945878355.1. Taxonomy (GTDB): domain Bacteria; phylum Pseudomonadota; class Gammaproteobacteria; order Burkholderiales; family Burkholderiaceae_C; genus Pseudaquabacterium. The sequence continues at coordinate 5,336 of CAMCTC010000064.1, read as the reverse complement.
AGCCTGGTGCAGCGCGATGACGGCGAGCGCTCGCCCTCGTTCACGGTCGGCGCGCCGGGCCAGCCGGCACGCATTCGCTTCGCCGGCATCCCGCTCGGCCATGAGTTCACCTCGCTGGTGCTGGCACTGCTGCAGACCGGCGGCCACCCGCCCAAGGTCGACGCGGCCTTGATCGAGCAGATCCAGGCGCTCGAGGGACCGGCCCACTTCGAGGTCTACATGTCGCTGAGCTGCCACAACTGCCCGGACGTGGTGCAAGCGCTCAACCTGCTGGCTGTGCTGAACCCGGCCATCAGCGCGGTGACGATAGACGGCGCGCTGTTCCAGGACGAAGTGACGCAGCGCAAGATCATGGCGGTGCCAACGGTTTTCCTGAACGGCCAGGTCTTCGGCCAGGGCCGGATGGCGGTCGAAGAGATCGTCGCCAAGCTCGACAGCGGCAGCGCCAAGCGCGACGCCGCCAGATTGGCGGCCGAAGCACCCTACGACATGCTGATCGTCGGCGGCGGCCCGGCCGGCGCGGCCGCAGCGGTCTACGCCGCCCGCAAAGGCATACGCACAGGGGTGCTGGCCGAGCGCTTCGGCGGCCAGACGCTCGACACGCTGGCGATCGAGAACTTCGTCTCGGTGCAGGCCACCGACGGGCCGAGCTTCGCCGTCGCGCTCGAGCAGCATGTGCGCCAGTACGAAGTCGACGTGATGAACGGCCAACGGGCCGAGAAACTGATCCCGGCCACCGAGCCCGGCGGCCTGGTCGGCGTGCAACTGGCTAACGGCGCCATGCTGCGCAGCCGCAGCGTGCTGATCGCCACTGGCGCGCGCTGGCGCGAGGTCAATGTCCCTGGCGAGAAGACCTACCGCAACCGCGGCGTCGCCTATTGCCCGCACTGCGATGGCCCGCTGTTCAAGGGCAAGCGGGTGGCGGTGATCGGCGGCGGCAACTCGGGCGTCGAGGCCGCGATAGACCTGGCCGGTCTGGTGGCCCACGTCACCTTGATCGAGTTCGCCGACGCGCTGCGCGCCGACGCGGTGCTGGTGGCCAAGCTCAACAGCCTGGCCAACGTCACCGTCCACACCGGCGCCCAGACCACCGAGATCAGTGGCGACGGCGAGAAGGTCAACGCGCTGCACTACACCGACCGCGCCAGCGGCACGGCCCACCAGGTCGCGCTGGAAGGCGTGTTCGTGCAGATCGGCCTGGTGCCCAACACCGAGTGGCTCAAGGGCACGCTGGGCTTGAGCCGGCATGGCGAGATCGTCGTCGATGCCAAGGGCGCGACCGACCTGCCCGGCGTCTACGCCGCTGGCGACGTCACGACGGTGCCGTTCAAGCAGATCGTGATCGCGGTGGGCGACGGCGCCAAGGCCGCGCTGGGGGCTTTCGACCACTTGATGCGCTCGCCAGCGCTCGCGCTGGCCGCCGCCTGAACCCGGGCTGGGCTCGGTCGCCAGCCGGGTCGCAGGCACAATCGCGCCTTTTTGCGCTCAGCCATCGGCTGCCGCGAAGGGCAAGCATGTTCAAGAACCTGATGGTGTACCGCCTGGGGCCCGATTGGTCGGCGACTGTGGCGCAGATAGACCAGGCCCTGGCGTCGGTCCGGTTTGCCGAATGCGGCGCCACCCAGGCCCGCTCGTCGGGCTGGGTCGCACCGCGCGGCGAGGAGCATGGCGCACTGATCGAGGCCATCAACGGCCAGTGGCTGCTGCAGCTGATGGTCGAGCAAAAAGTGGTGCCAGGCTCGGTGATCAAGCGCCAGGTCGACGCACTCGCGGTCCAGGTCGAAAAGCAGACCGGCCGCAAACCCGGCAAGAAGCAGCGCAACGAGCTCAAGGACCAGGCCTTGCTCGACTTGTTGCCGATGGCGTTCACCAAGCGCGCCACCGTCAAGGTCTGGATCGCGCCCGCCGATCGGCTGCTGGTGATAGATGCGGGCAGCCAATCGCGCGCCGACGAGGTGCTGACCGCGCTGACCCAGGCCTTGCCGGGCCTGAGCGCCCAGCTCGTCAACACCGCGCTGTCACCGGCAGCCTGCATGGCCGAATGGCTGGTCAGCGGCGAGGCGCCGGCCGGTTTCACGATCGACCGCGACTGCGAGTTGAAAGCTGCCGACGGCGAAAAGCCTGTGGTTCGCTACGCTCGCCATGCGCTCGACATCGCCGAGATCCGCGAGCACATCCTCGCCGGCAAGCAGCCGACCCGGCTCGCGCTGACCTGGCAAGGGCGGGTCTCGTTCATGCTGACCGAGGCGCTGCTGGTCAAGAAAATCGCCTTCCTGGACGGCGTGTTCGAGTCCGGCGGCAAGAAGGAAGACAACTTCGAAGCCGACGCGGCGATCGCCACCGGCGAGCTGGCGCCGATGATCGGTGACTTGCTGGACGCGCTGGGCGGCGAACAGGTGATTGGCGACCCCGTGCCGACAGTGGCGCCTGAAGTCTCGGTTCAAGCCACAGACCACAGCCTGCCGCCCTGGGAATCGGCCGCCGACTGACACCTGACAAAGCTGCGGTGCAGCTTGCGCTGCAGACTGCGCAGCATGCGCAGACCAACTGACCCACCGCACAGGCCGACCAGCACCTATCGGCCGCAAGACCCTGCGCCGGCCGAGCGGCAAGCAGCATGAGCGGCCCGACGCCCACGCCGCCACCCCATCGCTGGCACGCGATGCCCAGCGCCGAGGTGCTGGCGCTGACCGGCACTGACGCCGCACTGGGCCTGGACCGCGCCGAATGCCAGGCCAGGCTGCACCGGCATGGCGCCAACAGTCTGCCCGAGCCACCGCCGCATCCGCTGTGGCGGCGTTTCGCGCGCCAGTTCTGGAGCCCGCTGATCGGCATGCTGTTCATCGCCGCCGTGCTGGCGGTGGCATTGGGGCATTTCGGCGATGCGGCGGTGATCCTGGCGGTGGTGTTCGTCAACGCCTTGATCGGCACCTTGCAGGAAGGTCGCGCCGAGCGATCGATGGCAGCGCTGCGCCGGATCTCGTCGCTGCGGGTGCGGGTGCTGCGCGAAGGCCTGCCTGCCAGCATCGAAGCGCGCGATCTGGTGCCGGGCGACCTGCTGTTGCTGACCGCAGGCGACGCGGTAGCGGCCGACGCCAGGTTGGTCGACTGTGCGCAATTGCAACTGGCCGAGGCCGCGCTGACCGGCGAGTCGACACCGGTCGCCAAGCAGGTGGCGCCGGTGGCCGACGATACAGGTCTGGCCGACCGGCACAACATGGTCTATTCGGGCACCCATGTCAGCGCCGGTCGGGCCGTTGCGGTGGTGGTGGCCACCGGCGTGCACACCGAGGTCGGCCGCATCGCCTGCCTGACCGAAGCCACGACCGAAGCGCCGACCCCGCTGGAGCGGCGCATCACCCGCTTCGGCCAAGCGCTGGTGGTTGCGGCAGTGGCGCTGTTCGCGCTGGTCGTGTTGCTGGGGCTGTGGCGCCGGCTGCCGCTGACCGAGTTGCTGATGGTGGCGATCAGCCAGATGGTGTCGATGGTGCCCGAGGGCCTGCCGGTGGCGATGTCGATCGCGCTGGCCGTGGGCATGCAGCGCATGGCCGGGCGCGGCGCGATCATCCGCCGCTTGTCTGCGGTCGAGACGCTGGGCTCGACCACAGTGATCTGCAGCGACAAGACCGGCACGCTGACGCGCAACGAGATGACGGTCACCGCGCTGTGGCTGCCCGGTGCGGCAATCGGACGCAGCCTGGCCGTCAGCGGCGTAGGTGAGGCCCCGGTGGGCGCGATCACCGAGTCAGCGCAGCCCTTGACGCTGTCTGCCGACCCGGCGCTGCACCAGCTGGTGCTGGCCGGCGCGCTGTGCAACGACGCGCAGATGCTGCCACCGCAGGGCAGCCAAGCTCGCTGGTCGGCGCTGGGCGACCCGACCGAAGCAGCGCTGCTGGTGCTCGCCGTCAAGGCGGGCCTGGACCTGGCCGCGCTGGCACAAGCTGCGCCGCGCGAGGCCGAGCTGGCTTTCGACGCCGACCGCCAGATGATGGGCACGCTGCACGGCCTGGCCGACGCGCGTCGCGTCATCTACCTCAAGGGCTCGCCCGAAGCGGTGCTGCGGCTGTGTGCTGGCAACCCAGCCAACCCGCCCGAGACGCTGCACGCGGCCCGCACCGCGGCTGAAGCGATGGCGGCCAACGCGCTGCGCGTGCTGGCCATCGCGGTCGTCGACGACGGATCGTCGGACCTGCAGGCAGGTTTCGACGCACTGGCCGGCCGCGTCAGGCTGCTGGGCCTGGCCGGACAGATCGACCCGCCGCGCGAGACCGCACGCGATGCGGTCGCCGATTGCCGCGCCGCTGGCATCCGGGTCGTGATGGTCACCGGCGATCACCAGCTCACCGGCATGGCGATCGCCCGCGAACTGGGCATCGCCAAGCCAGGCGACCGCGCCGTCGACGGCCCGACGCTCGAACGCATGAGCGAGGCCGAACTGCGCGACGCGCTGCCGCAGATCGCCGTCTTCGCCCGCGTCCAGCCGGCGCACAAGCTGCGCATCGTCGAGGCGCTGCAAGCCCGCGGCGAGGTCGTGGCGATGACCGGCGACGGCGTCAACGACGCGCCGGCACTGGCGCGCGCCGACGTCGGCGTCGCGATGGGCCTGAGCGGCACCGAGGTCGCCAAGAGCGCAGCCCGCATCGTCATCACCGACGACAACTTCGCCACCATCGTCGGCGCGGTCGAGCAGGGTCGGGCGGTCTACGCCAATCTCAAGAAGGTGATCCTGTACCTGTTCGCGACCTCGGTCGACGAGGTCGCGATCCTGTTGCTGGCCTTGCTGGGCGGCTACCCGCTGCCGCTGGCCGCGGTGCAACTGCTGTGGATCAATCTGGTCACCGAGGGCACGCTGACGGTCAACCTGGTGATGGACCCACCCGACGGCGACGAGATGCGCCGCCCACCGGTGCCGCGCGACGACCCGCTGGTCGACCGGGCGATGCTGGTCCGGGCGATGCTGATGGCTGCCGCAACGGTGGCGCTGTGCTTTGGCTGGTATGCCTGGCGCATCGGCGGTGGCGCATGGGCGCCTGAGGCCCAGGGCGCCGATCTCGCGCTGGTGCGCACCGAGACCTTCACGCTGCTGGCGATGTGCCAGTGGTTCAACCTGCTGAACTGCCAGTCGGCCCAGCGATCGGCGCTGCGGCTGGGGCTGCTGAAGAACCCCTGGCTGCTCGGCGGGCTGGCGCTGTCGGTCGCGCTGCAGGCAGCGGTGCTGTGGGCGCCGCCGCTGCAAGCGATGTTCCACACCCAGCCGCTGGCTTTGGCCACACTGGGCCTGCTGCTGGCCTTGGCCAGCGCCGTGCTGTGGGCCGAGGAGTTGCGCAAGCTGCTGG
>CAMCTC010000063.1 GCA_945878355.1 Bordetella parapertussis | reverse complement strand
CTCTCGTTGCTGGCGCCGACGACGCTGATCAGCGGCGTGAGCAGGCGGGCGCTGCCGTTGTCGAATTCGCGCTCGTTGAGCAAGGTCAGCAGCGCATTGAGGATCGCCGAGTTGGCCTTGAACACCTCGTCGAGAAAGGCGATGCCGGCGGTGGGCAGGTAGCCGTCGATCAGGCGCTCGTAGCGGTCGTCCTCAAGGGCTTTGAGCGACAGCGGACCGAACAGCTCCTCGGGGGTCGAAAAGCGCGTCAACAGGCGTTCGAAATAGCGCGCGCCGTCGAAGACCCGGTGCAGCCGGCGCGCCAGCTCGCTCTTGGCGGTGCCGGGCGGGCCGATCAGCAGCACATGCTCGCCGGCCAGCGCGGCCAGCAACAGCAGCCGGGCGGCGGTCTCGCGTTCGAGCAGGCCATGTTCGAGCGAGCGCAGATGCTGCCGCACAGCGGCTTGCAAACCGGCCAGCCTGTCGGACAGTTGGGTTGTTTCGGTCGGCTTGAGGTCTTGCGGCATCTTGGTTCCCGGGAAGGGGCTCGATTGTGGCGAGGTTTCTGGGCCGGCCTGTGCTTGCAGGAACGCTGCTGCGGTCTGCTGGGTCCGGCGTCGGTCGGGTTGGCAGCGCGCATACTTCGCCGATGCCCGGATCGAAACCCCAGCAGCGCAAGCCCGCAACCCGATGGCTGCGGCATGTGGTCGCGCTGGGCGCCTCGGCTGGCGGTCTGGCGCCGCTGATCGAGGTCTTGCGCGGTTTCCCGGCAGGTGCCGGACTGGCTTTCATCGTCGTCGAGCATCTGTCGCCAGACCAGCCCTCGGCACTGGCCGCGCTGCTGCAGTCGCACACGCCGATGCAGGTGGTCGAGGCCGTCGACGGCCAGCGCATCGAGCCCGACCGGGTCTACGTGATCATGCCTGCCACCGGTTTGACGGTGGCGCATCGCGCGTTGCGGGTGCAGCCGGCCGCAGACCGTTCGGTGCACCGCATCGACGACTTGTTTGCCTCGCTGGCGCAGGAATTCGGAGCGCGCGCGGTGGGCGTGGTGTTGTCGGGCCTGGGCAGCGACGGCAGCGTTGGCTTGCGCGCGATCGTCGACAAGGGCGGCATCGCGCTGGCCCAGACGCCGGAGACCGCGCAGTTCGACTCGATGCCGCGCTGCGCTGCGGCGATCGGTCCAGCGGTGCTGGTCTGCGCGCCGGCACAGATGCAGCAACGACTGCTGGCTGCGGCGGCGGCGACCAAGCCGCCTGCCGAGGCAGCTGCTGACGCGGTCTTGACCGCCGCGCAGTCGCTCGCGCTGGTGGTGCGCCAGGTCGCGATGGTCACCGGGCACGATTTCTCGCAGTACAAGACCAGCACGCTCGAGCGCCGCATCGAGCGCCGGATGGCGGTTCACGGTTCCGCGTCGCTGGCGGATTACCTGCGCTTGCTGTCGGCCAGCCCGCAAGAAGCCGAGCTGTTGTTCAAGGAGCTGCTGATCGGGGTGACGAGCTTCTTTCGCGACCCGGCCATGTGGGTGTCGGCCCAGCAGTTGGCCTTGCCCGGTTTGTTCGACCGAGCGGCGCAGCGACCCGACCCCAAGCTGCGCGCCTGGGTCGTGGGCTGTTCGACCGGCGAGGAGGCCTACAGCCTGGCGATGATGCTGTGCGAGTCGCGTGACAGCAACCCGGCCTGGCGATCGGTCGCGCTGCAGGTCTTTGCCACCGACCTCAGTGCCGATGCGATACAGGTCGCCCGTCGCGGCGTCTACCCTGCGGCGATCACCGAGGGCTTGTCGGTGGATCGGCTGGCGCGCTACTTCGTGCCTGAGAACGAGGGCTACCGGGTCAGCAAGGCCTTGCGCGAGACGGTGCTGTTTGCGCGCCACGACTTGATCACCGATGCGCCGTTCTCGCAGCTCGATCTGTTGTCTTGCCGCAATCTCCTGATCTATTTCAAGAGTGGATTGCAGCAGCGGATCCTGGCCTTGTTTCACCACGTGCTGCGGCCTGGCGGCTGCCTGCTGCTGGGCCGGGCAGAGACCACCGGCCGTCAGGAATCTCTGTTCCCGCCCATCGATGCCAAGTTGCGCATCCTCGCGCGCGGCTTGCGACCGCTGGCCGATGCGGCCGCTGTTTTCCCTGTCAAGGCTTATTTGATGACACCTTCGATCCCCCAGGACTCCGCCCCGCCGGCCGTGCCGCTGCAAAAGCTCGCCGACCGCTTGATGCTCGACGAATTCTCGCCACCGGCCGTGCTGGTCAGCGAAGAGGGCGACATCCTCTACGTCAGCGGGCGCACCGGTCGCTTTCTGGAGCCCGCCGCCGGCAAGGCCAACTGGAATGTCCACGCGATGGCCCGCGATGGCCTGCGTGCGGCCTTGAGCACAGCGCTGCGCCAGGTCAGCAGCCAAGGGCAGGCGCTGGAGCTTCCAGGGATCAGCGTCGAATACGGTGGCGCCGGCCGCCGGGTCGACCTGCTGGTTCGCCCGGTCAGCCTGGGTGCTTATGGCCGATTGGTGCTGATCTTGTTCCGCGACGCGCCGGTCGCGCCAGACCCTGTGCTGGCGGGTGTTTCGCAAGACCTGGTTGGGCACGACAGTGACCTGGCGCGAGCGCAAGACCAGACCCGGGCCTTGAGCGAGGAGATGCAGTCCTCACAGGAGGAGTTGCAGTCAACCGTGGAGGAACTGCAGTCGACCAACGAGGAGCTGCAGTCGGCCAACGAAGAGTTGACCACCTCCAAGGAAGAGATGCAGGCGATGAACGAAGAACTGCAGACCGTCAACGCCGAGCTGCTGTCCAAGCTGGAAGACCTGGCGCTGGCCCAGGGCGACTTGAAGAACCTGCTCAACAGCACCCAGATCGCCACGCTGTTCCTGGATCGATCTATGAATGTGAGGCGTTTCACCGAGCAGGCCAAGCAGGTGTTCAGCCTGCGCGACGTCGACATCGGCAGGCCTTTGTCTGACCTGCGCACGACGATCGATGACGCGACGCTGCTCGACGACATCGCCCAGGTGCTGCGAACGCTCGAGCCCTGTGAGAAAGAGGTCAAGGCCGATCGCGGGCGCTGGTACCTGGTTCGTGCCATGCCTTACCGCACGCTGGACAATGTCATCGACGGCGCGGTGATCACCTTTGCCGACATCACTGCGGCCAAGCAGCTCGAGGGTCGGCTGCGCAGGCCTGGGGATGCGTGATGTGATCTGAGTCTGATGGATTGGGTTGATTTATTCGGTAAAGTCGGAAAAATTCCTTTCGTAACGGGTCAAGCATTTTTGGCTTGCTCCCTGACGGGGATCGGTTGAGTCGGGCGCTGGCCCGAGAAAGACTCCGACGATGAGCGACCCTGACGCGGGTTTGAGACATTCGCCGCAAGCGCCTGACACCTTGCCGGCTTGGCCGGCTGCATTGGGTGCCGTGCCCGAAGACCGCGCCCGCAGGCTGCTGCACGAGCTGCAGGTCCATCAAGAGGAGCTGGTGCAGCAGAACGAATCGCTGCAGGAGACGCAAGACGAGCTTGACCACAGCCTGCAACGCTATGTCGATCTGTACGAGACCGCGCCGGTGGGCTTGCTGACCTTGGACCGGCAGGCCGAGGTGCTGGAGGCCAACCGCTGCAGCCGCGACCTGCTGGGCATGGAAGCGTTGGTCGGCAGCAAGCTGCTGGACCACCTGGCCCCCGAGAGTCAGAGCTTGTTGTGGCGTGCGATCGCGATGCCAACCCCGACAAGCCCCAGCCTGGTCTTGCTCACCGCCGACCGGCAAAGAAGCTTCAACGCGGAGGTCAGTGTCAGCAAGGCCGATGGCGGCAAGCTGTCGATGGTGCTGACCGACATCAGCGCCCGCGTGCGTGCCGAGGCCAAGCTCGAGCGCACCCGCGAGATTCTCGAGTTGACCAACCAGGCCGCGCGCATTGGCCACTGGAGCTTCGACCTCGAACAGCAGCGCTGGACCTGGTCTAGCGTGGCGCACGAGATCCTCCCGATTCCTGCGGACCAAGCCGGGGATTTCGAAGCCAATCTTGCGTTCATCAAGGCCGGTGAGGGCCGCGAGCGCATCCGCGCGGCCTTCGATGCGGCGCTCACTCGCGGCGAGCCCTTCGACATCGATCTGCAGATCCTCAGGCCCGACGGCGGCGAGCGCTGGGTTCGCGCCTTCGGCCGGGTTGACAGCGTCCAGGGCCGCGTCCGGCGCTTGTACGGCACGCTGCAAGACATCGACGACCGGGTTCAGGCTGAGCGCACCCGGCTTGACCGCGTCGAGTTGGCCAGCCGAAGCAAATCGGTTTTTCTGGCGAGCATGAGCCACGAGCTGCGCACGCCCTTGAGCGCGGTGCTGGGGTTTTCGGAGTTGCTCGCGCGCGACGAGGCGCTCCAGGGCTCGGCCGTCGCGACGAGGCAGTTGGGCCACATCGCCGACGCCGGCAAGCACCTGCTGGCGATGATCGACAACGTGCTCGATCTGGCGCGCGTCGAGGCTGGCGAGCTCAACCTGGTGCGCGAGGCGGTCGCGGTCGGCCCGCTGCTGGCCGAATGCCTGACGCTGATCGCGCCTCTGGCCGCCGGCAGGCAGGTCAGCCTGGCTTGCAGCGACGCTGGCGCGGAGTTCTGCGTTTTCGCCGATCGCACCCGTTTGCGCCAGGTGTTGATCAACCTGCTGAGCAACGCGGTCAAGTACAACCGCGAAGGCGGTTCGATCGCGGTCGACATGGTGTGCCGCGAACAGGAGCTGTCGGTCGCCATCAGCGACACCGGCATGGGGCTGCTGCCAGAACAGCTCGCCGAGCTGTTCCAACCGTTCAACCGCTTGGGCGCCGAGTGCAGCCAGACCGAAGGCACCGGGCTCGGTCTGGTGATCTCCCGGCAACTGGTCGATGCGATGGGTGGGCAGATCTTCGCGCGCAGCGTTGTCGGTCAAGGGTCGGTGTTCACGCTCTGCCTGCCGGTCGCCGCAGGCCTTGCCGTGCCGGCGCTCGATCACGCGCGCGCGGTCGAATCGACCGGCGGTGGCGCTGCGGTGCGGCAACTGCGGGTGCTCTATGTCGAGGACAACCGCTTGCTCGCCGAGATGATGCGCCAGTTCTTCCGTCGAATCGATGGCGTTCAGCTCGAACTTGCCACCGATGGCGAGGCCGGACTGGCTGCCGCCCGGGCGCTGCGCCCCGACCTGCTGCTGCTCGACATCAACCTGCCGCGCCTCAATGGCTTCGAGCTGCTGGCTCAGTTGCGCGCCGACCCCGAGCTGGCGTCCATCCCTTGCGTCGCGGTGTCTGCCAACGCGATGGGTACCGAAGTCGCGCGCGCGCTGTCAGCCGGGTTTTTTGACTACATCACCAAGCCGTTTCCGTTCGACCGAATCGTGCAACTGGTCGACAAGCTGCGCGCTTGAACTTCGTTGCGGGGCCTGATATCAGGTCGGAAATTAGGCCCGGAACCAGGCCCGAAACCAGGCCCGGAAAAGCTTCTTTGCATCGCCGCAACAACCGCGACAACAGGCCTGGTTTCAATCGGGGCCTGCTTGCGGGAAAATTCTCGCCCGTCGCGTCTGCGTACTTCCAGGGCTCACCATGACACCACCTCTTCGTCTGATCCTTGCGCTGGCCTTGATGGCCGGGCTGAGCAGTGCAGCGCTGGCCCAGGATCGGCGCGACCGACCTGAGCGCGACGGCCGGCATGGTCTGGTGCTCGACCAGCGCCACCGTCTCGACCATTACTACCCGCCGCGAGGTTACCTGGCGCCGGGCTTGCCGGCGGGCAGTCTGAGCATCGGGTTTGGTGGACGCGACAACTACTTCTTCCATGGCGGGGTCTGGTTCCGGCCTCAGGGCGGGCGCTTCATGGTCGTGCTGCCGCCCATGGGCATCACGGTGCCGATGCTGCCACCGGCTTACGCCACGCTGTGGATCGCCGGCGCGCCTTATTACTACGCCAACGGCGTTTACTACGCTGCCGCGCCAGGCCAGGGTTATGTCGTTGTCGCGCCGCCGCAAGGCGTCGACGCTGTCGAGCCGGTGCCGCCGGTGCTGGCGCCCAAGCCCTTGCCCCAGCCCATCGTCTACCCGCGCAATGGCCAGAGCGCGGCCCAGACCGAGTCAGATCAGCAAGAGTGCAACCGATGGGCCACGACCCAGGCTGGCGCGATGGCCGACGCCTCGGTGTTCCAGCGCGCGGTCTCGGCCTGCTTGGACGGACGAGGCTACACGGTGCGCTGACACTGCGGGCGGATCCAGCGCCCGGCCGCTTAGGGCTGGACGCAACGCTATGCACAACCGTGCATATCGCGCGCCAAGGCGCCAGGGGTAAGAATCACGCCGGTCCCAGAACCGGTGCGCCGTCCCGGGGGGCACCAGCCCAACGATGGACGCTTTCTCCCAGAGTCTGGGCCTCGCGCTGCAGCTCATCACCCAGGCCGACGCCACGCTGTGGCGAATCGTCGGTTTGTCGCTGCGTGTCTCGGCCACGGCCTGCTTGCTGGGCGCGGGCTTCGGACTGCTGCTGGGCGCCTGGTTGGCGGTCGCGCGGTTTACTGGCCATGCACTGGTCGTGGGCGCACTCAATACCCTGCTCGCACTGCCCTCGGTGGTGGTCGGGCTGATCGTCTACCTGCTGCTGTCGCGGTCGGGGCCGCTGGGCGCGCTGGGCATCCTGTTCACGCCGACCGCGATGGTCATCGCCCAGAGCATCCTGGTTCTGCCCTTGATCGCTGCGCTGTCACGCCAGCTGGTGGCCGACGCGCTGCGTGACGGCGGCGACGAGTTGCAGGCGATGGGTGCGGGCCGCTTGCTGTCTGCCGTGTTGTTGCTGGCGCACGAGCGGCTGGCGGTGGTCACCGTGCTGCTCACCGCTTTCGGCCGCGCGGTGGCCGAGGTCGGCGCGGTGATGGTCGTGGGCGGCAACATCGACGGCGTCACGCGGGTGATGACCACAGCGATCGCGCTCGAGACCAGCAAGGGCGACCTGCCGTTGGCGCTGGCGCTGGGCTTGCTGCTGCTGGCGGTGGTCGCGGTGGTCAACCTGGTGCTGGGGCTGACACAGCGCCGTGGCGGCGCGTTGGCGGGCATGGCGGTGCTGCGATGAGCGCCGCGCTGATCGGCCTGCAACAGGCTTCGGTGCAATTCGGTGAACTGCCGGCGCTGCAAGCGATCGACCTGCAGATCCACCGCGGCGACCGCATCGCGTTGGTCGGTGCCAACGGCGCGGGCAAGACCACGCTGCTGCGGCTGCTCAACGGCTTGCAGCGGCCCAGCGCCGGGCAGCGGGTGCTGCATGCTGCTGCCGATGGCCGTCGGCCGGTCACCGCGATGTTGTTCCAGCGCCCGTTCTTGCTGCACTTCAGCGTCAGGCGCAATCTGCAGCTCGCGCTCTGGCTGGCCGACGTGCCGGCCGATGCGCGTGCCGATCGGCTGGACCAGGCGCTGGCCCGGGTCGGCCTGCAGGCGCTGGCCGATCGACCGGCGCGTTCGCTGTCGGGTGGCCAGCAACAGCGCCTGGCGCTGGCGCGCGCCTGGGCTGTGCGGCCCGACATCCTGTTTCTCGACGAACCCACCGCCAGCCTCGACCCCTCGGCCAAGCGCGAGGTCGAGACGCTGATCGACGAGTTCGGCCGCAGCGGCATGGCGCTGGTGATGAGCAGCCACAACCTGGGCCAGGTCAAGCGCCTGTCGCAACGGGTGATCTACCTTGATGGCGGCAGGCTGATCGCCGACCTGGGCGTCAACGATTTTTTCCGCCGCCAAGACCTGCCACCGGAGGTGGCGCAATTTCTCAAAGGTGAACTGCCATGGACATGACAAGAGGATTCTTTCTGAGCCTGGGCCTGCTGGCCAGTGCTTTTCTGGCGCAGGCCCAGACCCCCTTCATCGTGATGGCGTCGACCACCTCGACCGAGCAGTCGGGGCTGTTCGGCCATCTGTTGCCGGCTTTCAAGGCCGCCACCGGCACCGAGGTTCGGGTGGTGGCGCTGGGCACAGGCCAGGCGCTCGACATGGGCCGCCGTGGCGACGCCGACATCGTTTTCGTGCACGACCAGACTGCCGAGGAAAAATTCGTTGCCGACGGTTTCAGCCTGAAGCGCTTGCCGGTCATGTACAACGACTTCGTGCTGATTGGGCCGGCCGCCGACCCCGCCAAGCTGCGCGGCAAGGACATCACGGCGGCCCTGCAAAAGCTCGCTGGGTCGGGGGCTGGCGCTTCGTTCATCTCGCGCGGCGACAAGAGCGGCACCCATGCCGCCGAATTGCGCTACTGGAAGGCCGCCGGCGTCGACATCGCCGGCGCCAGCCCGGCCGGTGGAACGTCGAACGCCGGCCGACCGGCCGGCTACAAGGAGTGCGGCTGCGGCATGGGCCCGGCGCTCAACATGGCCGCGTCCACTGGCGCCCACGTGCTGGCCGACCGCGGCACTTGGTTGAGCTTCAAGAACCGCGCCGACCTCGCCGTGCTGGTCGAGGGTGACACCCGGCTCTTCAATCAATACGGTGTGATGGTCGTCAACCCGGCCAAACATCCTCATGTCAAGCCAGCGCTGGCCCAGGGCTTTGCCGATTGGGTGGTGTCACCGGCCGGCCAGGCGGCGATCGCCAGCTACAAGATCGGCGGCGAGCAGTTGTTCTTTCCCAACGCCGGGAAGTGAGCCGCGGCGCTTGGTAGCGCAGCAGAAGAACGACGCCAGAAGCTGCGTTGGGCGCCGGCAGGTTTGTGCAAACCTGCGCCCGCCGGATACCGTACTAGGGTTTGCCCAGGGTTCCCACCCGCGCCCGCTATGTTCATGATTGCATAAGCCAAGAGTCCGCGCATGGCGCGCGGGCGGGTTTCACCCCCTGCGGAGAAGAACACCATGCAGAAAAGCCTGCACATCAACCCGGAGAAATGCACCGGTTGCCTGCAATGCGAAATGGCCTGTTCGTTTGAGAACTACGGCGTTTACGCGCCAGCCAAGTCGCGCATCAAGGTGTTCGACTTCCACCACACGGGCCGCAAAGTGCCTTACACCTGCACCCAGTGCGACGAGGCCTGGTGCCTGCACGCGTGCCCGGTCGAGGCGATCACGGTCGACAAGGCCACCGGCGCCAAGGTGGTGAACGAGTCGACTTGCGTCGGCTGCAAGGTCTGCACCATCGCCTGCCCGTTCGGCACCGTCAACTATGTCCAGGAAACCGGCAAGGTTCAGAAGTGCGACCTGTGCGGCGGCGAACCCGCTTGCGCAGAAGCCTGCCCGACCGGCGCGATCACCTACATCGACGCCAACTGGACCGGTCTCAACAAGATGGAGGCCTGGGCTGACAAGCTCGGCAACCAACCCACCGCCGCTTAAAAGGAGACACCTCATGTCCTGGGCAGGAAAAATTCTCCGCGTCAACCTCAGCGCCGGCACCGTCACGTCGGAACCTCTCAACATGGGCTGGGCCAAGCAGTACCTGGGCTCACGCGGTCTGGCCACCAAGTACCTGGTCGAAGAGATCGACGCCAAGGTCGACCCCTTGTCGATAGACAACAAGATCATCTGGGCCACCGGCCCGCTGACTGGCACGATGGCATCGACCGGTGGTCGATACACCGTCGTCACCAAGGGTCCGCTGACCGGCGCGATCGCTTGCAGCAACTCGGGCGGCTATTGGGGCGCCGAGCTGAAGATGGCCGGCTGGGACATGGTGATCTTCGAAGGCAAGTCGGCCGAGCCGGTCTACCTTTCGATCAGCGACGGCCATGCCGAGCTGAAGGACGCCGCCCACCTGTGGGGCAAGAGCGTCTTCGACACCGAAGCGATGCTTAAGAAGCAGCACCAGGACCCTCAGCTGCGCATCAGCTCGATCGGACTGGCCGGCGAGAACCAGGTGTTGTACGCCGCGGTTGTCAACGACCTGCACCGCGCAGCCGGCCGCTCTGGCGTGGGCGCGGTGATGGGCAGCAAGAACCTGAAGGCGATCGCGGTGCGCGGCACGATCGGGGTGGGCAACATCGCCAACCCCAAGGAGTTCATGCGCGTCACCTACGAGAAGAAGAAGATCCTGGCCGAAAACGCGGTCACCGGCCAAGGCTTGCCGACTTACGGCACCCAGGTGCTGATGAGCGTGATCAACGAGCTCGGCGCGCTGCCCACGCGCAACCACCGCGACAGCCAGTTCGAAGGCGCCAAGGACATCGGTGCCGAGGCGATGGCCACGCCGCGCGAGAGCGATGGCAAGAAGCAGCTGGTCACCAACCAGGCTTGTTTCGGCTGCACGATCGCCTGCGGTCGGATCAGCAAGATCGACCCGACCCACTTCTCGGTCGTCAACAAGCCGCAGTACTGGGGCGCGACCGGCGGGCTGGAGTACGAAGCCGCCTGGGCGCTGGGCGCTGCCAACGGGGTCAACGACCTTGAGGCGTTGCAATACGCCAACACCATCTGCAACGAGCAAGGCATGGACCCGATCACTTTCGGTGCCACCGTCGGCGCGGTGATGGAGCTGTTCGAGATGGGCGTGATCACCCAGGAGATGCTCGGCCTGGCAGCGCCTTTCGGTTCGGCCAAGGCGCTGTGCGAGCTGGCCGACATGACGGCCAACAACATCGGCTTCGGCAAGGAAATGGGCCTGGGCTCCAAACGCCTGACCGCCAAATACGGCCACCCCGAGTTGAGCATGAGCGTCAAGGGCCAGGAGTTCCCGGCCTACGACGCTCGCGGCATCCAGGGCATGGGTCTGGCTTACGCGACCAGCAACCGCGGTGCTTGCCACCTGCGCGGCTACACCGTCTCGTCCGAGGTGTTTGGCATCCCGGTCAAGACCGACCCGCTGGTGGCCGATGGCAAGCCCGAGCTGGTCAAGGCTTTCCAGGACGTCACGGCAGCTTTCGATTCGGCTGGCCTGTGCATCTTCACCAGCTTCGCCTGGGGCTTGGCCGACGTCGCGCCGCAGGTGGCGGCGGCTTGTGGCGACGAGTTCACGCTCGACAACCTGAGCCTGATCGGCGAGCGGGTCTGGAACATGGAGCGCGATTTCAACAACCGCGCCGGTTTCACCGAGAAAGACGACACCTTGCCGCCGCGGCTGCTCAACGAGACCGTCAAGACCGGTCCGGCCAAAGGCCTGGTCAGCAAGCTGCCCGAGATGCTGCCCAAGTACTACGACCTCCGTGGCTGGGATTCAGGCGGCAGGCTCACCGCCGAGACTCGCGCCAAGCTCGGTTTGTGATCCTTCGCGCAAGGTCTTGAGCCCAAGGCGGTTTTCGAACCGCCTTGTCTTTTTTGCGAAACCTGAAGGTTGATGCCATGAAGCACGTGATCCTGGGCGCCGGTCCGGCCGGCGTGATCGCCGCCGAAACCCTGCGCAAGAACGCCCCCGGCGACGAGATCGTCGTCATCGGTGACGAGCCCGAAGCGCCCTATTCGCGCATGGCCATTCCCTACCTGCTGATCGGCAATGTCGGCGAGGAGGGCACCAGGCTGCGCCACGGCGCCGACCATTTCGCCAAGCTGGGCATCGCGGTCCGGCAAGGCCGCGCCAAGTCGGTCGACACGGGCAAGCGCCAAGTGCTGCTCGAGGACGGCAGCAGCGTGGTCTTTGACCGGCTGCTGATCGCCACCGGGTCTTCACCCGCGACGCCGCCGATTCCCGGCATAGAAGGCCCCGGTGTTCACCCCTGTTGGACCCTGGCCGACGCGCGCGAGATCATGGCGCTGGCCAAGCCGGGTGCTCGCGTGCTGCAGATGGGCGCAGGCTTCATCGGCTGCATCATCATGGAGGCGCTGGCCGCGCGTGGCGTCAAGCTCAGCGTGGTCGAGATGGGCGACCGCATGGTGCCGCGCATGATGGGCCCGACCGCTGGCGGCATGATCAAAGACTGGTGCGAAGCCAAAGGCGTGTCGGTCTACACCGGCGCCCGGGTCGAGGCGGTCGAGCGGCCCGAGGCGGCAGCCGAACCCGGTCTGCTGGGCAAGATCGTCCAGGCGCTGGGCTTCGGTGCCGAGTCCGCGGCGGCCGCGCCGCCTGCACCGATGACGGTGCGCTTGTCCACTGGCCAGCGCCTGGACGCCGACCTGGTGATCAGCGCGACCGGCGTCAAACCCAACATCGGCTTTCTGCAGGGCTCAGGCATCACCTGCTTGGTTGGCGTGCTGACCGACGAACATTTGCAGACCAACATGCCCGGCATCTACGCGGCTGGCGACTGCGCCGAGGCTTTTGACAAGGTCAGCGGCACCACCATCGTCAGCGCGATCCAGCCCAATGCCGCCGAGCAAGCCAGGGTGGCGGCGCTCAACATGGCGGGCAAATCGACCGCGCTCAAAGGCGTCACGCAGATCAACGTGCTCGACACGCTGGGCATGATTTCGGCCAGCTTCGGCAATTGGCAAGGTGTGCCCGGCGGCGAGCATGTCGAGTTGGTCGACAGACCCGCCGGCAAGCTGCTGAGCCTGCAGTTCTCGGGCGACAAGCTGATCGGCTGCAACGCGATCGGCTGGACCGAGCATGTGGGCGTGATGCGCGGCCTGGTCGAAGGCGAGGTCCGCTTGAGCGCCGAGTGGAAGCAGCGCCTGCTGGACGATCCGACGCTGCTGATGGAGGCCTACCTGGCCAACGCGCAGGCCCAGCAAGACATGGCGCATCTGCGCTGATGCTTGGCGGAGCAGAATCCAGCGCCCATGAAGATCACGTTCAAGCTTTTTGCCAGCCTCACCGAGTACCTGCCTGCCGAGGCCAGACGCGGCAACCGGATCGAGCTCGAGATCGATCCCGACGCCACCATCGCCAAGATCATCGAGCCCTATGGCATGCCGATCAAGCTGGTGCATCTGGTGCTGGTCAACGGCGTCTACGTGCCGCCCGAGCTGCGCGCCACCCGCACTTTTGTCGAAGGCGATGTGCTGGCGATCTGGCCGCCGATCGGCGGTGGCTAAATGGAGGCGCCTCGGATGAGGCTTTGCCGTGGCTTTGCCCGCTGAATTCGACCGCGAGCAAGGCTTCACCGAGCGCGACTGGCTGCGTTGCCTGCCAGGCGCGGTCGGGCTGCGGCCGCTGGACCTGACCCAGCCCGGCCGGGCTCGGGTGCAGATCGGCGCAGGCTGGCTCACGCTGCACTGGCAGACGCTGTCACCGCGTCAGATCGGGTTGGCGCGGTTTCCGCGCATGGCGATGCAGTACCGCTTCGAGGCCGTGGCCGACGCCGACCGCGATGAGTTCATGCGCTACTTCGACCTCTACACGATGCGCGGCGGCGGCTGAGCTCGGGCCGGGCACTGCGCCTGCTGCCGTCGAGCGTGACATCTAAGGCGCAACTTCCGCACCCGGCGGCGGCGATTCGGGACAAGATTTGGCGTGATCGCCTATCTCGCTTTCTGCCATCGTTTGTGCCGCTTCGGGCACAACCACGGATGAGGGCCTGGCTTTGAACCGCATTGGCTACCGCCGGCGCCGCCGTGGTGCTGTGGCTGGACGACGATGGTTCCAATGGCAGCGCGACAGCCCCTGGTTGACAGGTTTGGCCGTCGGCGCTTTGCTGATGGCGTCCAGCATGTGGGCGCTGCGTATGACGCAGGACGATGTCTCGGATGCGCAGAAGAACCGGTTTCGAAGGTCGGTGGCGATCGCGGCGACGCTGGTGCAAGCCGACCTGACCCGGGCGCTGGCGGTGGCCGATGGACTCGAACTGCTGATACGAACGACCGGACAAGTCGATGGGTTCGACAAGCTGGCCCAGGATTTGATGCTGCGCCACCCGCTGGTGACCGCGATCGCGTTGGCGCCAGGCGGTGTGATCCGACAGGGCGCGCCGATGGACGCGATGGGTGCGCTGATCGGCAGACAGATGTTCGATGATGCGGTCACCCGTGCTGACATGCAGGAGGCTGTCCAAAAGCATTCGATGGTCATCGCCCAGCCTCAGGCCTTGATCGGCGGTGGTATCGGCACTGCTGCGCGACTGCCGGTGTTCAAGAACGCCACCGACCCTGACAAAGCGCCTGCGCTCTGGGGCTTCGTGCTGGTGCAGGTCAAGCTACCCGATGTGCTGGCCCGACTCGCGAGCGCCGGGGTCACGGTCCGGGACGACCGCTACACGCTGTCGGCAATGGACACGGGCACTGGTCGGCGCGTCGCGTTTTTCCCATTGCCCGCGCCGACTTTGGGGGCGGTGGCAACGGCGTCAATCGAGTTGCCGCAACGGCGCTGGACCTTGTCGGTCGAAATGCCGCGGGGCGGTGGGTCTGGCAGTCTGATGACCAAGTTCGCCGCAGGGCTGGCCAGTGTGCTGGTCGGACTGGCTTGCACCGCAGGCTTGCGCCATCGCAGGGCGCGTCAGACCCGGCGCAGCTTCTATCTGCGTTCGGTGCCACCTCTGCTATGCGACGACGAACTCGACCAGACCCACCGGGCGCTGGACGGCAGGCGCCACTTGCCGGGTTGGGTGGTGCTGTTGGTGGTCCGGCTGCTCGACCCTCGGCAACAAGGCGAACAGGCCAACACCTGGCTCCGCGCTTTGCTCCGCGATGAAGACTTGCTGTTGCCACTGGGCGGTCAGTTGTTCCTCGTTCTGGCCCATTCGTTGCCTGATCAGGTCGTGGCGGCGCGGGTTCGAGATCGGCTCGTCGGCCAGGTCCAGGAGCTGGCGGCCAGGGGCCAGGTGCTGGTCAGCCACCGGCTGTTCAGCCAGCCGCAGGTCGATACCCGCTTGATGTTCGCAGAAGCGGTCGCCGACATGCACCTCGACACGGCCGCGGACCGGCGTCGCACTGTGCCGCTGTCCGATCTGAACCTGGCCGAGGTCTGAGCGCCCCAAGGCCGGCCGAAGCCGGCCGCCGCCCGTGGGGATCAAGCAAAGTGGCAAAGCCACATTTGCTTGAGAGCTGGCGATCAGGGCGAATCGCTGGACAAGCCTGCGTCGCGGTGCCAGCCCAGCAACTCGGCCAGCCGGGTCACCACCCATCCGGCCTCGGCGGGGTTGAAGCCCGATTCGGGTTGGCTCAGCCCGGCCTGTGTGCGTTCGAGCACCAGGTCCTGCGACACGCCTTGGTCGTGGTGGACCGCCTGGCTGTGGTCGACCAGCATCTGCGCCATGTCTTCGCAGAGCTCGTAGCGCTCGCGAAATTCGCTCCGCGGCACGCTGCAACGGCCTCTGGCGTCAGCGTAGACCGCCTCGAAAGAGGGCGGGATGTGGATCTGGTATTCGTCGGACATTCTGGGGTTGTAACCCATGGCCCGCCGGCCCAGGCCGCGGCTTCAGACCAACGCGATCGAGTCCAACGCTTCGGCCGGCGCGCTGGCGTCGGGTTCGAGCAGCGCGGCGAGCCAGGGCTCGTCGCCGTCATCGAGCGCGGCCAGCGGGTCTTGCGGCATCAAGCGGTGGCGCAGCACCAGTTGGGCCAGCCGCATGCGCCTGGCTGAACCGGTGCGCCCGGCTTCCCAGGCCATCGCGATCGCAGTGCACAGGTGGTAGAGCGCCGAGGCCGCTTGGCGCGCGGCCGCATCAGCCTGGCCTTTTGCGTCGGCGACCTGTTGGGCGCGGGCCAGGCCCAGCACGAGCCGCTGCTCAAAGCGGCTGCGCACCTGGGCGTGCAGCGGGGTTTGTGCCAGCAGCGCGCGCAGATGGGTCTCGAGCACCGGCAGCGCGGCTTCGCGGCGGATTGCGCGGAACACGTCGAGCGCGACGATGTTGCTGGTGCCTTCCCAGATCGATCCGAGGTGGGCGTCGCGCACCAGCCGCGGGTCGCTCCACTCCTCGATGTAGCCGCAGCCGCCACGCACCTCCATCGCGTCGCCGGTCACTTTGCGGGCATCGCGGCAGGCGCGGAACTTGATCAGCGGCGTCAGGATCCGCGCCAGCGCGTAAGCCCCGGGCTCGCCAGCGTCGGCGCGGCGCAGCGCTTCGGCGGTCTGGAACAGCATCGTGCGGGCCTGCTCGGTCGGCAGCAGCAGCTTGAGCAGTTGGCGACGCATCAGCGGCAGGTCGATCAAGCGGCGGCCGAAGGCCTCGCGCTGCTGCGCGACGTACAGCGCTTCGAAGCAGGCGCGCCGCATCAGCCCGGCCGCGCGCATGCCGTTGGACAGCCGCGAGTTGTTGACCATGTCGGCCATTTGCTGGAAGCCGCGGCCGGCCTCGCCGACCAGCCAGGCACGCGCGCCTTCGAACCGGATCTCGCCGCTGGCCATCGAGCGCGTGCCGAGCTTGTCTTTCAGCCGCAGGATGCGGTAAGCGTTGGCCGATCCGTCGTCGAGCTTGCGCGGCAGCAAGAACAGCGAGACGCCGGCCATGCCGGCCGGCGCGCCGGCTATGCGCGCGAGCACCATCGCCAGCGCGGCGTCGGGGTTGGAGCAGAACCACTTGTCGCCGTGCAGCAAGAAGCTGTCGCCATCGGGCTCGGCGCGGGTGGTGGTGGCGGCGACATCCGAGCCTGCGCCCTGCTCGGTCATGAACATTGCGCCTTGCTGCAGCGCGTCGAAGTCCTGCGTCGTCAGCCCCGGCAGGTGGCGCGACACCAGCGCCGGATCGCCGAACTTTCGCAGCGTGCGGGCCAGCGAATCGGTCATCGACAGCGGGCAGCACAGCCCGAACTCGGCCTGCACGAACAGATAGCTCAGCGCGTATTTGGCGGCCGCCGGCATCGCACTTGGCCAACCCAGCACGCCGGGCCGGTGCGACATCGCTGCCAGCCCGTAGTCTGTAAATACCACTTTTTCCAGCTCAACATAAGCCGGGTGCTTGACGATGCGTTGGGCATCGATGCCGCTGCGGCTGCGGTGTTCCAGCGTCGGCGGGTTTTTGTCGGCCGTCAGCGCCAAGCTGTCGAGCAGGCCGCCGGCCAGCGCGCCGAGCCGGTCCAGATGGGTTTGCAGGTGGGCGCTGAGTTCGGCGCCGAGGTAGATCGGCAGCAGCGCTTGCAGCTCTGTGTCGGCCTGGAACAAGTTGCTGCCCTGGGCGTCGGGCACGGGGTGTTTGACAGCGGTCATGGGGGCGGGTTTCAGCTTGCGCAACCGGCTTCGACCGCTGCCTGCGCCTTGACCGGCACCGGCTCGGGCACGCGGTAGCCGTAGCGCACGGCGGTCAGCTCGGCCAGGATGCTGACAGCGATCTCGGGTGGCGTTCGCGCGCCGTTCTTCAGCCCCACCGGGCCGTGCAGCCGGTCGAGTTGGGCGTCGGTGATGCCGAAATGCTCTTTCAGCCGCTCGCGGCGCTTGGCCTGGTTGGCGCGCGAGCCGATCGCACCGATGTAGAACGCCGGGCTGGCCAGCGCTTCCATCAGCGCCAGGTCGTCGAGCTTGGGGTCGTGGGTCAGCGCGATGATCGCGGTGTGGCCGTCGGGCTTGATCGCGACCACCGTGTCGTCGGGCATGGTGCGCAGCAGCGTCGCGCCAGGCACCTCGAAGCCGGTGGCGTATTCGTCGCGCGGGTCGCAGACCAGCACCTGGTAACCCAGCGCGTTGGCCATCTGCGCCAGGTACTGCGTCATCTGGCCGGCGCCGATCAGCAGCAGCCGCCAATGCGGGCCGTGGTGGGTCGTGAGCTGGGTATCGGTCAGCGCGAGTTCATCGGTGTCTGTGGCGGGCTCGAGCGCGACCTCGCCGCTGGCGATGGTCAGCACCCGGCGCACCCGCTCGCCTTGGCTCAAGCGGGCCAGCAATTCATCGAGCCGGGTGTGCGCCAGCACCGGCTCAAGCACCAGCTCGATCAGCCCGCCGCAGGGCAGGCCGAAGCGGTGCGCAGCGTCAGCGTCGATGCCGTAGCGCAGCACCTGCGGCAGGCCCGAGGCCAACACGCCGCCGCGCGCCTTGTCGATCAAGTCGTCCTCGATGCAACCGCCCGACACGCTGCCCGCGACCAGTCCGTCGTCGCGCACCGCGACCGCCGATCCCGGCGGCCGCGGCGCCGAGCCCCAGGTGCGTGTGATGGTGCCCAGCACCACGCGGTGGCCGGCCGCCACCCACTGGGTGATCTGGCGCAGCACATTCAGGTCGACGTTGTCCATGGCGTTGAGGGTCAGAAGGGTTAGAAATTGTGCGGTCTGCGTGGATTGGCCGTTGGCCCGCAGTCCGTGATCCATTGCAAAGCATACGACGGCCCTTGATCGCCGCGATATGCCTGGGCGTTCATAGGGGTTTGCGACTTGATGCGCCCAGCGCCGGTAATGCCTAGCATCAGCGTATCCAGCCAAGCCGATCGCCGGCTGTATTGACATCACCAACCCGAGGAGAGACCCGCATGGGCCTACAGATCACGCTCACCGTCAACGGTGAATCCGTCACGCGAGACGTCGAGCCGCAGACGCTGCTGGTCAGCTTCATCCGCGAGACGCTGCGACTGACCGGCACCCATGTGGGTTGCGACACCGGGCAGTGCGGCGCCTGCACCGTGCACATCGACGGCCGCGCCACCAAGAGCTGCAGCCTGCTGGCGGTGCAAGCCCAAGGAGCTGCGATCACGACGATCGAGGGCCTGGCGGCGGCCGATGGCACGCTGCACCCGATGCAAGCTGCGTTCAAAACCTGCCACGGCCTGCAGTGCGGCTTCTGCACCCCGGGCATGGTGATGAGTGCGGTCGATCTGGTGACACACCACGGCTGTCGACCTGGGCAAATGAGTGAACACCAGGTTCGCGAAGCGCTGGAAGGCAACATCTGCCGCTGTACCGGCTACCACAACATCGTCAAGGCCGTGCAGCTCGGTGCTGCCGGCATGGCGGCCTGAACCGGAGCCCGCACCATGAACGCACGCCAGGGATTCATAGGCCAGTCGGTCGAGCGCCGCGAGGATTCGCGCTTCCTGACCGGCAAAGGCCAGTACACCGACGACATCACGCTGCCGCAGCAGACCTACGCCTACTTTCTGCGCTCGCCCTATGCCCACGCCCGCATCAGCAGGCTAGACACTGCCGCTGCCGCCAAGGCGTCTGGCGTGCTGGGCATCTTCACCGGCGAGCATTTCAAGGCGGTCGGCGGCCTGCCTTGTGGCTGGCTGATCAACAACCTCGACGGCACGCCGATGAAAGAGCCCAAGCATCCGGTGCTGGCGGACGGCAAGGTTCGCTGCGTCGGCGACCGGGTCGCGCTGGTCGTGGCCGAGACGCTGGAGCAGGCCCGCGTGGCTGCCGAGATGATCGAGATCGATTACGACGAACTGCCACCGGTGGTCGACACCGCGACCGCGCTGAACTTCTCCAAGCCTGGCCTGGCCGTTCACGACGAAGCCCCCAGCAACGAGTGCTACCGCTGGGGCATAGGCGACGAGGCTGGCACCGATGCGGCGATCGCCAGCGCGGCCCATGTCACGACGCTGCACTTTCGCAACAACCGCTTGATCCCCAATGCGATGGAGACGCGTGGCGCCAATGCGTTCTATGACCCGCATGCCGACAACTACACGCTCTATGTCAGCAACCAGAACCCGCACGTCGAGCGGCTGCTGATGTGCGCCTTCGTGCTCGGCATCCCCGAACACAAGATGCGGGTGGTTGCGCCCGACGTGGGTGGCGGCTTCGGCTCCAAGATCTACCTCTACGGCGAGGAGACCGCGCTGGTGTTCGCCAGCAAGAGCATCAAGCGCCCGATCAAGTGGACCTGCGACCGCAGCGAGGCTTTCTTGAGCGATGCGCATGGCCGCGACCATGTCACGACGGCCAAGTTGGCGCTCGATGCCCAGGGCAAGTTTCTGGCTTTGCGCGCCGACACCACCGCCAACCTGGGCGCTTACCTGTCGACTTTCTCGACCTGCATCCCGACCATCCTGCACGCCACCTTGCTGGCCGGGCAGTACAAGACGCCCAAGATCTACTGCGAGATCTCGGCGGTGTTCACCAACACCGCGCCGGTCGATGCCTACCGTGGTGCCGGACGGCCCGAGGCGACTTACCTGCTCGAGCGCATCGTCGAGACCGCGGCGCACGAGATGGGCTTGGACCCGGCCGAGATCCGCCGCCGCAACTTCATTACCGAGTTTCCCTACGCCACACCGGTGGGCCTGACCTACGACACCGGCGACTACGAGGCGACGATGGGTCGCGCGATCGAGCTCGCCGACGTCGCCGGCTTTGCGGCGCGCCGTGCCGCATCCGAAGCCCAAGGCCTGAAGCGCGGCCTGGGTTATTCGGCCTACATCGAGGCCTGCGGCATCGCGCCGTCGTCGGTGGCCGGCGCACTGGGCGCACGCGCCGGGTTGTTCGAGGCCGGTGAGGTGCGGGTGCACCCGACCGGCAAGGTGACGGTGTTCACTGGCAGCCACAGCCATGGCCAGGGCCACGAGACCACGTTTGCGCAGGTGGTGGCCGACAAGCTGGGCATCCCGCTCGACGACATCGTGATCGAGCATGGCGACACGTCCAAGGTCTTGTTCGGCATGGGCACTTAC
Organism: Bordetella parapertussis; assembly: GCA_945878355.1. Taxonomy (GTDB): domain Bacteria; phylum Pseudomonadota; class Gammaproteobacteria; order Burkholderiales; family Burkholderiaceae_C; genus Pseudaquabacterium. The sequence goes on along the minus strand of CAMCTC010000063.1, from coordinate 7,355 downwards.
GGCAGCCGCTCGCTCGCGGTGGGCGGCACGGCCATCGTCAAAGCGGTCGACAAGATCATCGCCAAGGGCAAGAAGATCGCCGCCCACCTGCTCGAAGCTGCCGACACCGACATCGTGTTCGAGGGCGGCGAGTTCAAGGTCGCCGGCACCGACAAGAAAGTGCCGTTCGCCGCGGTCTCGCTGACGGCTTATGTGCCGCACAACTTCCCGCACGACAAGCTCGAGCCCGGCCTGAACGAGAACGCTTTCTACGACCCGAGCAACTTCACCTACCCGGCGGGCACTTACATCTGCGAGGTCGAGATCGACCCGGCCACCGGCCACACCCGGATCGACCGGATGACTGCGGTCGACGACTTCGGCAACATCGTCAACCCGATGATCGTCGAGGGCCAGGTCCACGGCGGGCTGGCGCAAGGCATAGGCCAGGCGCTGCTCGAGCACGGTATTTACGACACCGAGACCGGCCAGTTGCTGACCGGCAGCTACATGGACTATGCGATGCCGCGCGCCGACGACTTGCCCAGTTTCACGGTCGAGACCGCCAAGGGCACGCCTTGTACCCACAACCCGCTCGGGGTCAAAGGCTGCGGCGAGGCTGGCGCGATAGGCTCGCCCCCGGCGGTGATCAACGCGATCTGCCACGCGCTGGGCGTCAAGGATGTGCCGATGCCCGCCACGCCCTACACTGTGTGGAAGGCGGCGAATTCGGTGCGAAACTCTGCCGTCATCCGCTGAACCCCAATTCTTGGAGAGCATTTCCATGCAAGCTTTTGCTTATGCCAAACCCGCGTCGCTGGCTGAAGCCGCGCGCGCTGCCGGCGCCGATGGTGCCAAGCTGATTGCCGGCGGCCAATCGCTGCTCGCGTCGATGAAACTCGGCCTGGCCGCGCCCGAGGCGCTGGTCGACCTGGCCGGCGTCGCCGGCTTGCACGACATCACTGTGTCTGGCGCGGTGGTCAAGGTCGGCGCGATGTGCACCCACGCTGCGGTGGCCGCGCACGCCGGACTCGCCGCTGCGATCCCCGCGCTGGCCGACCTGGCTGGCAAGATCGGCGACCGTCAGGTTCGCAACCGCGGCACGATAGGCGGCAGCCTGGCCAACAACGACCCGGCGGCCTGCTACACCGCTGCAGTGCTGGGCCTGGGCGCGATCATCCACACCGACCGCCGCAGCATCGCCGCCGACGACTTTTTCACCGGCCTGTACGAAACCGCGCTGGCCGACGGTGAAGTGATCACCGCGGTGAGCTTCCCGGTGCCCGAGAAAGCGGGCTGGCAGAAGTTCAAGCAGCCGGCGTCGCGGTTTTCTATCGTCGGCGTGTTCGTCAGTCGCGGCTCGCAAGGCGTTCGTGTCGCGGTGACCGGTGCCGGTGCCTGCGTGTTCCGCGCCAAGGGTCTGGAAGCCAAACTGGCGTCGAACTGGTCGGCCGCCGCGCTCGCTGGCGCCACCGTCTCGGCAGACGGCCTGAACACCGACTTGCATGGCTCGGCCGAGTACCGTGCCGCGCTGATCCCGGTGCTGGCCGGGCGGGCCGTCGCCGGCTGATTCTGCGGTAGATTTCACCGCAGATTTCGCCGCCAGATTTCGCCGCATTGAGGCCCAAGACGCCGCACCTGATGCGGCGTTTTTTTTGGAGTTGAGCTTTGTCTCCTGCTTTGTCTCCCGATACCGCTTTGCCCGTCAGCATCGACGACACCATCGTCCGACTGGCCGGGCTCGATTACCTGGCCGACCGCCAGCTGGCGACCTGTGTCTACCTTGCGCTCAAGCTGCAGCGCCCGCTGTTTCTCGAAGGCGAGCCCGGCACCGGCAAGACCGAGATCGCCCGCACGCTCGCGGCGATGCTGGGTCGGCCGCTGATCCGCTTGCAGTGCTACGAAGGGCTGGATCTGGCGGGTGCCGCTTACGAGTGGAATTACGGACGGCAGATGATGGAGATCCGGCTGGCCGAGGGCGCCCAGCGCGAGACCCTGGCCGCCGAATTGTTCTCTGAGCGATTTCTGACCAAGCGCGCGCTGCTGCAGGCGATAGACCCGGCCAACGAGGTCGCGCCTGTGCTGTTGATCGACGAGCTCGACCGCGCCGACGAGCCTTTCGAGGCTTTTTTGCTCGAGGTGCTGAGTGATTTCCAGATCACCATCCCCGAGTTCGGCACCGTCAAGGCCAAGCAGCCGCCGATCGTGATCCTGACCAGCAACCGCACCCGCGAGATCCACGACGCGGTCAAGCGTCGCTGCCTCTACCACTGGGTCGATTTCCCAGATGCCGAGCGCGAGCTGGCGATCCTGCAGCGTCGCGTGCCGGGCGCCGGCGCCGAGCTCGCGCGCCAGATCGTCGGCTTTGTGCAGCAGCTGCGCTCGGTCGAGCTCTACAAATTGCCCGGCATTGCCGAGACCATCGAGTGGACCCGCGCGCTGATGGAGCTCGACGCGGTGGTGCTCGATCCGGTGCTGGTCCAGCACACGCTGGGCCTGCTGCTGAAGTACCAGGACGACATCGTCAAGATGCAAGGCAGCGAGTCGGCGCGCCTGCTCGAGCAAGTCCGCCAAGAGGCGCGCGGCGGCTGAAGTCCGGCCCGGGTTTGACGATGCACAGCCAACCGAATGCCAGCCCAGCGGGCCGATTGGCGCCGAGCGGCAGCCACCTGGCCGAGAACGTGATGCACTTCGCCCGCGTGCTGCGCAGCGCCGGCATGCCGGTCGGTGGCGACCGGGTGCACACGGCGCTGCAGGCTTTGCAGGTGGCGGGGCTGCAGAGCAAGCGCGATTTCCACGCGGTGCTCAGCGCCTGCTTGGTCGACCGGGCCGAGCACCGCGAGCTGTTCGACCAGGCTTTCACGCTGTTCTGGCGTGACCCCGACCTGATGGGTCGGATGCGCGCGATGCTGCTGCCCAAGGTCGTCCTCAAGGACGGCGCCGTGCCGCCGCCGCCCGAGAACCGGCGCCTGGGCGAAGCGCTGTTCCCGCACCAGCCCAACCGACTGCCGGACAGCCCCGAGCAGGAGCAGATCGAGATCAACGCCGAGCTGACCTGGAACGATCGCGAGGTCTTGCGCCAAGCCGATTTCGACACGATGAGCGCCGACGAGTGGCGCGCCGCGCAGCGCGCGCTGGCCCAGCTGCGGCTGGTGTTCGAGCCGCTGCCCACGCGCCGCAGCGCCCGCGCAGCGCGCCCCGGCAGGCCCGACTGGCGCGCGACGCTGGCGCGCATGGCCAGGCAAGGCGGTGAGCTGTCCGAGATGCGCTGGCGCAGCGCCCGCGAGCAGCCTGCGCCGCTGGTGTTGCTGGCCGACATCTCGGGGTCTATGAGCCGCTACTCGCGCATGCTGCTGCACTTCGCCCATGCGCTGGGCCATGCCGACGCCAGGGTCGAGAGCTTCGTCTTCGGCACCAGGCTGACCCGCACCACCCGGCTGCTCAAGAGCCGCGACCCCGACCTGGCGGTGGCCCAGGTGGTTCGCGCGGTGGCCGACTGGTCGGGCGGCACCCGCATCACCACCAGCCTGCACGAGTTCAACCAGCGCTGGGCCAGGCGGGTGCTCGGCACCCAGGCCACCGTGCTGCTCGTCACCGACGGCCTCGAGCATGGCGACACCCAGGCGCTGGCTTTCGAGATGGAGCGGCTGCACAAGAGCTGCCGCAGGCTGATCTGGCTCAACCCTTTGCTGCGCTTCGACCAGTTCGAGCCCCGGGCCGGCGGCATCAAGGCCATGCTGCCGCATGTCGACCAATTCCTGCCAGCGCACAACCTGCAGAGCCTGACCGACCTAGTCCAGGTGCTGGCTGCGCGCGAACGCCCGCCCCGTCGGCCCGCCTCGGCGACGCGCTGAACCCATTCTTTCAAACCGGTACCCGCCACCATGCAACTCACCAACCAGCAGACCCTGCCCGTCAGCCAGGCCCAGGCCTGGGCCGCGCTCAACGACATCACACTGCTGCAGCAGGCCATCCCTGGCTGCGAGAGCATCACCCCGACCGGTGAGAACCAGTTCGAGGTGCTGATCACTGCGGCGATCGGTCCGGTCAAAGCCAAGTTCAAGGGCAAGCTGCAGCTCGAGGACTTGCAGCCACCGACCTCTTACACGCTGCGCTTCGAAGGCCAAGGCGGCGCCGCCGGCCACGGCAAGGGCAACGCCGAGATCCGGCTTGAGGCGATCGGTCCGAACCAGACCATGCTGCACTACACCGCGCATGCGACGGTCGGCGGCAAGATCGCGCAGATCGGCTCGCGCCTGGTCGACATGGCGGCGCAGAAGATGGCCACCGAGTTCTTCGTGAACTTCAACACCCGGCTGACCCAGCGCCAGGCCGTCGAGGTCGCGCGGGTTGTGATCGCGCCGCCAGGTTTGTTCGCGCGCTTGCTGGCCTGGTTCAAGCGATTGTTCGGCGGCTGAGCGCTGCCTGGCATCGATCGATGAAAGCCCGCGGCGTCCACCTGCAGTACAGCTTCGAGGCTGACGGTCAGCGCGGCGCTGCGCTGCACAACCCGCTGTTCGACTTGTTGTGGGCGGTTCGCGAGCACGGCTCGATCCAGCACACCGCCAAGGCGCTGGGCGCGTCCTACCGCCACATCTGGGGCCAGCTCAAGCGCTGGGAGGAGGTGATGGGCGAGCCGCTGGTCACCTGGACCCAGGGCCAGCCGTCGCGTCTGACGCCATTTGCCGACCGGCTGCTGTGGGCCGAGACCCGCGCCCGCACCAGGCTGACGCCGCACATCGAAGCGCTGCGCGCCGAACTCGAGCGGGTGCTGGTCGATGCGCTGGATGGCAGCCAACATGTGCTGACGGTCTTTGCCAGCCACGACCTGGCGCTGCCCGCGCTGCGCGACCTGGCCAGCCAGCAGCAAGGCCTGCATATCGAGCTGCGCTTCGCCGGCAGCGTCGACGCGCTGCGCGCGCTGAGCCAGGGCCGCTGCCTGGTCGCGGGTTTCCATGTGCCGCCGCTGGCCGGCGGCTCGGCGCAGTTTGCCGGCGCGATCAAGCCGCTGCTCAAACCCGGCCTGCACAAGCTGATCGGCTGCCTGCGACGCAACCAGGGTCTGATGGTGCGGCCCGGCAATCCGCTGGGGCTGCGTGGCTTAGCCGACCTGGTGTCAGCTGGCGGCGTTGCGCCGCGATTCGTCAACCGTCAGAGCGGCTCGGGCACCCGGCTGCTGATGGACCACCTGCTGGCCGAGCAGGGGCTGGATCCGGCGCGAATCGCCGGCTACACCGACCCGCCCGAAGACAGCCACCTGGGGGTGGCGGCGTCGGTGGCGAGCGGGGCGGGCGATGTCGGTCCTGGCATCGAGGCGGCGGCGCGCCAGTTCGGCCTCGATTTCATCCCGCTGGTCGCCGAGGACTACTACCTGGTCTGCCTGAAGGATGCCCTCGACCATCCTGCAGTGCACAAGCTGCGCCAGGCGCTGGACAGCCCCGCCTGGCCGGCTGCGTTGTCGGCCTTGCCGGGCTACGCGCCGTCGCGCAGCGGCGAGGTGCTGTCGCTGATCCAGGCGCTGCCTTGGTGGCATTTCCGCTTGCCCAAGGCTGCCGTCCTGCCGGTTGCTCTCAAGTAAATGTGGCTTTGCGGCTTGATCCCCACGGGGGGACGGCCGGCTTTGGCCGGCCTTGGGGCGCTCAAGAGTCAGCCTGACCGGTTCGGGTCGCGACGCGGTGCCTGGCCGCCTGGCGCCGCGATCGATGGCGCACCACAGTGGGCCATATGGGCGAACATGAGGTCTGGTCATTGAAATGGACAGCATCCCATGAGCACCGCACACACCTGGAACTTCAAGACCAGCTTTCGACGCAACGCATTCGGCTGGGCCGGCACGAGCAAGGCCATCGGCCGGATCAAGGAGGCCTTGGGCGAGATCGAGCGTGCTGCACGCACCGACCCCGCCCTGGCCGCCGACGGCGCGGTGCTGCTGTTGGAAAAGCTCTCGCCTGCCCTGGCCCACATCGACAGTTCATCGGGTTCGCTGGGCTCGGCTGCGGCCACCGCCGTCAGCAAGCTGGCGCCGCTGATCTCGGGCGCCCGGGTGCCCGAGGCGCTGCGCAGAAAATGGCTTGACCGCCTGTTCGAGGCCTACCAGGACGATGACCCGCCCTACATCGAATGCCTGGGCGAGTTGTGGGGCGACTTGTGTGCCACGCCAGCGCTGGCCTCGGACTGGGCCGACCGACTGATGCCGCTGGTCAGGCTGATGCTGGCCGACCGGCGGAGCGGGGTCTTCGCCTATGCCAAGGCCGAAACGCCTTGCTTGAGCGCGCTGTTCAAGGCGCGTCGCTTTGACGATCTGCTCGAACTGCGCAGCCTGGACCCCAAACCCGGCTGGCAGGACCAGCAATGGGTCGCCAAGGTCATGGTGGCGCGCGGCGAGGTCGATGCTGCCATCGACTTCATTGAGGACTTGCGCAGCCCCTATGCGTCTGACGCCGCGCTGTCCGCGCTGGCCGAACAGGTGCTGCTCGATGCCGGTCGCGTCGAAGAGGCCTACACCCGCTATGCCATCGCCGCCTGCGATGCCTACACCCACATCGCCACCTTCCGCGCCATCGTCAAGCGTTACCCCGGCATCGCGCCGGCACGCATCCTGACCGATTTGATCGCCTCCTCGCCGGGCACCGAGGGCAAGTGGTTTGCCACCGCCAAGACGATCAAGCAATATGACCTGGCGCTTGCGCTGGCCCAGCGCGCTGCCGTGGACCCGAACACGCTGATCCGCGCCGCCCGCGATCATCTGAAAAGCCAGCCCGACTTTGCGGTCAAGGTGGCCCTCTATGCGCTGCAGTGGATGGCGCGAGGCGCCGGCTACGAGATCACCGGCTCGGATGTCCGTGCCGCGCGCGATCACGCGCTGGAGGCTGCGCGTGAACTGGGGCAGGAAGCCTGGGCCAGAGCGCAAATCGCTGCCGGTGTGGCTGGGGACACGAACTCTGCGGCCTGGGTTAGGCAGCAGCTCTTGCTGGGCTGATCGGGTGGATGGGGCGGGTATCGCCTGACTCGCGCGGCCGGACTGCTGCCCATCAGTTGGTGCCCATGCTGGGCGCACCTCCCGCAATTCAAACGGACCTGCCTTCGGCCGGCCGGTCAATGGCAAGGTGACCGTCGCAAACCAAGTCTGGTCAGTGCTGGAGAATGTTGACAAACGGCACACAGGTCGTCATCATCGCCTGACGATGAAGCCCTATCGCTGGGATCCCGACAAGAACGAGCAACTCATAAGCTCTTCCCATCAAGTTATTATCATCAAAAGCTGAACTTGTAAGTTGTTCCGAAATTCGAAATGATGTGATCAACATCCGCCTCTAGCTCTACAGAATTTCGACATTTGACAGCCATCCAAGTATATTTCATCTTGTGCCAGAGTC
>CAMCTC010000062.1 GCA_945878355.1 Bordetella parapertussis | reverse complement strand
ATCGATGACGGCTGAACACAGTGCGATGCTGAAGGCGCTGCAGGTCAAGACACCAGATAAAACCGAGCAGATCAGCCTCTTGTAGGGGCACGTTTTAACTTCCAGGCCAATGAAATCAGCCACTTACGTCTGCAACTGTCGAACTCGGGAGTACTGTGCAGCAAGGCGCACAGCTTTCGGCATCCGGTCGACGGTTCAACATTGACGCAAGGATCTTCCATGGCAACGAAGAAAACTTCAACCGTCCCCAGCGTCCCGCAAGCTGGCGAGCAGTGGGAGTTCAAGTTCAACCGCAAGGGCGGGCCTTTTGGATCCAGCCAAAGTTACCCCCCGGCCACGGTGCTCGATGTGGCAGAGGGTTGGGTTCGTTATGCCATTGGCAAGAGTCACCCCGATCTGAAAAAGCCACTGGCCACCTTCACCTACATGTACACACGCGGCGGTTGAGAGATTGCCCGCTGCGTCGCTATCCCTGCCGGCCCACGGCGATCCAACCGCAGCGAAGACTCACGCCCTGTCGCCCGACCCTCGATGGTGAGGTCTCCGGTCTGGGCTGCTGCAGGCCGTGCCGAGGCGCCGCTGGTCGTCGCGCTGGTTGAAGACGACCGTCTTCTCCGGGAGGAAATCACCGAGCACCTGACGGCGCACGATTTCGTCGTCCATGCGGTCAGCAGTGCTGCTGCCTACGATGATTTGGCGGCGCGCATCGCGCTGGACCTGTTCGTGATCGACTGGAACTTGCCAGGTGAAAGCGGTTTGAACCTGTCGCGCAGGCTGCGCGAGGCCATCCCTGGTGCTGGCATCGTGCTGATGACCGCCAGGGTCGCTTTGCACGACCGGCTCACCGGCTACCGGCAAGGTGGTGCTGACGTTTATCTGACCAAGCCGGCGGCGCCTGACGAACTGGTGGCTGTGCTGTTGAGCCTGGGCCGCCGGGTCAAGCCGGCGAGCAGCGAACCGGGCTGGGCGCTGAACTTGCGCGACCGAACACTGCAAGGACCGCAGCCGCAGCAGAAGATCCGGCTCACCGGTCGGGAAAAAACCTTGCTGGTGGCCCTGGTTCAAGCCAAGGACAACACGATGGAATCTGGCGCTTTGTGCGATCTGTACGTCGCTGACGATTCCGACGACTTGATGAGCAAGCACACGCTCGAGGAACTGGTCGCGCGCTTGCGCAAGAAGTTCAGAGCGGTGCAGGAAGCGGACACAGAGCCGGCCATCAAGTCGGTCTGGGGCGTGGGCTACCAACTGTGCCTGCGCACGCGTCTGGTCTGAGCCCAGCGTTCTTGCACCCCTCCATCGAGCCGCTGCGGCGCTCTGGCTGAGCTTCCTATCGGGGTGGCCGCTGCGGCCATCCGCTGGCCGAATCCATCATGAATTTCTGTCCGGCGGGCATCGCTTGATGGCGAGAACCGGTCCCAGGGCGCGCAGCCATCAGCTGCGCCAAATCAGCCAGAAACTTTTCTCTGACGGCCCTGAATTGCGTTGGTTTTCATGAGCATCGGCGGGGTCTTCTGAGGGCTTTGGGTGACGGCTGTCCTATCCTTTTGACTGTTCATCAAGACGATCCATATTGACGGTAGGCCTTGTTTGCTAACCATCGATTGGTACGTCATATGACCGTAGCGAAGGTCGTCACTTGCCGTTAAACCACTCACGAAGAGCCGCCCATGCTGACTCATCGAAGACCGCCAACCGAATCCCTCAAAACACCGCAGCCTGGTGAGTTGTGGGACTTCAAGTTCGGCCGCGGCCATGGCGCGCCTGGATCCAAGCCAAGCTACCCGCCTGCGAAAGTGATCGAGGTGCGCGATGGCTGGGTTCGCTACGCGATAGGTCAAGCGCACCCGGATCTTTCAAAGCCGATCCAGACCTTTACCCACCTTTACATGCCTTTGCGGCGCTAGCGATAGGCGCTCATTTACCGCGTTAAAAACTCACCCTAACAAGGCTTGATCTGTCGCCTTCAACCCCAGCGCTCAGACGATCTTGATCCCCAGGTTGGGCAGGCCGTCGATGTGGCAGTCGATCACGTCGCCGCGCACCACCGGGCCGACGTTCTCGGGCGTGCCCGAGTAGATGATGTCGCCGGGCATCAGCTCGAAAGCCTGGGACAGCTTGCTGATCTGTTCGGCCACACTCCAGATCATCTGCTTGAGGTTGGCGCTCTGCTTGGTCTGGCCGTTGACCTTGAGCCAGATCGCGCCCTGCGTGAACGGACCGGTCTGGCTGGCCCGGTGCAGCGGGCCTATCGGTGCCGAGTGGTCGAAACTCTTGCCGATCTCCCAGGGCTTTTTCTCGTCGCCCAGCGCGCGCTGCAGGTCGCGCCGCGTCATGTCCAGACCCAGCGCGTAGCCGTAGACATGGTCGAGCGCGCTCGCGATGGGGATGTTGCGGCCACCCAGGTGCAGCGCGGCGACCAGTTCCACCTCGTAGTGGTAGTTCTTGGTCAAGGTCGGGTAGGGGTGGTCAGCGACCGTGCCTGGCGCGACGTTCTGGATCGCGTCGGTGGGCTTTTGGAAGAAAAACGGCGACTCGCGGCTCGGGTCCGAGCCCATCTCGCGGGCATGGGCGGCGTAGTTGCGGCCGATGCAGTAGATGCGCCGCACCGGGAACGACTGCTCGCTGCCGACGATCGGGATCAAGGTCGCGGGCACCGTGAACAGCGCCTTCGTGCTGGTCTGCGCCACGCCAGGCAGGGCGCAACCGGCGAGCGCGCCCAGGCCCAGTGTGGCGGTGGTTTCGAACAGGGATCTACGGTCCATCGGGTGTCTCCGGTTGAGGTAGGAAGCGGACGATCTGAGCCGCCCGTGAAATGGCGACCGCATCATGCCGTTGGCGCTGGAATCGATCAGCGGCGCTCGGCTTGACGGCCATCGGCATGCCTTCTATACCCGGCAGCGCCGGGTCAATTCGCCAACGCTGCCAGCAGTTTGGCGTGGATGCCGCCGAAAGCGCCGTTGCTCATCACCAGCACCTGGTCGCCCGGGCGCACCGCCCGAACAATGGCCGCCACCAGTTTGTCAACACTGTCGGCCACCGAGGCCTGCGCGCCAAGCGGCGCCAGCGCATCAGCGGCGTTCCAGCCGTAGTTGCCCTGCAGGCAAAACGCCAGGTCGGCTTCTTCCAGCGCCCAGGGCAGCAAGGCCGACATCGAACCGCGCTTCATCGTGTTGGTGCGCGGCTCGAACACCGCCAGGATGCGCGCCAGGCCGGCTTTGCGGCGCAGGCCGTTGATGGTGGTGCGCATCGCGGTGGGATGGTGGGCAAAGTCGTCGTAGACCTTCACGCCGCCGGCCTCACCGCGGAGCTCGAGCCGGCGCCTGACGTTGCTAAAACTCGCCAGCGCTGCTGCGGCCACTTCGGGGGCCACACCGACATGTTCGGCAGCGGCGATGGCCGCCAGCGCGTTGAGCTGGTTGTGCTCACCCTGCAGTTGCCATTCGACCCGGCCGACTTTCAGGCTGCCGCGCAACACGTCAAAGGCATGGGGCTCGCCGCGCGCGCGCAGCGAGCCAGGCTCTTCCTTGCGGGCGCCGAAGCGCTGCAACTCGCTCCAGCAGCCTCGGGCGAGCACCCGGTCTAGCGCGGCTTCGCGGCTGTTGACGATCAATCGCCCGCTGGCCGGCACGGTGCGCACCAGGTGGTGGAACTGGGTCTCGATCGCGCCCAGGTCGGCAAAGATGTCGGCGTGGTCGAATTCGAGGTTGTTCAGGATCGCGGTGCGCGGGCGGTAGTGAACGAATTTGCTGCGCTTGTCGAAGAAAGCGGTGTCGTATTCGTCGGCTTCGATCACGAAACAGGGGCGGTGCTTGCCACTGTCGCTGCCCAGCCGCGCCGAGATGCCGAAATTCAGTGGCACGCCGCCGATCAGAAAACCCGGCTGCAGACCGGCCTGTTCGAGCACCCAGGCCAGCATCGCGCTGGTGCCTGTCTTGCCATGGGTGCCCGCCACCGCCAGCACATGGCGTGTGGCCAGCACCTGCTCGGCCAGCCACTGCGGTCCGCTGGTGTAGGGTGCACCAGCGTCGAGGATGGCCTCGACCAATGGGTTGCCACGGCTGACCACATTGCCGATCACCCACTGGTCGGGTGCGAGCGCCATCTGGTCGGCGCCAAAGCCTTCGATCAACTCGATGCCCAGCGACCGCAGCTGGTCGCTCATCGGTGGATAGACATTGGCGTCGCAGCCCGTGACGCGGTGGCCGGCCTCGCGCGCAATCGCGGCCAACCCGCCCATGAAGGTGCCGCAGATGCCGAGGATGTGGATGTGCATGGGGCTCGATTCTAGGCAGCGCGCGGACTGGCCAGCTCGCGGCTGATTCGCGCTGGTGCGTGCGGCACCCTCTGCCGCCCTCTGCCCAAGCTTTGCCAGCACGGCCTAGGGTTGACCCCGAGGCCGGGTTGGCATCGAACCCCGGCACAAATCTGGCTAGCTCGGTGACAATAACCTGACCATTTGGTCAGGTGTTCGCCCAACCCGTGCAGCCCAATTGAACGCTCCTGCCTCGCCCGTCATCAACGCAAGTGCCGCTCAGGCGGCCGTGCTTGTGCGTCGCGCCAGCGTGGTCTACCCTTCCGGACACCGTAACGACCTGCCGGTGCACGCGCTCAGCGAGGTCGACCTTCGCATCGCGCCCGGTGAGTTTGTCTCGCTGATCGGGCCCTCGGGCTGCGGCAAGACCACCTTGCTGCGGGTGATCGCCGACCTTGAGCCGATCAGCGCAGGCGAGGTGCTGGTCAACGGCATGAGTCCGAAGCAGGCGCGGCAGGCCCGCGCCTACGGCTACGTGTTCCAGTCGCCGGCGCTGTTTCCCTGGCGCACCGTGCTGGCCAACGTGATGCTGCCGCTGCAGATCCAGGGCCGGTCCAAAGCGGATGCGCAAGCCGTGGCGCGCGAGCAGCTCACGCGCGTCGGGCTGACTGGTTTCGAGCGCAAATACCCTTGGCAGCTGTCGGGTGGCATGCAGCAGCGGGTGTCGATCGCCCGCGCGCTGGGTTTCGAACCCAGAATTCTGATGATGGACGAGCCCTTCGGCGCGCTCGACGAGATCACCCGTGACGGCTTGAACGAGCAACTGCAGCAGCTCTGGCAGCGCGAGCGGCGCACGGTGGTCTTTGTCACCCATTCGATCGCCGAGGCCGTCTACCTGTCGACCCGCATCGTCGTGATGTCGCCGCGACCCGGTCGCATCCTCAAGGTCATCGATTCGACCTTGCCCGACGCACGCCACCTGGGGCTGCGCGACACGCCCGAGTTCATGGCGCTGGCGCACGAAGTGCGCATCGGGCTGGCTCAAGGCCACGCTGATGACCGGCGCGGTGGCGATGAAGCCTGAGCTGCTGTCTCAGCGCCTGCTGCCTGTGGCGAGCGTGCTGTTGACAGTTCTGCTGCTGTGGTATTGCGCTGCGGTCGGGCTCAATGCGGCCGGTGCGGTCGAGCGCGTGCTCGCGCCGAACGGTGCCTACACCACCGGCGAGCTGATCGCGAGCACGCTCAACATGCAGCGTCCGGTGCTGCCCTCGCCACACCAGGTGGCGGCCGATCTTTACAGCAGCCTGGTCGACTGGCCGTTGGACTCGCCGCGCAACCTGCTCTACCACGCTGGCGTCACGGCCCAGTCGACCTTGGTCGGTTTCGTGCTCGGCACGCTGCTGGGCATTGTGCTGGCCGCGGCGATCGTGCATTCGCGAACCCTGGACCGCGCGCTGCTGCCGTGGATCGTGGCGTCTCAGACGGTGCCGGTGCTGGCGATCGCGCCTATCGTGCTGGTGATCCTGGGCAGCCTGGGTTTCGAGGGCGTCGCGCCCAAAGCGACGATCGCGATGTACTTGTGCTTCTTCCCGGTCACGGTGGCGATGGTGCAAGGCCTGCGCGCACCGCAGCGCATCGAGACCGAGCTGATGCACACCTATGCCGCGAGCCGCTTGCAGACCTTCTGGCTGCTGCGCTTGCCGTCGGCGCTGCCTTTTCTGTTTCCGAGCCTGCGCGTGGGCATTGCCGCCGGCGTGGTCGGGGCGATGGTCGCTGAGCTGCCCACCGGCGCGCAGGCTGGCCTGGGCGCGCGCTTGCTCACCGGAAGCTATTACGGCAACACCGTGGGCATCTGGTCAGCGCTGGTGATGTCTGCGCTGCTGGGCGCGGGCCTGACCGCCGCGGTGGCCGGGGTCGAGCGTCTGGTGCTGCGCCGGGGCAGGGCGGGATGAGCGGCCGGCGCGCGATCGGCTGCGGCGTCTGGCTGCTGGCAGCCGCGCTCGGTGCCGCGCTGCTGTGGTGCTTGCTGCCCGAGTCAGGTGCGCAGGCCGGTCCGATGCCGCTGCTGGCCTGTGCCGCGCTGCTGTTGCTGGCCGGGCGCAGCGTCCAGCAGGTGGCAGCGCTCGACGGCAGGCGCTGGCATGCGCCGGCGACCGCCGCGCTGTTCGGGCTGTGGGTGCTGTACTTCTGGCAGGTCGGGGTGATGCTGTTCGACGTGCCGCGGGTGCTGCTGCCCGCACCATCGCTGATCGGCAGGATGCTGGTCGAGCGCTGGGACACGCTGGCCGGTGATTTCGTCCAGACCGTTCTGAAAGCGGTGCTGATCGGCTGGGCGCTGGGCTCTGGGCTGGGCTTTGCGGTCGGTGTGGCGATAGACCGTGCGCCGTTCCTGCAGCGCGGCCTGCTGCCCTTGGCCAACCTGACCAGCACCGTGCCGCTGGTGGCGGTGGCGCCTATCGCGGTGATGTGGTTCGGCTTCGACTGGCAGAGCAAGGCCGCGGTGGTCGTGCTGATGACTTTTTTTCCAATGCTGGTGGCCACGCTGGCGGGGCTGCAGGCGGCGGGCAAGCTCGAGCGCGAGTTGATGCACAGCTACGCTGCGGGCTACACCCGCACGCTGCTGGACTTGCGGCTGCCCGCGGCGATGCCGTTTCTGTTCAGCGCGCTGAAGATCAACGCGACGCTGGCGCTGATCGGCGCGATCGTCGCCGAGTTCTTCGGCTCGCCGACGGTGGGCTTGGGGTTTCGCATCAGCACCGAGGCGGCGCGTATGAACATGGCGCTGGTCTGGGGTGCGATCGTGGTGGCAGCAGTCACCGGTTCGCTGGCTTATGCCTTGCTGGTGTTGCTCGAGCGACGGGTGGCGTTTTGGCATCCATCGATCCGGGCCGAATGAAGGTGGCGCTGTGTTTTCTCGGCGGTCCCGGTATTTGCTGGGCTGTATCTCGTTTCACAACCAACGACAGGAGTGAGTGATGACCGGTTTCACAATCAAGGGTTTGGCGATGGGTGCCGTGCTGGCGATGGGTGGCTTGGCGGCCAGTTCTAGCGCTTACGCCGCCGACAAGGTGGTGGTGCAGATGAAATGGGTGCCGCAAGCCCAGTTCGCAGGCTACTATGTCGCTGCATCAAAAGGCTATTACAAAGCCGAAGGGCTGGACGTGGTGATCAAGCCGGGCGGCCCGGATGTGAGTCCGGTACAGGTGCTGGCGGGCAACCAGGCCGATGCGATCGTCAACTGGATGCCCGATGCACTCGCCGCGCGTGAAGCGGGGGTGCCGCTGGTCAACATCGCGCAGATCTTCGACAAGTCCGGACTGATGCTGACCTGCAAGAAGTCCAGCGGTGTGGCCACGTCCAAGGACTTCAAGGGCAAGACCTTGGGCGTCTGGTTCGGTGGCAATGAATACCCGTTCCTGAACTGGATGTCCAAGCTGGGCCTCAAACCCGACACCGATGTCAAGGTGCTCAAGCAAGGCTTCAATGTCGACCCGCTGTTGCAGAACCAGGCCGCATGCATCTCGACGATGATCTACAACGAGTACTGGCAGGTGGTCGATGCGGGCGTGAAGGAAAGCGAACTTGTCACCTTCTTCTACGAGAAAGAGGGTGTGGCCTCGCTCGAGGACGGTCTCTACGTGCTCGAAGGCAAGTTGAAAGACCCGGCTTTCGTCGCCCGCATGGGCAAGTTCCTGAAGGCCACGCTCAAGGGCTGGAACGACGCGGTCAAGAACCCCGAGGAAGCGGCGAAGATCGTGGTGGCTGCTGACCCGTCTGGCAGCGCCACGCTGAAGGTGCAGAAGCGCCAGATGGAAAACGTCGCGACGCTGATCAGCAACGCCGGCACCAAGAAGATCGGTTACCTCGATCCTGCGGCCTACGAGCGCACTGTCAAGGTGTTGCTGGCCGGTGGCAGCTCGCCGGTGATCAAGAAGGACCCGGGCAAGGCGGCCTACAGTCACGCGGTGTTCGAAGCCGCAGCCAAGTGAGCTGAGCTGGCGGGTTCCGGGTTCGCGCCCAGGACCCGCCAGCGCTTCTGTTTCGCGAACATGTCTGCACGCAAACTCAGTCCGCCCAAGGCCGAGGACGAGGCCCGCAAGGGCCAGATCCGCCAGGTCAACGAGGCCTTGATCCTCAGCGCTGGCGAGCGCGTTTTCGCCCGCGCCGGTTTCAACGGTGCGACGGTGGCCGAGATCGCCGATGCGGCCGGCCTGCCCAAGGCCAACCTGCACTATTACTTCGGCAGCAAGCACGAGCTTTACCGCGCGGTGCTCGCGCGAACCCTGCACGACTGGCTGTTGCCGCTGGAAGGCTTGACGCCAGAGTCCGACCCGGGCCAAGCGCTGGCGGCTTACATCCGCGCCAAGATGGCGATGAGCGCGCAGCGGCCCGACGCGTCACGCGTCTTTGCCAACGAGTTGCTGCACGGTGCTGCGGTGGTCGGTGAACTCATGCGCAGCGAGTTGCGCGCGACGGTGCGCCGCAAGGCCGCCGTGATCGACGGCTGGATCGCCGCAGGGCGCATGGCGGCGGTCGACTCGACGCATTTGTTCTTCACGATCTGGGCTGCGACCCAGACCTACGCCGACTTCGAGCTGCAGGTCTGCGCGGTACTCGGTCGCGAGCAGCTGGGCGCGCGCGACCACGAGCGGGCGACCGAGCATGTGGTGTCGCTGATCCTGCGCGGCTGCGGGCTGGCGCAGCACGGCTTCGGCTCAGCAGGTCGCTGAGGTGACGGTCTGCGCCGCGGCCTGCGGCCTATGCTGGACCACCCTTCACGAGAGCCCGACAGCGATGAACTACACCACCTTGGACTGGCAGATCGACGACCGAGTGCTCACGCTCACGCTGCAGCGCCCGGCCCAGCTCAACGCCTTCACCGTGACCATGGCCAACGAGCTGATCGACGCTTACCAGCGCGCCAGCGAAGACGACGCGGTCGGCGCGGTGGTGGTCACCGGGGCCGGCCGGGCTTTTTGCGCAGGCATGGATTTGTCTTCGCCGGGCAATGTGTTCGGCCTGGACGAGACCTTGTCGCCCGGACTCGACGAGCTCAAGGCGCAATGGGACGACCCGGCGATGGTGTCTGGCGTTCGCGACACCGGCGGACGGGTCGCGCTGGCGGTCTACGACTGCAAGAAGCCGGTGATCGCGGCGATCAACGGCGCAGCGGTCGGCATCGGCGCGACGATGACGCTGGCGATGGACGTTCGGCTGGCATCGGACAAGGCCCGCATCGGCTTTGTGTTCGGCCGCATCGGTGTTGTGCCCGAGGCCTGCTCGACCTGGTTTCTACCGCGCATCGTTGGTGCCCAGCAGGCTTTCGACTGGGTTTACTCGGGCGACATTTTCGACGCCCAGGAGGCCTTGGCCGGCCGGCTGGTCAAGGCCGTGGTGCCGCACGAACAGTTGCTGACTGAGGCGCACAAGCTGGCGCACAAGTACATCGACCAGCGCAGCCCGGTGTCGATCGCGCTGATGCGCCAGATGCTGCTGCGCAATCCTGGGCTGGCGCATCCGCGCGATGCGCATGCGGTCGAGTCACTGGCGATGTTGCAGACCAGTCTGCACGACGGCAAGGAGGGCGTGGCCGCTTTCAACGGCAAGCGCGCGCCTGTCTTCACTGGGCGAGCATCTGACGGCTTGCCCGATTTCTACCCCTGGTGGTGAGCCAGGCCCCAACCGATTCAAGGAGAACAACATGGAACGCAAAGTGTGTGTGGTGACCGGTTCGTCGTCTGGCATAGGCGCGGCGACCGCGCGGCTGTATGCCGAACGCGGCTGGAACGTCGCTGTCAACTATTCGCGCGAAGCCGCGCCCGCCGAGGCCGTGGCTGAAGCCTGCCGTGCGCTCGGTGCCGAGGTGCTGGTGCAGCAAGCCGACGTCGCCAAGGACGCCGATTGCCGCGCGCTGGCCGCTGCGGTGCAGGCGCGCTGGGGCCGCTGCGATGTGCTGGTCAACAACGCCGGCACGACCAAGTTCGTCGGCGTTCGCGACCTCGACGGTCTGGACGCTGAGGACTTCCAGCGCATCTACGGCGTCAACGTGGTTGGCGCTTTCCAGATGGCGCGCGCTTTTGCGCCGCTGCTCAAACTCCACCCGCCGGGGGCGGTGGTCAACATCTCGTCGATCGCAGCGACCACTGGCCTGGGCTCGTCTTTGGCCTACGCCGCGTCCAAAGGGGCGCTCAACACCTTGACGATGTCGCTGGCCAGGGCCTTGGGGCCGGTGATCCGGGTCAATGCGATCGCGCCTGGGCTGGTCGAGTCACCCTGGCTGCAGAACGGCATGGGTGCCGAGCGCTACGCCGCCGGCGTGGTGGCCTACAAGGCGCGCGTTGCGCTGGCCGAGATCATCCAGCCCGAGGATGTTGCGCGCGCGGCCTGGTTCCTGGGTGTGGACGCGGTCAAGACCACTGGCGAAGTGCTGCCGGTTGACGCCGGGTCCAAGCTCGTCTCGAACTGATCGCTGGCTTGCCGCGGGGCCTGGGCTTTCGTGGGATCATCGATCCCGATGACCGAAGCCCCCCCCGAGCCAAAGCTGCCGCCTTATCGCCCGGTCAGCCGGCGCCGGCGCTGGCTGATCGCGCTGCTGAGCCTGGCCACGGTGTGGGTCATCGCGGTCGAGATGCTCCAGCCGCACCGGCAACTGATGAACGCCAAGGCGACACGCGCCGATGCTGCCGCGCTGGTCGCTTGTCCACCGACGGCGGCCATCGCTGCACCGGGTTGCCCGGGCAGCAAGATGGACGTGCGGGTGTTGCCTTTCAATACTGGGCCTGCCAACCCCGTACCTGCCAACCCCGTGCCTGCAGGCGCAGATCGGCGCTGAACGACGCGTCAGTCGGTATCGGCCAGGCCGGCGCGCTCGAGCATCGCGTGCAGCAGCACGTTGCAACCCGCCGTGATGTGATCGGGCTTGGCGTCTTCGATCTCGTTGTGGCTGATGCCGTCCTTGCAGGGGATGAAGATCATGCCCGCAGGCGCCAGCCGCGCCATGTAGACCGCGTCGTGGCCCGCGCCTGAGACCACCGGCATGTTGCTATAGCCCAGCGCTGCCGCAGCCCGCGCCACCGCCTGCACGCAGTCGGCATGGAAGGGTTGGGCGGTGTAGGCTGACACCGGGGTGATCTCGATCGGCAGCCCGCTCTCGGCGCTGAGCAGGGCCGCCACCGCGCGGATGTCGGCGTCCATCGCCTCGCAGAGTTCGTCGCTGGCATTGCGCAGGTCGATGCTGAACTTGACCCGGCCCGGGATCACGTTGCGGCTGTTCGGGTGCACGTTGACCATGCCCACCGTGCCGCGGCCATGCGGCGGGTGGCGGTGGGCGCAGGCCACCACCTGCTGCATCAACTCGGCGGCCACCTGCAGCGCGTCGCGGCGCAGCGCCATCGGCGTAGGGCCGGCATGCGCTTCCATGCCGGTGACCACGCAGTCGTACCAGCGTATACCCAGCACGCCGGTGACCACGCCGATCGTGATGTCGTGGTCTTCGAGCACCGGCCCTTGCTCGATATGGGTCTCGAAATAGCTGCCGATCGGATGGTCGCCGGGCTCTTGCTCGCCGATGTAGCCGATGCGCTCGAGTTCGCCCTTGACGGTCTTGCCATCGGCATCGGTCGCGGCATAAGCATGTTCCAGCGTGAAAGCCTTGGCGAACACGCCCGACCCCATCATCACTGGCACGAAGCGCGAGCCCTCCTCATTGGTCCACCAAGCCACCTCGATAGGCGCCTCGGTCGTGATGCCGGCGTCGTTGAGGGTTCGCACCACCTCGATGCCGGCGAGCACACCGTAGTTGCCGTCGAACTTGCCGCCGGTGGGCTGGGTGTCGATGTGGCTGCCGGTCATCACCGGCGGCAGCGCATTGTTGCGACCGGCCCGGCGCAGGAAGCCGTTGCCAATCTTGTCGATGGTCACCGTCATGCCGGCTTCGATCGCCCAGCGGCTGACCAGGTCGCGGCCCTGCTTGTCCAGGTCGGTCAGGGTCAAGCGGCAGACGCCGCCCTTGGGCGTGGCGCCGATCTGCGCGAGTTCCATCAGCGAGTCCCACAGCCGGGGGCCATTGACGCGCAGGTCCTGCAGTTTCGGCGTCGTTGAGGTCTTGTGTTTCATCATCGTCTCCTGGCTCAGCGTGGCACTGCGGTGGGCGCTTCGAGCGCCGCCTTGCGTGCCAAGGCATCGAACTGCGACCCAAAAGCCGGTCGCTTGAGGTACTGACCTGCGCCACGCACGGCGCGCAGGTCACCGTCAGCATAGACCAGTTGGCCGCCAGCCACCGTGTGGCTGGGTTGGCCGACCACGGTGCGGCCCTCGAAGATGTTGAAGTCGCCCAGCGAACGCTGGGTCTTGACCGACAGCGTCTTGGTCGCTTTCGGGTCCCACAGCACCAGGTCGGCGTCGGCGCCCTCGGCGATGCAGCCCTTGCGCGGGTAGAGGTTGAACAGCTTGGCCGTGTTGGCCGAGGTCACCGCGACGAACTCGCTGGGCGTGAGCTTGCCGCCGTTCACACCCTCGTGCCACAGCACGGCCAGCCGCTCTTCGACCCCGCCGCAACCGTTCGGGATCTTGCTGAAATCGTCGCGACCGACGGCTTTTTGCTCAGCGCAGAAAGTGCAGTGGTCGGTGGCCGTGGTGTGCAGGTTGCCCGACTGCAGGCCGCGCCACAGCAGCTGCGAGTTGCCCTTGGGTCGGAACGGCGGGCTCATCACATGGCCTGCGGCAAACGCGAAATCGCTCGAACGGTAAACGCTGTCGTCGAGCACCAAGTGGCCGGCCAGCACCTCGCCGTAGACGCGCTGGCCGCGCGCCCTGGCGCGGGCGATGGCCTCCAGGCTTTCGGCGCAGGACACATGGACGATATAGATCGGGACATTGAGCACGTCGGCGATTGCGATCGCGCGCTGCACGGCTTCGGCCTCGACCGCCGGCGGGCGGCTCAGCGGATGGCCCTCGGGCCCGCTGATGCCCTGGGCCAACATCGAAGCCTGCAGCAGGTAGACCAGTTCGCCGTTCTCGGCGTGCACCGTGGGCATCGCGCCGAGTTCGAGCGCGCGCTTGAAGCTGTTCACGAGCGTCTCGTCGTCGCACATGATGGCGTTCTTGTAGGCCATGAAGTGCTTGAAGCTGTTGACGCCTTCGTCCTGCACCAGCAGCCCCATGTCGCGGTGCACGCTCTCGTCCCACCAGGTCACTGCGACGTGGAAGCTGTAGTCGCTGGCCGCTTTCTCGGCCCAGCCGCGCCACATCCGGTAAGCGTCCATCAGCGGCTGCTTCGGGTCGGGGATCACGAAGTCGATGATCGTCGTGGTGCCGCCGGCCATCGCCGCTGCCGTGCCGCTGTAGAAATCGTCGCGCGTGGTGGTGCCCATGAAAGGCAGTTGCATATGCGTGTGCGGGTCGATACCGCCGGGGATCACGTAGCGGCCGCCGGCGTCTAGCAGGTCGGCACCTGCCGGTGCGCTCAGGCCGGCGCCGACAGCGACGATCTTGCCGCCTGCGCACAGCACGTCGGCGTGGAACTCACGGTCGGCATTGACGACGGTGCCGCCTCGGATCAACAAGGGTTTCATCGTTCGCTCCAGATGGGGAAGGGTGGATGGTTGCGCGCCACGCTGGCTGCGTCAAGCGGCCGATGCCGCCTGCCGCATCGGGTTGTTCGGATGGGTGGTCCAGTTGGCGACCTCGGCGCTGACCCGCTGACCGGTTCGCAGGTCGGTCTCGCCGGGTTCCAGGTTGCGCAGCGTGATGCAGTCCGGCACCGGGCAGACGGTCACGCACAGGTTGCAGCCCACGCAGTCCTCGTCGCGGACCTCGAAGTGGCGCTTGCCATGCTGGGTTGCGGTGATCGCCTGGTGCGAGGTGTCCTCGCAAGCGATGTGGCAGCGGCCGCAGCCAATGCACAGAGCCTGGTCGATCACCGCTTTGCTGACGGCGTTCAGGTTGAGATGTTGCCATTCGGTCACCGTCGGCAGCGCGCGGCCACGGAAGTCCTCGATGGTCTTGAAACCCATGCTGTCCATGTAGTCGGACAAGCCATCGACCATCTCCTGAACGATCTTGAAGCCGTAGACCATCGCCGCGGTGCAGACCTGCACATTGCCTGCGCCCAGCGCGATGTAGTCCAGCGCATCGCGCCAGTTGCTGACGCCGCCTATGCCCGAGATCGGCATGCCTGCGGTGGCGGCCGCGCGGCCGATTTCGGCCACCATCGCCAGCGCGATCGGCTTGACCGCTGGGCCGCAGTAGCCGCCGTGCGAGCCCATGCCGCCGGTGGCCGGGCTCATCGTCAGCGTGGCCGGGTCCACGCCCATGATCGAGTTGATGGTGTTGATCAGGCTGACCGCATCGGCGCCACCGCGTTTGGCCGCTGCAGCGGGCAGGCGCACATCGGTGATGTTGGGCGTGAGCTTGACGATCACCGGCAGCCGGCTGTACTGCTTGCACCAGGCCGTGACCATCTCGATGTACTCGGGCACCTGACCGACTGCTGCGCCCATGCCGCGCTCGCTCATGCCGTGCGGGCAGCCGAAGTTGAGCTCGACGCCGTCGCAGCCGGTGTCCTCGACCATGGGCAGGATGGCCCGCCAGGCGGCTTCGGTACAGGGCACCATCAGGCTGACGACCATCGCCCGATCGGGCCAGACCCGCTTGACCTCGCGGATCTCGTCCAGGTTGAGCCGCAGCGGCCGGTCGGTGATCAGCTCGATGTTGTTGAAGCCGAGCATCTTGCGGTCGGGCGTGAGCAGCGCGCCATAGCGCGGGCCGTTGACGTTGACCACCGGCGGGCCGTCCTCGCCTAGCGTCTTCCAGACCACACCACCCCAGCCGGCCTCGAATGCGCGGTGGACGTTGTAGGCCTTGTCGGTGGGCGGCGCGCTGGCGAGCCAGAACGGGTTCGGCGATGCGATGCCGGCGAAGGTGTTGCGCAGGTCGGCCATGGTTGCTCCTCGTCAGGCTTTGTGGGACGGTGCGGCGGCGATCTGGGCATGGATGGCCTGTGCGGCGCGCTTGCCGTCTTGCACCGCCTCCACCGTGAGGTCGCGGCCGCCATAGCGGCAGTCGCCGCCTGCGTACAGCCCGGCCAGCGAGGTGCGGCCGTCGTCGTCGGCCAGCACGCGGCCGTCCCGCAAGCTCAGGCCGCAGTCGGTGAGCAGTTGGCTGTCGAGCTTCTGGCCTATGGCCTTGAACACCATGTCAGCGTCCAGCGTCTCGAACAAGCCGGTGGCCTGCAGCCTGCCGCCGACCATTGCCTGGCGGGCGAAACGCACGCCGACCACATGGCCGTCGTTGGCGTCATCGCCGAGCAGCGCATCGGGTGCCAGCCAATGGTGGATCGTCACGCCCTGGGTCTGGGCCCAGTGTTGTTCGACCTGCGACGCCCCCATCGTCGCCGGGCCTCGGCGGTAGACCATGTGCACCGCCTCGGCGCCCAGCAGCTTGCTCTGCACTGCAGCGTCCACGGCCGTCATGCCGCCGCCGATCACCACCACCCGGCGTCCTATCGGCAACTGCGCCAGGTCACTGGTCTGGCGCAGCTCGGCGATGAAATCGACCGCGTCTCGAACACCGGCCAGTTCTTCGCCTGGCAGGCCCAAGCCCTGCGTCGTCGCCAGGCCGACGGCCAGGTAGACCGCCGCGTGTTGGGCGCGCAGTGCTTGCAGTTGCGCGGCGCTGTCCAGTCGCCAGCCGGTCTCGAGCGTGATGTTGCCCAGCGCCAACAGCCAGTCGAGTTCGCGGCGCGCGAAGTCGTCGGCCACCTTGTAGGCAGCCAGGCCGAACTCGTTCAGGCCACCGCCCTTGGGCCGCGCATCGAACAAGCTCACCTGATGGCCCAACTGCGCCAAGCCTACCGCGCAGGCCAGACCCGCCGGGCCGGCGCCGACCACCGCGACGCGCTGACCGGTGGCAGGCGCGCAGTGCAGCAGGTCTGCCAGAGGGCGGTCCATCACCGCATCCACCGCATGGCGTTGCAGGCGCCCGATCTCGACCGGCTTGCCTTGCTGGGCGGTGCGAACGCAGGCCTGTTCGCACAGCTCTTCGGTCGGGCAGACCCTGGCGCAGGTGCCGCCCAGCGGGTTGGCTTGCAGAATCGTCCGTGCAGCACCGCGCAGGTTGTCGTCGGCGATGCGTCGGATGAAGCTTGGCACATCGATGCCGGTCGGGCAAGCGGTCACGCAGGGTGCGTCGAAGCAGTACAGGCAGCGTTCGGCCTCGACCATGGCCTGGCCACGGGTCAAGCGCGGTGCCGTGTCGGCAAAGCGCTCGGCGTATTGTTCGGCAGACAAGCGCGCCGGCTTGATGTCGGGGCGCGCAGGATTTGTTGCAACAGGGTGGGGTGCTGACGACACGCGCGGGCTCTCCTGCAGGCGGCGGGCTGAGGGTGGCCCGAATTCACCAAGAAGCTGACTGTTTGGTCAGGATTTTTCGAATAGTACGCAACCCACGTGCCAGGTGGCGAGTCGGGCAAACCCCTGCTCCTGTGCGCAAAGCACGGTTGGCCACCGTTCGCGGCACCAGGGCTGTGCCCTGAGCCACCGCGTTAGGGCATGCGGGCGTTGGCGGCGTGGGCCTGTTGCGGTCGCGCGGACCGGGCGGCTTGCGCCGGACATCAACCGAGGTCAGCCCATGGAATGCGCCATCGAAATCGGGGGGGCCGATGCTATGCTGGCTGCATGACCATAGACCTCGATGAGAGCTTGTTTGCCTTTTCAAGCGCTGACGGCACGGCGGTTGCCGGATACCGCTGGCAGGGCCGCAGCGTGCGCGGCATCGTGCAGATCGCGCATGGCATGGGCGAGCATGCCGGGCGCTACCGCCGGGTTGCGCGGGCGCTCGTCAACGCCGGTTACGCGGTCTACGCCAACGACCACCGCGGCCACGGCCGCACCGCCGCAAGCCGCGAAGCCTTGGGCGATTTCGGTCCGGACGGATTTCCAGCGCTGGCGCAGGACATGGCGGCGCTGACCCGGCTCGCGATGGCTGAGCACCCCGGGCTATCGGTGCTGCTGTTTGGCCACAGCATGGGCTCTTACGCAGCGCAGCTCTACATCCTCGATCACTCTTCGCTCATTTCTGGCGTTATTCTTTCGGGCACCGCAGCATTTGACTTGCGGGCCGCCGCGCGGACCGGCGGGCCGGCCAAGCTCGAGGACAACAACGCCCAGTTCGAGCCCGCGCGCACGTCTTTCGACTGGCTGTCCAGCGACCCGGCCGAGGTCGATGCCTACGTCGCTGACCCGCTGTGCGGTTTCACCGTCACGGCGCAGGCCGCCCGTTCGATGGGCTTGAGCAATGCGCGCCTCGCCGATCAGACGGCGTTGCAAGGCATTCGCAGTGACCTGCCGATGTACTTGTTTACCGGCGACCGCGATCCCGTCAACAACAATCTGCGCTGGTTTTTCCCGCTGATGGAGCGCTATCGCCAGGCGGGTCTGTTCGACCTGTCTTGCCATGTCTATGGCGCGGGACGCCACGAAATGCTCAACGAAGTCAACCGCGACGAGGTCACGACGAACCTGATCGCCTGGCTGGACCGCGTGTTGGCGCAATGCAGCGAGCCGGCGTACCCGGCCCTCGACTAGATCAGCTTCATCGTCACGTTCTTCAACTGCAGATAGTCGTGAAGCGACGCCATGCCTTTCTCCCTGCCGATGCCGCTCTTCTTGTAGCCGCCCATCGGCGCCTCGATGGCGCGCTCGTGGTAGGTGTTGATATACACCGTTCCGGCTTCAAGCTGCGCCGCCACACGGTGCGCGCGGCTGACATCCTGCGTCCAGATCCCTGAGGCCAGACCGTACTCCGTGTCGTTGGCAATGCGGATGGCGTCGTCTTCGCTATCGAAGGGAATCAACACGCCCACAGGGCCAAAGATCTCCTCACGCACCACCGTCATGTCGGAGGTCACATCGGTGAAGAGGGTGGGCTTGATGTACAGGCCTTGCTCCAGGCCATCCCCTGTGGCGCGCTCACCGCCCGTCAGGCACCTGGCCCCCTCTTCACGCGCAATTTCAAGAATGCCGAGGATCTTCTCGAACTGGGTCTCGTTGGCAATAGGCCCCAGTGTCGGGAAGGGACGATCTCGTCCGATCGGAAACTTCGCCGCAGCCGCCGCAATCTTGCTGCTGAACGTCTCAAAGATCGTGCGCTGCACCAGGATACGCGTGCCGGATGAGCAGATCTGGCCGCTGTTGAGAATGAAACCCATCAAAACCATGGGGACGGCCGCCTCCAGGTTCGCATCTTCGAAGACGATGTTGGGAGACTTTCCGCCCAACTCCAGCGTCAGGGGCATGATCTTTTGCGCCGCCATGGCGCCGATCGCCTGGCCGGTCCGGACTGAACCCGTAAACGACACCTTGCGGACCAAGGGATGCTTGACCAACGGGGCGCCGACGCTGTTGCCATCACCGGTGACGACGTTCAGCACGCCATGCGGCAATCCAGCCTCGGTGGCCAGGCGCGCCATCTCCAGGGCGGTCAGTGACGAAAACTCGCTGGGTTTGAGAACCACCGTGTTGCCGGCGGCCAGAGCGGGCGCGACGCTGCGTGCGGCTTGGTTCAGCGGGGCATTCCACGGGGTGATGATGCCGACCACGCCATAAGGCTCGTACAGGTTGTAGCAAAACATTTGCGCATTGATCGGGATCGTGTCCCCATGGATGGACGCAGCCAGCCCGCCGTAATAGTCGAAGAATTTCGACGACTCCACCATGATCATGGGCGCCAGGCTCGACGGCATGCCCATCTCATCCGACTCCAGCTTGCCCAGATGCGCCGCGTTCTGCACCAGCAGATCCGCCAGCTTGCGTAAGATCCTGCCGCGCTCCATCGGGTTCGTCTCGGCCCATCCGCGCCTGGCCGCATGGGCCGCGCGAACGGCGCGGTCGACGTCCTCGATGTTGCCTTGGGCCACCTGGGCCACCACGCTGCCGTCTGCCGGGCTGGTGGAGTCGAAATACAGGCCAGAGCTGGGTGGCTCGAACTGACCGTTGATGTACATGTCGTATTGCAGGGGCATGGTGAATCTCCTGTGGGGGTCTGTCAGCGCTATCTCGCTTTGTGGGCGTCCAAAATCATGGCCGCATCCTTTTTGCCGATCAGGTGGTCACTGCGGTTGTTGAAGTACTTGATGGCTTGGAAGTGCGTGTGAGCACAGATCAGCTGCTGACTCAGTGAAATAGACTTTTCGTACGCCGCGATGAAAAGGCGTACAGGTTGTCTCGCAGGTTGGCGTCGACGCCAGGCAAGCTCATGCGCCGTCTCTCGCCGTTGAACTGGTTGGCTTTTCCGACCCTTGAGGGCTGATCAGACCGACGATCTTCCCCGTTGGAATGTCGAAGCTGAGGTGGTCTAACGCCACAATGCCGCCGCAGCGCACCACCGCGTCGCGGACATCCAGCAGTGGCGTATCCGGTGCGTTGGCGGCGTCAAGTCTGTTCATGGCCTGGCCTACCTGCCTTTGAAGGCTGGCTTGCGCTTTTCCGAGAAGGCTCTCCGCCCTTCCAGGCGATCTTCGCTGTCGCGCAGAACGCCAAACGCCTGTTGCTCCAGTTCGAGACCCGCTGGCAGGTTCAACTCGCGCCCCATCGTGGCCAGGCGCTTGACGGCCAATACAGCCAAGGGCGCGTTGCCAGCGATCTGGCGCGCCAGCGCCTGCGCCAGTTCCTGCAGATCGGCGGCGGCCACGACGCGGCTGACCAGTCCGATGCGCAAGGCCTCGACGGCATCGATGCGCGAGCCCGTCAACAGCATCAGCATGGCATCCGACTGTCCGATCGCTCGGATCAGCCGTTGGGTACCGCCGGCGCCAGGAATGCTCCCGATGCAGACCTCGGGCAAGCCGAACACGGCGTTGTTGGACGCGATACGGATGTCGCACTGCAAAGCGAGTTCCAGACCTCCGCCGAGTGCGAAGCCATTGATGGCGGCGATCACGGGTTTGCCGGTCTGCAGATTGGCGAGCCCGGCCTGGGTCTTGGCAGCGCCAAAGTGCAACTCGGCGAAGCTCTCGCGCGGCGGCATCGTTTTCTTGAGGTCTGCACCAGTGCAGAAGGCGCGTTCGCCCGCGCCGGTGAGAATGGCCACGCGAATGCTGTCGTCGTTCGAGATGCGGTCCCAGGCCGCGTGCAGTTCGCTGACCGATTCAAGGTCGAGCGCATTCATCGCTTCGGGTCGGTCCAACAAGACGGTGGCGACGAAGTCCTTGACCTCGATGGAAACTGGCATGTCTAGTCCTGTGGAAAGAGGGAAGTTCCCTGGCGGGCGAAGGCCCGAGCCAGCCGCTCATCCGAGCAACCCAGTTCGGCCAGCACCTCGTGCGTGTGCTCGCCCAGCATCGGTGGGGCACGACTGGGCGCTTGCGCAGCGTCTCTGGGTGCGAGGGGGAATCGAGGCATCCTGATCGCCCCGGCCGCGGGATGACCGATTTGCTCGGAGATGGCCGCGCCGACGTAGGGCGGCGAGTTGACCACCTCGGCGTAATCGTTGATGGGCGCACAGATGATGTCGACGGCTTCGAACTTGCGCAGCCACTCCGCTTTGGATCCCAGGCGCATGAATTCCTCCAGCGCCTGGACCAGGGCCGCGCGGTTGGCGATACGACTGGGCAGATCTGCGAACCGGGGGTCGGCGGCCAACTCAGGCGCGCCCACCGTTTCGCACAAGGCCAGCCACCGGACGGGGTGGTACGCGGCCACCATGATCCAGCCATCGGCGCAGCGCAGTGCCTCGTTGGGCGCGGCATACGGGGCGGCACTGCCAATGCGCTCAGGCACGATGTCGTCCGCCAGGTAGGACGCGAAGGCAGACTGCTGCAACGCGATGGCACTGCCGAACATGCTGACATCGATGTACTGGCCTCGACCTCCACTCTGCCGTTGGTTCAAGGCCGCCAGCACCGCCACTGCCGCCAGGTAACCGGTCACCATGTCGACGACGGGCACCTGCACCTTGCAGGGCGGCGCACCGGCGGACCCGGTCACGCTCATCAGGCCCGACACCGCCTGAATGACGCCATCGACGCCCGGCTTGTCTTTCCAGGGCCCGGTCTGTCCGTAGGCCGAGACCGAGCAATAGACCAGGCGCGGGTTGCTTGCTGCCAGATCCTCATAGCCGAGTTGCAGGCGTTTCATCACGCCAGGCCGGAAGCTCTCGACCACGACATCTGCGGTGGCCAAGAGTTCCCCGCACAGACGCCTGTGCTCGGGGTCTTTCAAATCCAGCGCGACGCTGCGCTTGTTGCGGTTGAGCGACATGAAGGTGACGCTCTCGCCGTTGATGCACGGCACAAATCCGCGTCCGAGTTCCCCGGTGAGCGATTCAACCTTGATGACGTCGGCGCCGAGATCGGCCAACATCATGGTGCAGGTGGGGCCGGCAGCGATCTGGGTGAAGTCGATCACCTTCATGCCTGCCAATGAGCGGTTCAACATGGAATGGCTTTCTGGCTCGAGGTCGGCCTACGAGCCGCGAATGTTGTTTTCACGGATGATCTTGGTCCAACGTGCGGTGTCTTCCTTGAGGGCCCGGTCCGACTCTTCTGGCGTCAGCATCAACGCTTCGAATCCACTCTTGGCCATCGTGTCCTTCATTTCGTTGCTCGAGACCACTTTGTCGATCTCGAGCCGCAGACGGTCGATGATGGGTTTGGGTGTGCCCCTGGGAACCACGACGTGGTACCAGAACCCGGCTTCGAAACCCTTGAGACCGGCCTCGGCGATGGTCGGGATATCAGGCGCAAGCGGCGACCTTTTGGCCGATGCCACGCCCAGGATGCGCAGCTTGCCGCTGCGGGAAAACGGCAACACCGACGGCAGGCCCAGCATGCCGGCCGGGATGTGGCCGCCCACCAGATCGGTCAGCGCAGGCGCGGTGCCCTTGTAGGGCACGTGGGTCAAGGGCGCGCCCGATACCGACGAGAAATGGATGCCCGCGAGATGGTGCGGTGACGACACGCCCACTGAGGCGTAGCCCAAAGGGGCTGCGGCGCTGCTCTTTGCCAGCGCGATGAACTCGCTGACGTTCTTCGCGGGCAGGTTCGCGCCCACCGCCAGAACGATGGTTGAGCTGGCCAAGGTGGACACAAAAACCAGGTCGTTGGTCGGGTTGAACGGCAAGTTCTCGTAGAGCAGGTGCAACAGCGGATCGCTGGTGCCACCGACCCCGAGGGTGTAGCCATCGGCTGCGGACCGTGCCACTTCGGCCAAGCCGATGGTGGTGCCGGCACCAGCCTTGTTCTCGACCACCACGGGCTGGCCCAAGGCAAGCGCCAATTTCTGCGACACCATGCGCGCAACGGCATCGGTGCCGCCGCCAGGCGGGAACGGCACGATCAATCGGACAGGCTTGGCGGGAAAGTCCGGCTGTGCAGTCGCTGAGGTCGCTGTGCCGCCAAGCAGAGTGAGCGACGTAAAAGCCATGGCGGAGCGTCTTGTCAACATGTCGGAGGTCCTCGGTGCAGGGTCATGCTCAGACAGACGCACTGCTCAGGCTGCGACCGCCACAGACGTAGAGCAGCTGACCCGTGATGTAGCTCGACGACGGTTGAGCGAAGAAGCGCACCGCCTGCGCCACATCCTCGGCGCTGCCTATGCGCTGAACCGGCACCGTTCGCTTCAGGTCGTCCTTGACCTTTTCGGTGATGGTCTCGAACAGTGGCGTTTCGATGATCCCCGGTGCAATGGCATTGGCGGTGATGCCATTGCGCGCGTACTCCAATGCCAGGCTGCGCGTGAAACTCACGACACCGCCTTTGGACGCCGAATAACTGGCCTGGCCCCGGTTGCCCAGCCAAGCACGGGACGAAATGTTGATGATGCGGCCAAAGCCCCGTGCCACCATGTGCGGCACCACCGTCTTGCAGCAAATGAATTGCGAAGTCAGGTTGGTCTCGATCACCCGTTGCCAGAAATCGAGGTCCATCTTCGAGATCAATCGATCCCCGCCAATGCCGGCGTTGTTGACGAGGATGTCGATGCGTCCGGTTTCAGCGTGCAGTTGTGCCACTGCGCGGGCAACGTCTTCCTCGGACGTGACGCTGAGCTGCTGCGGGTGAACCTCAGCACCCGCTGCGCGCAGCGCCGACGTGGCTGCGCTCAGGGCTTCGGGGTTGAGGTCCCAGATCGCGATGCGGCAACCCTGGCTGGCCAGGTCGCGCGCGATGCCCAGCCCGATGCCGCTGGCGCCACCGGTGACGATGGCCGTCATGCCCTGGAGGGACTCGGGCAAATAGGATTCCTGCTGGGTGTTGGCTAGGGTCATCGTGGTCTCCGAGGCGTCAGGCCGAAAGGATGTGGATCGAGCAGGCGGCGTGGTCAACACCCCAGATGCCTCCGCCAGTGACCTGGCTGAGCCCGATCCGGGCGCCCGGCACCTGGCGCTTGCCTGAGCGTTGCTGGATCTGCTCGCAGATTTCGACGATCTGGGCGACGCCGGTGGCGCCGGGCGGATGGCCCTTGGCGATCAGGCCGCCACTCGGGTTGACGGGAATGCGCCCGCCCAAGGCGGTGGCGCCGCTGGCCAGCAAGTGCTGCGCTTCACCGCGGCCGCAAAGACCCAGTGCCTCGTAGTAAAGCAGCTCGGAGATGGTGAAGGCGTCGTGCAACTCGATCAGGCTGAGGTCGGTCGGCCCCACGCCTGCCTGCTGGTAGGCCATGCGGGCGGTTCGAGCGGTGATTTCGGCCTCGGTCATGTCGACCGGGCCCGATTCGAAGATGCCCGATTGCACGACCGATGCCAGTACCCGGACAGGCTTGGCTTTGCCTCGGGTCGGCCTGGTCGTCAACACCACGGCGGCGGCGCCGTCGACCACTGCCGGGCAGCACTGGAGCAAGGTCAGTGGTTCGGCCACCGGCCTGGAGGCCAGCACCTCTTCGCGCGTCACGACTTTGCAGAAGGTCGCGATCGGGTTCAGCGCGCCATGCCGGCGGTTTTTCACCGAGACATCGGCCAGCGCGGACGCCGGGACGCCGTACTCGTGCATGTACCGTTTTGCGCGCATCGCATACAGCGCGGGCATGATCATGCCGCGCCGGTTGTTCCAGTCGCGCTGGTTCAAGGGCAGCGCGCCACCGCCCAGCTTGCTGAGCTGATCCATGCCGAACACGACCACCGTGTCGTGCGCGCCCGAACGGATGGCCTGCAATGCTAGGTGCAGGGCCGTGGCACCGCTGGAACAGGCGTTGTCGATGTTGAAGACCGGTTGCCCATCGGTGTGCAGTTCGCGCAGGCTGCGCTGTCCCGGCAGATTGCCGCCTGCGGCGTTGCCGCAATAGAACGCTTGCACGTCGCCAATCGCTAGCCCGGCGTCAGCGAGTGCATCGAGAATCGCAACCTGGGCCAATGCCTCTTCGGTCAGGTGAGGAAAACGTCCGAAGTCAGAAATACCCACGCCGGTGATGAGGGGCTCCTTCATGCCGATGCCCCCGCGAGTGCCGCGAACGCATAGTCGGCCTGGCCATCCGGCAAGGTGTGTGGGACGATCTTCATGGCCGCGCCCAAGGCTGGCTCCTGCCCCGGCTCGAAGCACATGTGGCCGAACACCCGCACGCCCGGCGCAAAGTCGACCATCGCCAAACCGTAAGGCGGCTTGTCGCGCCCGAGATGCACGATGCTGTAGGTGTAGAGCACACCCACCGGGCCGATCGGAAGATCTTCGACAACAGCGTCGCCGTGCATGAATTCCAGTGGCGGGAACTGCGGCTTTGCATCGCCGGCTGGGCGAGTCGCCAGCAACAGCATGCCATCGGGCGTCTCCCGAAAGTGCGATTCCGTGCGCTGCTTCAGCCTCATTGCGGTGTCTCCATCCTGTTTGCCTGTAGCCGTCAATGTAGGGCGCGACCCAGAGACCATCAATGCATGTTTTCTGCTGAAAAGCTTTAGGATCGCTAAACTGTAGGAATGAACCGATCGCACCTTCCGTTGCTGGCCCTGCGCGCTTTCGAGGCAACTGCGCGGCATCTCAGTGTTTCCAAGGCGGCGCTCGAGTTGTGCGTCACGCCGGGTGCGGTCAGCCAGCATGTCAAGCAGTTGGAGGACAGCATTGGGGTGGCGCTTCTTCAGCGCAAGGGCCGCTCTATCGACCTGACCGATGCCGGCCAGGTGCTGCGGCCACAGCTCACCCAGGCTTTTGATGTCATGAGCTTGGCGATAGATTCGATATCCCGGACGCGCAACCACAAGACGCTGAAGCTGACACTGCTGCCCACGCTGGCCGAGAAGTGGTTGATGCCGAGATTGGCGCGTTTTCACGGCGCTCATCCCGAACTGGACATTCAGATCATGACCAGTTTCCGTGATGTCGAACTGGAAACCGAGGGCGTCGACATGGCGTCCTGGGTTGGCACTGGTCTACCGCCCGGCGTGACCGGCGTTCGCTTGTTCGACGACGAGTTCCTTGCTGTTTGCAGTCCGGGCTTGCTTCGTGGCGGTGTCCAATTGAAGCTGGTGCGGGACTTGGCGACCTTCACCTTGTTGCACTCGGTGCCGCGCGTTGACGACTGGCATCAGTGGTTGACACTCGCCGGCGAGCCCGACCTCAAGCCTGCCAACAGCCTGTCCTTCGGTAATTCGTCCTTGGCCATACAGGCCGCACTCGACGGCGTGGGCGTGGCCATGGTTCAGTACGAGTACGTCAAGTCCAACCTGGCTGCGGGTAGTTTGGTCGCGCCCTTCGAGTTGAGAGCGCGTGGCCGAAACGGCTATTACCTCGGCTGGTCGGCGGCCGGTCCGGTCAGCACCGCCTTCACCCTCTTCCGTGACTGGATTCTGGACGAGGTCGCCAGGCCGTCCTGAGCGAACTATCTGGCAACGACGGCCAGCGTGATGGCCTCGCGCAGCAGGTCCACATGGTCGTTCAGCATCCGATCGTGGTTGGCGTTGAAGTTGCGCAGCGCAAAGTTCAACAGCGTTGGCATGTCGTCCTCAGGAATTCCTGCGAAGGCCAATGAGCCCTGCCAACCCTGCGCCGAAAAGTCGGCCTCCACCGCTGACGCCACCCGCTCTGCGAGTTGTGTGTCGTCGGGTTCGACCTGAAGTCCGATCGCTGCCCCGATACCGGCGGTCACTTCAGGACAAAGATGTCCCATGCAACGGATCACCGATGGCGCCATGCCGGCATAGCCATGGGACTGGGTCAGCCCCGGGTAGCGGTTGAAGACCGCGACGGCCACCGCGTAGGCGGCCCGGACGAGCAGGTGGCATGACAAGGGCCGCCCGCCGTCTTCTTCGTCGCGGTTTTGCAGCAGCGCTGCAGCACAGAGGTCGATTCGCGCTGCGCCGTCAGCGCCGTCTCGCAGTCGCGGATAGGCATGCCTCGCCAAGTTCCAGGCCTGGTATCTGCTGGCCTGCACCAGTGGGTTGGCGGTGCCGGCAGCACCCATGCACATCAGAGCCCACCAGTAGGTCTCGAAGCTGGTGGAGCGCACCAGCGACAGGGGGGCCGTCGCCAGCGCGCCGCTGTCCCAAAAAATGGCGCGTGGACGCGTCTTCGGATCAAAGAACTCGAGGTGATGGACGCCACCGTGGTGGCGAACCGCTGAGCCGCCGCGGTTCTGGGCGGATGTCGGTGATGTCAACACGTTGAAGATCGGCACCTTGGGCGCGAGCAGTTTCTGGCTGATGGGTGCTCTGCCTTCGACATGACGGGTGGCCATGTCTTCAAGCGATCGCTTTTCACCCATGAGCATGGCGACCACGCGCGCGCCCTTGATCACGCTGCCTGCGCCAATCGCGATCAAGGCGTCAGCGCCAAGGTCCAGAGCGAGCCGAGCGGCCTCTTCGATGCTCTGGCTGGGCGCTCCTTCGGAGATGCCGGGAAACACACCCGCCAAGGTGTCGCCGAGCAATTCAGCGATCCGACGCGTGAGCGTCGAGCGCTCATGCACGCTGCGTCCGCACAGCACGAGGGCGCGGCGCGCGTTGTTGCTGCGCAGTTCTCCAGGCAGCGAGGCCAGGGCGTCATGGCCTGCATAGACCTTCAGCGCATAGGTGCGCGAGGCGAATTCATGTTGAGGCGAATGGTCGGAGCTGGGCGTCATGGTTGGCGGTCTCTGGCTTTTGTTGTCCGGAATGTAGGCACTGCTTGGGCCTTGGACAATGCAGGAATACTGGTAAAAACATTTAGCTTCACTAAACCCTGATCAGGCGGTCGGATGGCCTGTCCTGACCAACCGCACTACTCTTGCCGGACCGAGCCTCGGGTATTTGTGGCGGCCGCAGCCTGTCGTGGCCTGCTCATGACAGCGCGTTCGAGGTCGACTAGTGCTGCGACCCGGAAGGATCGAAACAAGATGAAAGCGATGGATTCGGCCCGATGGCTAGGCGCAAACCGCAGCGATACCCGAGGTATCGCGAGGATTTGCAACGACGCCACCGGGTCGAAGGCGCGCTTTCATGTTTCGATATCT
>CAMCTC010000061.1 GCA_945878355.1 Bordetella parapertussis | reverse complement strand
ACTCGCGTACAAGGCCGTTAGGCATGGCGCATGGTTTGAAGAAGTGAGTGAGAAGTTCTCTACGCAGACCTGTTCCGACTGTGGTTTGGTCGGGGGACCGAAAGGGCTCGAAGGTCTTGCAATAAGGCAATGGACCTGCTTGGGGTGTGGGGCTTTGCATGATCGTGATGTGAACGCTGCTCGCAATATCCTGTCTAGGTTCAGAGCCGGCTGCGGACATGCAGCCCCTGCAGAGGGAATCCCGGCCCTTTAGGGCCGGGAGGATGTCAATGCCCTTTGAACTGCGGTTCGCGCTTTTCCATGAAAGCCTGGATGCCTTCGGCCATGTCCTGCGTCTTGAACAGCGGCAGCAGCTGCAAATAGACATGGTGGACATGGTCGGGAAAGGTCTCGTTCAGGCCGATGCGCATCATGCGTTTGGCGGCTTGCACTGCCAGCGGTGCATTCGACGCGATCTCGCGCGCCATCGCCCGGGCCCGGTCCATCAACTCGCTGTCGGGCACGACCAGATTGGTCAGGCCCCAGTCCAGGCACTCGCGCGCATTGAGCGTGCGACCGGTGAAGATCAACTCGGCGGCCTTGGCCCAACCGATCATTCGCGGCAGAAACCAGGTGCCGCCCGACTCGGGCACGACACCGCGCTTGACGAAGGCCGCGGCGAGCTTGGCCGATTCGGCCATGATTCGGATGTCGCAGCCCAGCGCGGTGTCCATGCCATATCCGGCGGCGCCGCCGTTGACGGCGCAGATCGTGGGTTTGTCCATCGCCTGCAACACCGTCGGCGGGGTGTCGCGCAAGTTCAAGGTGGTCGATGAGGACGCGATGCTCAGCCCGCCTTCGGGCCGCCCGCTGCGCAGATCGAGGCCGGCGCAGAAAGCCCGGCCCGTGCCAGTCAGGATCACACAGCGAACCGCCGGGTCCTCGTTGGCCTTGAGCAACAAGCGCGTCAGCTCGCCCAGCATCGCGCGCGAGATCGTGTTCATGCGCTCGGGCGCGTTGAGCGTGATGACGGCGATCTGGTCTTCGACGGCGTAAAGCACTTCGGGCTGTACCGAAGCCTTGGGTTCAACATCTTTCATCGGGATCCTCCAGTTTGCGGCGAGCTTACCTTGGGTCGTGGTTCATACTGCAGATCGAGCCGGCCAGCGCGACCTCCAACCAGCCCCGCGTCGCTTCGCGCCGTCAACCCATCCATCTTGCTGGAGACCTGCATGCCGATCTGCCATGCCACCCGCCGCATCGTCCTGCTGGCAGCAACAATCTGCGGTCTGGGGCCGACCCTGTCGCAGGCCCAATCGGCCTACCCGAGCCGGACTATCGTGATGCTGGTGCCGCAGGCGGCCGGCGGCACCAACGACATCGTCGGCCGGGTCGTCGGGCAAAGACTCGCCGAGGTGCTGGGCGGCTCGGTCGTGATCGACAACCGGCCCGGTGCGGGCGGCAACATCGGCACCCAGCTGGCGGCGCAGGCGCCCAAGGATGGCCACAGCTTGCTGATGACGATCAGCAGCAGCCAGGCCATCAACCCGGCGCTGTACAAGCACCCCGGCTTCGACCCGGTGAAGGACTTCAGACCGATCAGCTTGATCGGTGCGGTGCCCAATGTGCTGCTGGTGAACCCATCGTTTGCCGCCAAGTCCGTCACCGAACTGCTGGCCATGGCCAAGGGCAAACCCAACGAGTTGCAATACGCCTCGGCCGGCAACGGCACGCTGAACCACTTGCTCGGCGAGATGCTCGGCAGCATGGCGGGCGTGAAGCTGCAGCATGTGCCTTACAAAGGCGTGGCACCGGCGCTCAACGATGTGATGGGCGGTCAGTTGCCGATGCTGTTCGCCAGCCTGCCGTCCGCGCTGGCGCACATCAAGTCAGGCAAGCTGCGCGCGCTGGCCGTCAGCGGTGCGACACGCTCGCCGGTCCTGCCCGATCTGCCGACCATCGCCGAGACGCTGCCGGGCTACAACGGCACGTTGTGGATAGGCCTGTTTGCGCCGACCGGCGTGCCGCAGGAGGTGCTGATCAAGCTGCAGGACGGCATGGCCAAGACGCTGGCAGGCAAAGATCTGCGCGACAAGCTCGAGCAGCTCGGCGTCGAGCTCGCCGCACCCGCCGACAAGCCGGTGACGCCCGATCAGTTCGCGGCGATCCTCAACGAGGACATCGCCAAATGGGCCAGGATCGTGAAATCGTCGGGCGCGTCGGTGGACTGATCGCCGCGCGTCCCGCGACTCAGCCCGGCCGGTGCAGCTCGGCGGCGAGCTCGCCCAGGCGAAGTTCGCCCGCCGGGGTCTGCCCACCCGAGGCCATGAAAGACTCCATCGCCGCCCTTGTGCCGGCACCGCCCAGCGTGCCCTGGAAGGCCACGGCCTCGGCCAGCAAGTCGGGCACCACCTCTTTTTCCGCGCGCAGCACGCTGGCCTTGGCGGCTGCGACCGCATGCGCTGGAAATGACGCGATCCGCGCCGCCAGCCGGTCCACATGAGGCCACAGTTCGGCCGCTGGCAAGGCCCGGTTGACCCAGCCCCAGGCCTCGGCGGTTTCAGCCGGCACATCGTCGCAACCCAGCACCACCTCGAGCGCGCGCGAACGCCCCAGCAGCCGCGACAAGCGAACCGTGCCCGAGCCCCCAGGCAGGATGCCCAGCGCAACCTCGGGCTGGTTGAAGACCGCCTGGCCGCGCAGCGCAAATCGCATGTCGCAGCTCAGCGCGATCTCGCTGCCGCCACCGCCTGCACGGCCTTCGACGACGGCGATCGTTGCCTTGGGCATCGTTCGCAAGGTCTCGCACATCCGGTGGAAAGGCGACAGGCCGGCGTCGGGCGCCGGCGCATCGACCGGAAACTTCAGGATCAACCCGACATCGAAATGCGCGATGAAGAAGTCCGGGTTGGCCGAGCACAGGATCACGACGCGCACCTGATCGTCGGCCGCGAGCTGCTCGGTCAGCCTGATCATTTCCTTGAACAAAGGTTTGTCGAGCAGGTTGATCTCGCCGTTGGCCAGCGTGACGCGCGCCACGCCCTGGGTCAGTTCGACGCGCAAACACCGGTAATCGCTGTAGTCCATCGTGGGCCTCGAGTCGGGAATTCAGGCAGCCGAGTTCAAGGTCCGCCCGAACAGGCGGTGCAGGCGCTCCCAGTGCCGCTCGGCCGCGACCTTGTGATACACAGGGCGCTGCGGGAAGGCGAAGCCATGCTCGGTGCCGGGATACCACTCGATGCGGTGCGGTTTGCCGCCGGCTTGCAACCCGGCTTCGAGCTTGGCGATGTCCGCAGGCGAAGCCCACTTGTCGGTCTCGGCGCAGGCGAAATAGCTCTCGCATTGGACTTTGGGTGCCACGAGGTGCGGCGAGTCGGGTTTGTCGGTCGCCATGTTCGCGCCGTAGATCGACGCGATGCTGCGGAAGCGCTCCGGGAATGCCGCGGCAGCCCAGACCACGAAGGGACCGCTCATGCAGTAGCCGACCGCGCCGATCCGCGTCTTGTCGGCATAGGGTTGGGCGTCGACGAATTTCAGCAAGGCCCGGGTGTCGCACTCGGTGGTGGCGGCGTTGAGCGTGGCCATCAGCGAGAACATGTGCGCCATCGCCGGCTCGGTCCGCTCCTTCAGCCAGAAATCGCGCGTGCTGCGGTAGTACAGGTTCGGCAGCACGACGCAATAGCCGGTGGCCGCCAGTCGCCTGGCCATGTCGTGCAGTTCTTCGCGCTTGCCGGGTGCGTCCATGTAGAACAGCACCACGGGATGCGGCCCACCCTCCTCGGGGTGGACGACGAAGCTGTTCATCGCGCCGTCGGCGGTCGGGATGTCAATATGGTGTTCGATCATGTTGTTCCTCTTGAGTTGTATGGGAAATCTTCAGGTCGGAATTCGCGCCGCGGCGGCCGAGTCCAGCGCACTCTCGCCGCGCGCGATCGCGGCGTCGAACATCGCCGCGACACCCGGCATCACGAACAGGTCGACGCCGCCGCGCTGGGCTTGCTCGATCATCAGCCGAACGTCTTTGCGCGCCATCGAGACCTCGAAAGACGGCGCGCTGAAATCGCCCGCGGCGATCTTGTCGGCGCGTGCCGGCAGGAACTGGCCCGGGTTGAAGTGCTTGAACAGCGAGAACGCGTCGGTGGTCGAGATGCCGACAGAGTGCGCGAGACGGTTGACGTCGCCGAGCACGCCCATCATCCCGATCAGCGTCATGTTGCCGAACAGCTTGAAGGCTGCCGCCCGCTCGGGCGCCTCGCCCAGGTAGACCACCTTGCCGGTCATGCGCTGCAGTTCCGGCAGCAGCGCCTCGTGATGCGCCGCAGCACCCGACAAAATCATCAAACCAGTGCCATCTTGCGCGTTGGCCGGGCCCATGAACACAGGCGCGTGGACGAAGGTCTTGCCGCGCGCCGCCCAGCGCGCAGCGCGCTCGGCAGTGGGCGTGACCGCGGTGGTCGTGTGGTCGACGATCCAGACCGAGGCCGAGATTCTTGCAGCGATCGGCTCGAGCACCGCGTCAACCGACGCGTCGTCGGACAGCGACAAATGGATTCGCTCGGCGCCCGCCAGCGCGGCCGCCGGGTCGTCGAATGCCTTGGCGCCGTCGGCCTCGAGCGCGCGCGCCTTGGCGGGACTGCGGTTCCAGACATTGACCTGGTGGCCGTTGGCGAGCAGCCGGCGGACAAAACCCGAGCCCATCAGGCCGGTGCCGAAAAATGCGATCTTCATGCTGAGTTGTCCTGCAGTGGGGATGGCACACGATACAGGGTCTGCGGCGGATCGGCTATCGGGCTTGCACCCAGACGCGGCTACCTCAAGCGACAAGCTCAAGCGACCAGCATTGGGTCCAGCGCCCAGTCTGCACAATGCATCCATCCGCGCTGGCACAGCCGACCCACACCTGCAGACCGACCCATGAGAGACGACCTGTCCACCCGCACCGCGATCGTCGAAGCGCTTCAAAGCATGGCCAGGCTGGGCATCAACAAGGGCACTGCCGGCAACATCAGCGTGCGCGGCGCAGCGGGCTTTCACATCTCGCCCACCGGTTTGGCCTACGCCGGCATGACGCCAGAGCAAATCGTTTTCATGGACTGGGAAGGCCGCTACGAAGGCGACATCCTGCCGTCGAGCGAGTGGCGTTTTCACCGCGACATCCTGGTCGAGCGGCCGGAACTCAACGCGGTCGTGCACACGCATTCAGCCCATGCCACCGCGGTGAGCATCCTCGAGCACGACATCCCGGCCATTCACTACATGGTGGCCGCTGCCGGCGGCAACAACATCCGCTGCGCCAGTTACCAGACTTTTGGCAGCGCCGAACTCGGCCAGGCCGTGCTGGTCGCGCTGAAAGACCGGCGCGCCTGCCTGATGGCACACCACGGCGTGATCGCCGCACATGCCAACCTGGCGCAGGCGATGACGCTGGCGGTGACGGTCGAGGAGATGGCCCAGCTGTACCTG
This sequence comes from Bordetella parapertussis, assembly GCA_945878355.1. GTDB lineage: Bacteria > Pseudomonadota > Gammaproteobacteria > Burkholderiales > Burkholderiaceae_C > Pseudaquabacterium. Next base: position 22,723 of record CAMCTC010000061.1, on the reverse strand, counting down.
CAGGTGCTGACTTTCGGCGCACCGAAGCTGCTGTCGGACGAAGAGATGGCGCGGGTGCTGGAGAAGTTCAGGACTTACGGCCAGCAGCCTCGCGCAGCCCAAGAGACACGGCGTCAAGCGACCTGACATTCAAAATGAGCGACCTATCTTTCGATCAACATCGAGCCAGCGCAGCGCATGATCAGTCGATCGCCCACCAGCCGCAACGCCAGGACCGACCCCATGAACAACGCTGATACCCATACAGGCTGCCAACCATGAGCTTGCGACGCATCTCGCACTGCAGCCATTGGGGCGCTTACACGCTGCTGGTCGAAGACGGGCGCATCCGGGGCGTCGAGCCCTTCGGCGCCGACCCCGCGCCATCGCCCATCATCGAGTCGGTCAAGCATTGGGCCGACCCGAAACACCGGGTCGCGCAGCCGATGGTGCGCGCGAGCTGGCTCAAGACCCGCGGCGCCAGTGAACGCCGGCCTGGCGACGACTTCGTGCCAGTGAGCTGGGATCAAGCCTTCGCGCTGGTCGCCGGCGAGATCGACCGGGTTCGCAGCGAGCACGGCAACCGGGCAATCTTTGCGGGCTCCTACGGCTGGACGAGTTGCGGCCGCTTCCACCACGCGCCGTCGCAGCTCAAGCGCATGCTCAATCTGGTGGGCGGCTACACCGGCCATGTCGACACCTACAGCATCGCCGCCGGGCCGGTGATCCTGCGCCACACGCTGGGCAGCGCCGACGCCTGCCGCGGCCAGGCCAACACCCTCGACACCATCGCCGAGCATTCGCAGACCGTCGTCGTCTTTGGCGGGCTGTCGCCGAGAACAGCACAGAACGAAGCCGGCGGCCTGGCCCTGCACACGCTCGAACAGCAGCTGCGACAGATGGTCGCACGCGGCGTGAAGTTCATCCTGGTCTCGCCGCTGCGCGACGACCTGCCGGACTGGGTGCCGGCCGAATGGTGGCCGATTCGCCCCAACACCGACGCCGCGCTGATGCTAGGCCTGGCCGGCGAGATCGTCGCTGCCGGCTGGCACGACAAGGACTTCATGGCCCGCTGTTGCAGCGGCAGCGATGAGCTGCTGGGCTACCTCGGCGGCGCGCAGGACGGCGTGGCCAAGAACGCTGCCTGGGCCCAGCAGGTGAGCTCGATCGACGCCGAGTGGACGCGCAAGCTCGCCCGGCGCCTGGTCGAGACCCGGTCGATGCTCACCGTCAGCTGGAGCCTGCAGCGCGCCGACCACGGCGAGCAGCCGTTCTGGGCCGCGCTCGCGCTGGCCTCGGTGATCGGACAGATCGGCCTGCCCGGCGGCGGGGTCGGTTACGGCTACGGCTCGCTGGGTGGCGTGGGCGCGCCAATCGCGGTGGCACGCCCGCCTGAGCTGCCGCAGGGCGTCAACCCCAACCCGGATTTCATCCCGGTGGCACGCATCACCGACCTGTTGCTACACCCCGGCGAAGCCTTCAGCTACGAAGGACAGACCCGGCATTACCCGGACACCCGCCTGGTCTACTGGGCCGGCGGCAACCCCTTCCACCACCACCAGGACCTGAACCGACTGCGGCGGGCCTGGACGCGGCCGCAGACGATCATCGTGCAAGACCCGATGTGGACCGCGACGGCGCGCCGCGCCGACATCGTGCTGCCAGCCAGCACGTCGATCGAGCGCAACGACATCGCCGGCAACCGCAGGTCAGGCCACCTGATCGCGATGCAGCAAGCGATAGCGCCAGTGGGGCAAGCGCTGTCGGACCACGCCATCTTCCGCGGCATCGCCGACCGGCTGGGCGTGATGGCCGCTTTCACCGAGGGGCGCGACGAGATGGCGTGGATCGCCGAGCTGTACCAGCGAACCCGCGAGGACGCCGCCCGGCGCTTCGACCACGCGATGCCCGAGTTCGACGCGTTCTGGGCCCATGGCTCGGCCGAAGTGCCGACGCTGTCCAAGCACAGCTTTCTGTCGGCTTTCCGCGCCGACCCGGTCGGGCACCCGCTGCTGACCGAGAGCGGGCGCATCGTGCTGCACAGCCCCCGGCTGGCAGCCCTGGACCTCGCGGACTGCCCAGCCCACCCGGCCTGGATCGAGCCGGCCGAATGGCTGGGGTCGGCGTCGGCAGCGCAGCAACTGCACCTGGTCTCGCGCCAACCGCAACACAAGCTGCACAGCCAACTCGACGACGCACCGGCAAGCCAGGCCAGCAAGCGCGATGGGCGCGAACAAGCGCTGATCCACCCGGAAGATGCGGCGCGACTCGGGTTGACCGACGGGCAGGTCATCCGCTTGTGGAACGCGCGCGGCCAGTGCCTGGCCAGCGCATCGGTGGTCGACCTGGTGCGCCCAGGCGTCGTGATGCTGCCCACCGGCGCCTGGTACGACCCCGAAGACGACACCGATCAAGCACTCGACCGGGCTGGCAATCCGAACGTGCTCACGCTGGACAAAGGCAGCTCGCAGTTCGGCCAGGGTTGTTCGGCCCACACCTGCATGGTGTCGATCGAGGCCTACATCACCGCGCCAAGCTGAAGTTCGCGCCCGCATCGGTGCCCCCGTTGCCATTGCGCAAGCGCGGCAAATTTTTCAGGTCTGGCACGGGCCAGGACCCCCAAGTTCTTGGGGCCTGAAGACACCCTGCTGGAGGACTTGCCGGTTTGAATGCATTGGCGCCGCGACCGAGCCTGCCACACCGGCCAGTGCCGGGCCGGCGCAGCACGCCGGCCATCAACGGCCAGTGCTTCAAAACCTCGAGGAAATCCGACATGTCCGACACCTCTTCCCCCCCAAGACTGGGCTGGTTGCGCGATCTGCCCAGCATCCGCGACTACACCCCAGACCACCATGCCGTCAAACCCTTGCTGAGCAAGCTCAGGGGCGCAGGCGCCAGGGTGGGCCCGGCCGAGTTGGCGCCCAGCGTCGACCTGCGGGCCTGGTTCTCGCCGATCGAGAACCAGCTCAACCTGGGCTCGTGCACCGCAAATGCCGGGCTCGGCCTGCTGGAGTACTGCGAGCGCCGGGCCTTCGGCAAGCACATCGACGGCTCGCGGCTGTTTCTCTACAAAGCCACACGCAACCTGCTGAAATGGACCGGCGACACAGGCGCTTACCTGCGCAGCACGATGGAAGCCTTGGCCTTGTTCGGCGTACCGCCCGAGGAGTACTGGCCTTATGTGGTGGCCAATTTCGACGCCGAGCCCTCGGCTTTTCTGTACTCGTTCGGCAGCAACTACCAGGCTGTCAAGTACTACCGGCTCGACCCGTCCGGCACCAGCAAGGCGGCGCTGCTCAACGCGATCAAGACCAACCTGTCAGCCGGTCTGCCAGCGTTCTTCGGCTTCACGGTCTACAACTCCTACACCCAGGCCAACGCGGCCAACAAAGGGGCGATCCCGTTCCCGACGACCGTCGACAGGGTGGTGGGGGGTCATGCGGTGGACGTGGCGGGCTACAACGACAACCTGGTGATCAGGAACAGCAACGCGGGCTCGGCGCCGACCACGGGTGCCTTGCTGATCCGCAATTCCTGGGGCACCGGCTGGGGCGACGCCGGCTACGGCTGGCTGCCCTACGACTACGTGCTCAAGGGGCTGGCGGTCGACTGGTGGTCGCTGATCAAGGCCGAGTGGGTAGACACCGGCAAATTCGGCTGAAGCACTGACGGGCCCGGCAGATCGCCACGGCGATCTGCCGCAGACGTAGACTGCCGCTTTGCGCAAGCGGTGAAAACGAAACTGATGGCCCTTCACACCTGGTTGCTCTACCTGGTCGCCGCGCTGGGGCTGTCGCTGACACCCGGCCCGAACAGCTTGCTGGTGCTGACCCACGGGGTACTGCACGGCCCGCGCAAAACCTTGTTCACCGTCAGCGGCGGAGCGCTGGGATTCGCCGCGTTGATCGCGCTGTCGATGCTGGGCATCGGCGCGCTGTTGAAGGCTTCCGCGGCCGCGCTGACATGGCTCAAGCTGCTGGGTGGCGCCTACCTGGTGTGGCTGGGCATACAGCTGTGGCGCGCGCCGGAAATCCGGCTGCAGGCCGACACCTCAAGACCCGCAGCGCTGGGCCGGGAGATGTTCCGCCAGGGTCTGCTGACAGCGCTGTCGAACCCGAAAGCGCTGCTGTTCTACGGCGCTTTCCTGCCCCAATTCATCGACCCGGCACGCGACCTGGTGGTCCAGTTCATCGCGATGGCAGGTACTTTCGTGCTGGTCGAGTTCGGCTTTGAGTACTTGCTGGCCAGCCTGGCGCAGCGCATCAGCCCTCTGCTCGCTCGCTTGGGCAAGAACTTCAACCGCGGCTGCGGCGGCCTGTTCATCGCGATGGGCCTGGCCTTGCCGATGAGCTATTGACCGCCCCGAGGCCGGCCGAAGCCGGCCGCGCATTGCTTGACAATCGATGGACCCGCCTCACAGGACAAACCATGACTCCACCCAAACCGCAGTACCAAGCTCTGGGCGCCAGCGGCCTGAAGGTCTCCAAGCTCTGGCTGGGCGCGATGATGTTCGGCGACCAGACCGACGAGGCCGAAGCCGCGAACATCGTCGCCGCGTCGATCGATGCCGGGTTGAACGCGATCGACACGGCCAATATGTACGCGGGCGGCGAGTCTGAACGCATCACCGGCAGGCTGATCGCAGCCAAGCGAGAACACTGGGTGCTCGCGACCAAGCTGGCCAACCCGGTCGGACCCGGGCCAAACCAGCGCGGCCTGTCGCGCCGCCACATGCTGCAGGCCGTAGACGCCAGCCTGCTGCGCCTGAACACCGACTGGATCGACCTGCTGTACCTGCACCGCGAAGACGCCAGCACGCCGCTGGAGGAAACGCTGGGCGCGATCGCCCACCTGATCGACAGCGGCAAGGTGCACCACTTCGGCGTCTCCAACTTCCGGGCCTGGAACGTCGCAAGAGTGGTCGAGATGTGCCGGTCGATGGGCATCGCCCCGCCGATTGCCTGCCAACCGCCTTACAACGCGATGTCGCGCCAGATCGAGACCGAGTTGCTGCCCTGCTGCGCGCATTACGGTGTCGGCGCGGTCGTCTACAGCCCGCTGGCGCGCGGCGTGCTCAGCGGCAAGTACCGCAGCGACGCGGCGCCGCCTTCCGGGTCGCGCGCCGCGCGCCAGGACACCCGCATCCTGCAGACCGAGTTCCGCCCCGAGTCGCTCGCGCTGGCGCAGCGCATGGCCGACCATGCCCGATCGCGCGGCTTGACGCCGACCCAGTTGGCGCTGGGCTGGGCCTGGAACAACCGGCTCGTCAACGGCTTGATCGGCGGACCCCGGACATTGGCGCAATGGCAGGACTACCTCGAGGCGGTCAACACCGAGTTCACCGCCGAAGACGAGGCTTTCGTCAGCGGCCTGGTCAGCGCAGGCCACGCCTCGACGCCTGGCTACAACGACCCGGCTTACCCGCTGGCTGGGCGAGTGCCGCGCAGCGGCTGACATCGGCGGCCAGGCCGCGGGCTCGCGACCTATCCCTTGGTCAAGGACGGCAAACTCAAGGCCTTGGCGATCTCGAGCGCGAAGCGCTTCGCATCGGCGCCGGACATCCCGACCGTGGCCGAGTCCACCGGGCTGGCGGGCTTCGAGACCGGGTCGTTCCAGGGCATCGTCGGACCGGCCGCGACACCAGCCGACATCGTCGCCAAGCTGCATGCCACGATCACGAAAATCCTCGCCACCGCCGAGATGCAAGACCGACTGGCCAAGGCCGGCGCAGAAACCCGACCCGGTTCGCCCGCCGACTTCGGCGCCTTCATCCGTGACGAGAAGACGCGCTGGGCCAAGGTCGTGAAGGAATCTGGCGCGAAATTCGATTGAGCATCACGCTGACGGACCGCTACAGGTAGGACGCGGTTCAATCGCCTGGGTCGGCGCTGGGTTGCTGCGCCGGCTTGCGCTTGGGCAAGGCAGCCAGTCCCGCCAAAGCAAGCGCCACCAGCGCCAAGCTGTCGGGCTCGGGGACGGTGTTGGCATGGTCTTCTTTGTCCCCGTCTTTGTCGCCGCCTTTGTCCCCGTCTTTGTCGTCGGGGGTGTCGCCGGAGCTATCGGTGTTGCCTTTGTCGGGTACGACGGGCTTGTAGTCGTCCTTGCTTTGAGACCCGTCCGCCGTGTCCTTGTTCTGGTCATTGGCTGTCTTGGTGACCCCGTCTATCAACGACGAGACAGCCGATAGCGCAGCAGCAAGAATGGACCCTTTTTCCTGTGGGATGCTCTGGGGACTGCTGTCGTCTGCCTGGGCAACACCGTGCACCGACAAAAATGCAGCCGACAACGCGGCGGCAAGGATTGACTTCCTGAAGTGCTTCATCGCAGTTTCCTTGTTGGCAGTGCTGCCATTGACGCGCCTCTCCCACGGCTGGCTGCGCGCCGACAGGCCCCAGGCGCATCGCGTCGAGATCGCGCAGCCACGACCAAGTTGCAGCTTTCATGCCACCTTGCCAAATGCCTTTGGCCACAAGGGTTTGCATTGATCGAGTCGGATCGACCGGATGGCGTCTGTCAAAAATTCCGTCAAAGAAAATGTGACAAGATCAAAAACCTTTCCATGCAGCGACTGACCCTTGTCACAAGCCGCCCGCCCCGCTTTTCTTCAGGAGACTTCACTTGGACAAACGCCAAATCCTGCTCGCCGCCGCATTGGCCGCGCTGGTGGCTGCGCCCAGCGCCGCCGTCGCCGCCGGGGACAAAGAAAAGTGCTACGGCATCGCCAAGGCCGGGAAGAATGATTGCGCCTCTTTGAACGGCTCGCACTCCTGCGCCGGACAGGCCACATCCGACAAGAGTGCAAACGATTGGACGTACGTGGCCAAAGGCACTTGTAAACAGTCAGGTGGCATGACTGCCGAGGAAGCCAAGAAGAAGAAAACGAAGTAGCGCTGGCGGCTCCCGATGCCTGCAAGCGCGGCCCAACTGCAGGGCGTTGGGATTGGCCTGCGAGCCCGCCACTACCGCGAGTTCAAGCAGCAGCAAGTTGCCGTCGACTGGCTCGAAGTCCACACCGAGAATTATCTGCAAGCAGGCGGCGTGGACCGCCATGTGCTGTTCGAGTTGCGGCAGCGCTATCCCATCAGCCTGCACGGCGTTGGCATGGGCATCGGCTCGGCGCAGGGCTTCAGCCCAGTGCATCTGCAGCGCGTCGCGCAGTTGGTCAAGGCGCTTGAGCCTGCGCTGGTGTCCGAGCACCTGTGCTGGGGCGCAGTGGCAGACCGGCACCTCAACGACCTACTGCCGCTGCAGTTGTCGCGATCCGCGCTCGAGCTGGTTTGCCAGCGGGTCCACCAGGTCCAGGATGCGATCCAACAAACCATCCTGCTGGAAAACGTCTCGACCTATCTTCGTTACCGCGCCGACGCGATGAGCGAAGCCGAGTTTCTGTCCGAAGTCGCGCAACGCACGGGCTGCGGCATCCTGCTGGACGTCAACAACCTGTATGTGAACCAGTGCAACCATCAGGAGTCGGCCCTGGCGGCGATCGATCGGGTGTCGGCCGAGCATGTCGGTGAGATCCATCTGGCAGGCCATCTGGTGACGCCCGACGCAGTGGTCGACCACCATGGCGACCGGGTGGCAGCATCGGTGTGGCGGCTCTACGAGCACGCGCTGCAACGCTTTGGGCCGGTGCCCACGCTGATCGAATGGGACACCGACATTCCCGCGCTGGACCTGCTGCTGGCCGAAGCCGACACAGCGCGAGCGTTGATGCTCAAGACCTGTCCCGCAGCGACACCGCCGCATGCTGCGGATTCGACGTTGCGGACCAGCGCGCGAGGCCGCGTCGAAGCGGTGGCCGCGCCTGCGCTGGAGGCCATCCAGCACGGCTTTGCCCAGGCCCTGTTGGGTCAGCACGCGCCCGATGCTTTCGTCGGCGAACCGTCTCGCAGCGCCGCGCGCTTTGCCCGCTACCGCGGCCACCTGGTGAGCACCTGGGAGAAGACGCTCGCGGCGGCCTACCCGGTGTTGCAGCAGCTGGTCGGCGAGGAGTTCTTTGCGGCGCTGGCTCGAGCTTATGGCTCGGCCCACCCGTCGAGCAGCGGCGACCTCAACGACTTCGGGGCTGATTTCGCGCAGTTCCTGGCAGGGTTTTCGCCAGTGGCCAACTACCCGTATTTTCCGGACATGGCCAGGCTGGAATGGGCCCTGCATCGCGCGTATTACGCAGCCGACGGCGACCCCGTCTCAGCCCAGGACCTGGTCGATCTGACGCCGGAAATGCTCGGCCAGACCTGTCTTCGGCTGCAACCAGCCTGCGTGTTGCTGGCGTCCCGATGGGCGATTGCCGGGCTTTGGCAGGCCCACCAGCGCGAAGCGCCGAGCGAGTTTGCCGAGCCACTTGACCAGCGCTGCCATGTGCTGGTGTGCCGACCGGCGTGGAAGCCTCAGGTGCTGAGCTTGTCGGCGGCAGGCCACCGATGGCTGACCGGGCTGGCCGAAGGGGCTGCGTTCGGCAGCGCGTTGGATGCAGCGCTGGGCCTCGACGCCGAGTTCGATGTCGTCGGGCTCCTGCAGCAGTGCCTGGCATCGCAGGTCCTGCAAAGACCGGCTGCGGTGATTGGGGTCCCGCCGGGGCGCTGAGAGGCGCTGAGAGGCGCTGACCGACAGGCTGGCCAGGCGCCAGTCTTTCAATGGATCAAACATTCCCCGGGCCAGGCGGGACAGCGCGGATAATTCCACGACGACCGGTGCCACGCATCGCCCGTGCGTGGTGTCTCCCTCCTCAACCTGGAAACTCTGGCCATGTCCATTGCAAGCGAACCCAATCTGCTGATTCCAGCGCGAGCAGCGCGCATCAAGGCCGCGTTCGAACAGGACGTCCAGCAGGGCTCGATTCCAGGCGCGGTCGCGCTGGTCGCGCGGCGCGGCAAGCCGGTCTACCTCGAAGCCTTCGGCTACAGCGACCGGGAACAAGGCCTGACGATGTCGGTCGACTCGATCTTTCGCATCGCGTCGATGACCAAGCCGATGGTTTCGGTGGCGGTGATGATGCTGGTCGAAGAAGGGCTGGTGCGCTTGGTCAACCCGGTGTCGGTCTACCTACCGGCGCTCAAAGGCCTGCAGGTCGGCGTCGAAGCGACAGATGCCGCGGGCCAGCCTTGTCTCAGCTTGGAAGCGGCAAGGCGAGAGATGTCGGTGCAGGACTTGCTGCGCCACACCTCGGGCATCAGCTACGGGCATTTCGGCGACTCGCTGGTCAAGCGGGCCTACCGCGCCGCCGCCGTGATGGACCCGAAGCAGACCAGCGCGCAGTTCATCGCCAAACTCGCCGCACTGCCCTTGCAGCACCAGCCCGGCGAGGTCTGGGACTACGGCATGTCCACCGATGTGCTGGGCTGCCTGGTCGAAGCGGTGTCGGGCTTGCCGCTGGACCAGTTCATCGCCAACCGGATCACGCAGCCTCTGGGCATGAAGGACACCGGCTTCGTCGTTCCGCAGCGCGACGCGCAGCGCGTCGCCGAGGCGCTGGTCGACCCCAGGACCGGAGAACGCCCACCGATGGCGCGCCAGCTCACGGTCAAGCCAAATTTCATGTCCGGCGGTGGCGGCATGGTCTCTACCGCGCCCGACTATCTGCGATTCGCGCAGATGCTGATCAACGGCGGCGAACTTGAAGGCGTCCGCCTGCTCTCGCGCAAGACAGTGGCGCTGATGTCCTGCGACCACCTGCCGCCCGGCATCGCTGTGGCAGCCTCCGCGCGCGCGCAGTTCGAGGAATCGGCGCCCCTGCCCGAGTTCGGTCAAGGCTTCGGGCTGGGCTTTTGCGTGCGCAACGACCCGGGCCGCAACCCTGTGCCGGGCTCGGTCGGCGAGTTCTACTGGTCGGGGGCGTTCGGCACCTACTTCTGGATCGACCCGGCCGAGCAACTGGTCGCCATCCTGATGCTGTGCGCGCCAGACCTGCGGCGCCATTACCGCGCACTGATGCGCAACCTGACGTATCAGGCGCTGGAGGATTGACCACCGACCCAGCACCGGCCATCACCCACCCACCGGAACCCCGCCCATGGATCTCCCAGTCGACCGAATCGCCCAGATCAACACCAACCCGCTCTACCAGGCCATCGGCATCGAGCTCCACGAGGCAATGGCCGGCCGCGCAAGAGCCACCCTGTCCCCTCGGCCACAGGTCTGCTGGCCCTCGCCCGCACAACCTCACGGCGGCATCCTCTTCACGGTGATGGACACGACGATGGCCTTTGCGGCGCTGTCACTGGCGCCGGACCGCGGTTGTGCAACCGTCGACTGCAGCATCCAGTACCCGGCGCCAGCGCAGCACGGCCCGTTCATCTGTCAAGCTGCAACGACCCATCAGGCCGGGCGCACGGTGTTCGTTCGGGCCGAGGTCACGGATGCCCGCAACACCGTCGTCGCGTTCGGCCAGGCCACGTTCCGCATCATCGAGGCCAAGCCGGCGGGAAAAGCCGCCTGATGCGCTGCCGTCAATCGCCATGAGCGGGATCACCGCGCTGGCAGCGTTTCGCACCCGCAGCTTCCGTTTCCAGTGGCCGGCTGACCTCTGCACGGCCTGGGCGCTCGAGATGGAGACGCTGATCCTGGGCTGGTACGTGCTGACCGAGACCGGATCGGTGGTGCTGCTGACCGTCTTCGGCTCACTGCTGTTCGTCGGCACCTTGGTCTCGCCTTTGCTCGGCGTGCTCGGCGACCGGCTGGGGCTGCGCAACGTGCTGGCCGCGATGCGCTTGTGGTACACGCTGTTCTCCTGCGTCATCCTGTTCCTCGCGCTGACCCGACAGCTCGACCCGATGCTGGTGCTCGTCGTCGCTGCGATGTCGGGCCTGGTCAGGCCGTCGGACATCGGCCTGCGCAGCGCGCTGGTCGGCGCCACCGTGCCGGCTGGCCATCTGGTGGCGGCGATGGGCATTTCGAGAACAACGCATGATTCGGCCCGCGTCGGTGGCGCGCTGGCCGGCGCGGGCTTCATGGCGACGTTCGGCATGGGGCCGGCCTACATCGCGATCAGCACCATCTACCTGACCGGCGCGCTGCTGACGCTGCTGACGGACGGTCGCCCCGGCTCGCAACAATTGCCTACCGAACAGCGTCCATCACCTTGGCGAGACCTCAAGGAAGGCCTGGGCTATGTCTGGCGAACGCCGCGGCTGCGTGCCGTGATGAGCCTGGCCGCACTGGTGAACCTGACGGCATTTCCGTTGACCACCGGCTTGATGCCGTACATCGCCCGCGATGTCTTCCACGTCGACCAGCGCGGTCTGGGCTGGCTGGTGGCGAGCTTCGCGGTCGGTGCCTTCATCGGCTCGATGAGCCTGAGCCTGTTCGGCGCGAAAGTGCGGCCGGCACGGACCATGATCGCAACCTGCGCCGCCTGGCACCTGAGTCTGGTCGGTTTCGCGCTCTCGACCAGCCTGCCGGTCGCGATGGCCATGCTGATGCTCGCAGGCGCCTGCCAAAGCCTGAGCATGATCACGCTGTCGATCATCTTGCTGCGCACGGCAGAGCAGCGCTTTCGCGGCCGCATCATGGGCGTGCGGATGCTGGCGATCTACCCGCTGCCCTTGGGGCTGTTGCTCGCCGGCGCGATGATCCCCAAGGTCGGCTACGTGGCGACGGCGCTGACGCTGGTGTTCACAGGCCTGGTGTTGACGCTGGTGCTTGCCGTCACCTGGCGCGACGACCTGATCCGGCGCGACGCGGTCGGCAATGCGATCTGAGCGCCGCCAAACTGCCGCCCATCGAGGCCCTGTCAAGGCCGTTGTTGGGGCCGTTGTTGGGGCCGGTGTTCAGGCCGTTACCATCGAGACGGACTGATCCGATCCGCTCTGGAGCCCGCTGATGATTCGCCGCCGCACCGCCATCAACCTGGCCATGGGCCTGCCACTGACCGCCGGCCTGGCCGCAAGCCTGGACGCCGTTGCCCAGACCAAGAAAGACACGCTGGTGCTGGCGATGACGCTGGAGCCGCCCGGCCTGGACCCGACCGCCGGCGCGGCCGCAGCGATCGGCGAGGTGGTGCACTACAACCTGTTCGAGACGCTGACCAAGATCGGTGCTGACTCGACCATCTCCCCGCTGCTGGCCCAGCGCTGGACCGTCACACCCGACAACAAGACCTGGGCTTTCCACCTCCGACCGGGCCTGAAGTTCCACAACGGCGAGCCCTGCAACGCTGCGGCGGTGAAGTTCTCATTCGAACGCGCTGCTGCTGCCGACAGCCTGAACAAGGACAAGGCGGTGTTCAGCAACATCGTCAACCTCAGCGCCACCGACGACCTGACGCTGGTGATCACGCTGAAGAACACCAACCCCGATTTCCTGTTCCAGATCGGCCAGGCCACTGCGGTGATCGTCGAGCCCAAGAGCGCGGCGACCAACAACACCCAGCCGGTGGGCACAGGTCCGTTCAAGCTCGAGAGCTGGGCCAAGGGCAGCGCCATCGTGCTGGCGCGCTGGGACGGCTACCGCGACGCCAAGGCCGTCGCGCTGCGCCGCGTCACGATGCGCTTCATCAGCGACGCGTCGGCCCAGGTCGCCGCACTGATGGCCGGCGACGTGGACATGTTCCCGCGCGTCTCGGCGGCCAGGTCACTGGCACAGTTGCGCGCCGACAAACGCTTCCAGGTGCTGGTCGGTGGCTCGCGCGCCAAGACCATCGTCGCGATCAACAACAAGAAACGTCCGCTAGACGACGTGCGGGTGCGCCGAGCGATCGCTTGCGCCATCGACCGCCAGCAAGTCATCGACGGTGTGGCCGAAGGCTTTGGCAAACCGATCGGCAGCTTCTACGTGCCCAGCGCGCCAGGCTATGTCGACCTGACCGCTGTCAACGCCTACAACCCCGACAAAGCCCGCGCGCTGCTCAAGGAAGCCGGCATCACGACGCCGCTCGAACTCAGCCTGAAGCTGCCGCCAACGCCTTACGCGCGTCAGGGCGGCGAGGTGATCGCCGCGATGCTGGCCAAGGTGGGCATCGTCGCCAAGCAAGAGAGCGTCGAATGGGCGCAGTGGCTCTCGAACGTTTATGGCCAGAAGGCTTACGACCTGACGATCATCAGCCATGTCGAGCCACTGGACTTCGGCAACTTCGCCCGGCCGGGTTATTACTGGAACTACGAGTCGCCGAAGTTCAACGCGCTGTGGGCCAAGATCAACGCCACCGCCGACACCCCGACACGCTTGAAGCTGATGGGCGAGGCGCAGCGCCTGGTGGCCGACGATGCGGTCGCGGCCTACCTCTACCAGCCGACCTGGATCACCGTCGCCAACGCCAGGCTCAAAGGCTTGTGGCGCGAGATGCCGATCTTCGCCAACGACTTGGCAGCGCTGAGCTGGGGCTGATCGCGCGGGGCCGATTGGGGCCGATTGGGGCCGATTGCACCGGTTGGCGCCGGCCGGCCCCGTCAAGGTGTGACCACCTTCAAACCCACGAAGTAGTGTCGAAAAAAGCCTGCGTCGGTGCTCAGCAGGGCATCGGCTTGGGTCATCGCGTGGGCGCCGATCAGGAAATCCGGCGCAGTGCGCTCGCGCGGTCCCTTGTTGCGGGCGTAGCCCCGCATGATGCGCGCCGCCTCCAGCGCGGTGTCCATGGACATCGGGTCGTGCTCGATCTGGCAGGCGGCCAGAAATTCGCGCAAGTCCTGCTCGTCGACAAAGTAGCGGCCCAGTTCGGCCACCACCACCGCGCAAACGCACAGGATGCCCTGTGCCAATGCGGCCTCAAGCGCTGTCTGTGCGGCCGCTGCGCCTGGCGCGCCCTTGACAATGTCAAACAGCACGCTGGAGTCGACCGCAGTCCTCACGCTCGACGCGCTCTGCCCTTGGCTGGCGCGGACTTGGCTGGCGCGGCCTTGGCCGGCGCAGGCTCCGGCGCGCGCCACGGCACCGGCCGGCCGCGCAACTCGGTCAAAGCCTGTTCACTGGTCAAACCATCATCCACGGCCTGACCCACCCATGGACTCAAATCGAGTTGGACGATTTTCTCGATCACGAGTCGGCCGCCGTCGATGCGCAAGCGCAGGCGGGCGCCAGGCTTGATGCCGAGCGCGTCACGCGCCGCTTTGGGAATCACGATCTGCCCGCGCTCAGCCAAAGTGATGTCCATTGATGCCACGGCATACCTCCTATGTCTACCTGGAAAGTATGCTTTATCAGGTATGAATCCGCAAGCGCTGCACGCTGGCAGCTCGACGCTCAAGCGGTCGGCGGCAACCGGGTTTGCACCGTGCTGGGCTGCGGCGGCAGGCCTTCGAGGTGGCTGGCGTCGGCCCAATCCACGATCTGCAGCCTGCCATCTGACCAGCGCAGCCGGTTGATCCCGGTGTTGGGGATCTCGCATTCGCGCGGCCCGCTCAGCGACAAGGCCAGCGCGCTGCGCCACAGCATGTCGAGCACACCGCCGTGCGTGACGAGCGCGACGCTGGCGCCGGCGTGCGCAGCCAGCAGCGCCTGCAGCGCCTGCATCACCCGGGCGTAGAAAACCCGGTTGCTCTCGCCGCCTTGCGGCAGCGCGTAATCGGCATCGTGGCGCTGCCACTGCGCCCACAGCTCAGCGTGCTGGCTGCGGATCGTGGGCACGTCCAGGCCTTCGAGCAGGCCGAAACCCTGCTCGCGCCACAAGGGCTCGACCTGCATCGCCAGTCCACCGCACTGGGCATCGGCCAGCGCCTGCGCGGTCTGGCGCGTTCGCAGCAAGTCGCTGACGACGATCAGGTCGAAGGTCTCGTCAGCCAGGCGTTGGCCCATTCGGCGCGCCTGCTCAAACCCAAGCGCGTTGAGCGGCACGTCGATCTGGCCCTGGAAGCGGTGCTGGCGGTTCCAGTCGGTTTCGCCATGGCGAATCACGGTCAATGAAGTCATGCGCGCCATTGTCGACGCGCCGTCAAGTCAGCCATGTGGCAGCCCCGGGAAAACGCAAGTGACCCGCGGCTGCGCTGCTGTGTCAAGCCCCCGCCACACCCGACCTCAGGGCAGCGGCGCCACCTTGAAGACCTGCCGCAGGTAGGCCAGAAAGGTCTGGTCGTCGCACAGGATCTTGCCGGGCGAGTCCGACAGCTTGGCCACCGGTTGGCCGTTGCAGTGCGTCAGCTTCATCACGATGTGCAGCGTGTGCAAGCCCATGTCGTTGGTCAGGTTGGTGCCGATGCCAAAACCGAGCTGGGTGCGGTCGGCGAAGTGGCGGTACAGCTCGAAAGACTTGGGCAGGTTCAGCCCGTCCGAGAACACCAACCGCTTGGTGTGGGTGTCGATGCGCAGCTTGGCGTAATGCGCCAGCGCCTTCTCGCCCCAGACCACCGGGTCGCCCGAATCGTGGCGCAAGCCGTCGAACAGCTTGGTGAAGTAGAGGTCGAAATCGGCCAGGAATGCGTCCATGCCGACCACATCGGTCAGCGCGACACCCAGGTCGCCGCGGTACTCCTGGACCCAGGCTTCGAGCGCGGCTTTCTGGAAGTCGCGCAGCCGAACGCCCAGCGCCTGGTAGGTCTGCAAAAACTCATGCGCCATCGTGCCGATCGGCACCAGCCCCAGGTCGCGCGCCAGCAGCACGCAAGAGGTGCCGCGGAAGTACTCGGGCACTTCTCGCGCCAAGGTGCTGACCACCTCGCGGTGCCAGGCGCCCGAAAAACGCCGGCGCACGCCGAAATCGAAGAACTCGAAAGCGTTGCGGCGCGCCGGTTCGTGGCGAAAATCGCGCAGCATCTGCAGCTTCTCGGCCAGCCTGCGTCGCCCTTCGGCCAGTGCCTCGGCCTGGTCGAAACGGCGGAAGTAGAGCTCGTTGACGATCGCCAGCACATGGATCTCGAAAGCCATCACATGCACTTGCGGGCCGCGCGCGACGATCTCCAAAGTGCCCGCGTTGTCGCGAACCTCGATGAAATCGCGTTGGAACTGGAAGATGCGCAGGAAGTCGACGAAATCGCTCTTGATGAACCGAAGCCCGCGCAGGTAGGCCAGTTCATCAGGCAGGAATCGCAGCGTGCACAGATGGTCGATCTGCTCGTTGATCTCGGCGATCAAATGCGTCAACGGGTAGTCGTGCGCATTGCGGCAAATGAAGATGTACTCGGCCTGTGTCTGCGGATGCCGGTGCAGCATCGCCTGCCACATCGTGAACTTGTAGAGGTCGGTCTCGAGCAGGCTGTGGATCACGGGTTGCATGGGAGGCGCGATGGTGTTCGTCGTCGTTGCAGCCGAGGCAGCCGGCCTTTCAGTATAGAAGCCATGACAAAGTGCCGCCGACCCTGGCCCGGGCGCAGCAAATGACGAGGCCGGTGGCGGGTCTGCACTTGGCAGCATCTGCGAGTCCAGCCAGCGATCAACGCGACCCAGGACTTGGGCCGCGAACCCAGACTCCATGGCTCGGCGGGATGTTGTCCAGCGCGTCACTCCAGCTTGAATACTGTCAGAAGTAGCGCTATGCTTCTGACAGATTGGAGCTATCGCGATGCAAACCCTTGCGCAACAAGTCCTGCAACACAGCGCCGGCCTACCCGAAGGGACACCTTTGGTCGCCAAGGAACTGCTGCATCTGGGCGGCCGTGCAGCCGTAGATCAAGTGCTCTCCCGCCTGGTGCAGCGTGGAACCCTGCTGCGCGCCGGCCGCGGGATCTATGTCCTGCCCGTCGAAAGCCGCTATGGCATGCGCGCACCATCGGCCGTCAAGATGGTCGAGGGCCTTGCGAATCAGCGTGGAGACATCATCGTGTCGCACGGCGCCGCCGCCGCCAACGCGCTGGGCCTGACCACGCAGGTACCGATGAGGGCGGTCTATCTCACGTCCGGTCCCAGTCGTCGCTTGAAGTTGGGCGCACAGATGGTCGAGTTCCGGCACGCCCCGATTTGGCAGTTGGTCTTTCCTGGGCGTGCTGCAGGCGAGGTGGTGCGGGCATTGGCTTGGCTGGGGCCAGAGAAGGCTCGCGAAGCCATTGAGAAACTTCGGACCAAACTGCCGGCATCCCAACTGAAGGAAGTCGCTTCGGCGCGACCGCGCCTTCCCACATGGCTGGCCCAGGAGGTCAGCGCACTCGTGACCCATGGCTGAGTTCTTCCAACTCTCTGCCGCCGAACGCCTGGATGCGCTCAACGTCGCAGCCGACAAGTCAGGCGTGCCGCCCCATCTGCTGGAAAAGGATCTCTGGGTCGTCTGGTCGCTGCGGCACCTCTTTGCTGGAGCGCTGTCGGGCAATTCAGGAGAAAGCGAATGCCATGTTGACGCGCCCGAAGCGAGCATGAGCCGCAGGCCCATCCAGGGCTGAACCAGGCCGGTGGCGGGCTTGCGGCCCCGCCACCGGCCAGACTCAGCTCGACCTCTCGTCCTTGCGCACAGGCGCTTCTTGCCGGTCCCGCGGCTGCGCTGCGGGCGGGTCAGCGCTGGGCAGCATCTGCGAGTCGAGCCAGCGCTCGACGCGACCGACCCAGGACTTGAGCCGCGAACCCAGACCTGTGGTTTGACCCGCCTCGCGCGCCGGGCCGCTTGCCCAGGCCGTCGCGGCAACCGCCGCTTCGGACTGGTCGTCGCTGACCCAGGACGAGGCGTTGTCGATCGGCCTGAGCTTTGCGCCCGGCCGTGCGTCCAGCTGCGCGGGTTCGTGCTGATCGGTCGAAGCCTGATGGAACTGGTTCATCAGGTCCGGCAGGTTGCCGCCCCATCGGCCCAGCACGGCCGTCGACGGCTGAACCGCTTGCAGCCCGATGCCACCGAAAGCGCTGGCCTGGCGTGACGACGCGGCGACTGTTGTCACGTCGGCGGGTGTCGCCAGGCTCAGCGCGGCGATGCTTCGCATCACCGACAGCGGCTTGGGACCGGCGGCGTTGATGCCGATCTCGAGCGTGTTGCCTGCGATGCCGGCGTTGCCCGCCGCATCGGTGTAGCGCCCGGCGGCGACCGCGATGCTCGCGATGCCGCCGGCAAGATCGGACGCCGGCGTGAAGACCGCGCTGCGGGTCAAACCGCTGCCGTTGATCGGCCCGAGCTTGCCGCCCGTGGTCACCACGTCGCCAGCGACAAAGCTAGCCCCCGGGTCGGCGCTGAAGACAAAGCTGATGACCGCGGTCTCACCGATCTTGACCGCCGGCTGGCTGCTGGTGATGGCCAGCGTCGGCGCCACCGTCGCGATGAGCAGCGTCGGCGTGCTGCCTGCAGCGCCGGCGTTGCCCGCCGCATCGGTGTAGAGACCGGGCGCGACCGTGATGCTGGCCTGGGCTGATGCCAGACCAGGCGTTGGCGTGAAGCTCGCTTTGCGCGTCAGCCCGGCACCGCTGATCGCGCCCAGCGTGCCACCCGAGACCACGACATCGGTCGACCCGAAGCTTGCGCCCGGGTCTTCGCTGAACGTGAAGGTGATGAGCGCTTTCTCACCCTTTCTGAGCAGCGCAACGTCGCTGGTGATGCTCAGCGTCGGCGCGACCGTGTCGCGCTGGATCAGCAGGCTCGCACCTGCCGCGCCGGCGTTGCCTACCGGGTCGGTGTAGCGCCCGGCGGCCACCGAGATGTCGGCCAGGCCCATGCCCGGCGTCACGGTGAAGGTCGCAGTCCGGGTCAGACCGCTGCCGCTCAATGAATCCAGCGTCCCGCCCAAGGTCACGACATCGTCGAGCGCAAAACTGGTGCCCGGGTCTTCGCTGAAACCAAAGCTGATCACCGCAGAGCTGTTGACCAGGTCCTGGTCGCTGGTGATCGTCAGCGTCGGCGCGACCGTGTCTATCCTCAGTGCCGGCGTCTTGCCCGCCGCACCGGCGTTGCCCGCCGCATCCAGGTAGCGCCCGAACGGCACCTTGACGCTCGCCATGCCCTCGAAGTCAAGCGCCGGCGTGAAGACCGCTGTTCGCCTCAGGCCGCTGCCGCTGATCGGGCCCAGCGTGCCGCCCAGCGTCACCACGTCGGTGTCGACAAAGCTGTTGCCCGGGTCTTCGCTGAACGTGAAGCTGATCAGCGAGGTCGTGCCCTGGGCCAGCACGTTCTTGCTGCTGGTGATCGCCAGCGTCGGCGCCAGCGTGTCGATCTTCAGCACAGGTGCCTGGCCCGCCGCGCCGTAGTTGCCCTGCCCATCGTCGTAAAGCCAGGCAGCCACCGTGATGCTCGCCTGGCCCGATGGCAGGCCGGGCGTCGGCGTGAAGATCGCCGTGCGCGTCAAACCGCTGCCGCTGATCGGGCCCAGCGTGCCGCCCGCGGTCGCGATGTCGCCGTTGACGAAACTGCCGCCCGGGTCGTCGCTGAAGTTGAAGCTGATCAGCAAGGTCTCGCCCTTCTTCACCGCAGGCTGGTTGCTGGTGATGGTCAGCGTCGGCGTGACGGGCACAGCCACTGGCGCATCGGCCGGGATGCCGATGACGAGCTGGTTGCTCGGCGCGCTGAGGTGGCCCAAGACATCGGCGAAGCGCCCGGCTGCGACCGAGATGCTGGCGCTGCCCGCGCCCGACGTCGGGCTGAAGGTCGCTGTTCGCGTCAAGCCGCTGCCGCTGATCGGACCCAGCGTGCCGCCCAGCGTCGAGATGTCACCCGCGACGAAGCTGCCGCCCGGGTCGGCGCTGAAGCTGAAGGTGATCGAAGCGTTGTCGCCAGCCTTGACCTCGGACTTGCTGCTGCTGATCACCAACCTGGGCGCCAATTCGTCGAGCAAGCTTGCCTCGTCGATCATCGTCAGACCCGACTTGAAGACCACCGCATTCGGGCCGGCGCTGGTCACCGCAGACTTCGCGCCGCCGACCGGCGCGCCGCCCGACAGCAACACCATCCAGCCATCGGCCTGCGATTTGACGCCTGCGCTGCCCACCGTCAGGCCCGTGGCACCGGCCAGCACGACGTCACCGCTGGTCTTGTTCAAACCCGTGACTTCGCCGGCCGACAGCAGCAAGCGCGCGCTGCCGAATCCGCCGATGCCTGTGCCGGCTTCGACAGACGCAGACCCTGAGGTCTGGACATTGGTCAGCGCGGTGTTGCCGGTGTTGCGGATCGCGCCACCGGCGACCACCGTGACCGGCCCCGAGCCGGACTGCAAGCGGCCGAGCGAGATGTCGCCTGCCGCCTCGACGCGAATCGCGCCAGCGCCAGCGGCGACCAGCTCGCCGATCGCCAGCGCATTGGCGTCCTTCAGCGTGATCGCCCCGCTGGCATTGGCCGACACCACGGCCTTGAAGTCATTGCCGGCATTGGCCAGGCTCAGTGCGCCTGCGGCCGTCAGGCTAGAAGCCCCGGTGACCACCAACGCGCCGGTCTGGCTGATGCCGCCGCTGGCCGTCGTGACGGTCAAGGTCCCCGCCACCGCGCTGGTGCCAAAGTTCAACGCACCGCCGCTGGTCAGCGTCAGGTTGCCGCCGACGTTGGCCTCGACCGCCGTCAGCGCATCGGCTTCGCGCAGGTAGCTGTCGCCTTTGAAGGACTGCAGCTGCAGGCTGCCGGCTGCGATGGCCAAGGGCGCAGCCGCGCTGCCCACACCCGTGCCCGCAGTCAGATTCACCTGGGGCGCAGTCACCGTGCTGCCGGCCTGGGTCAGGATCTGACCGGTCGTCGCGCTCATCGTCACCGATTCGGTGGCGTGGACCGTCATCGCGGGCGCCAGCACCAGGTCACTGCGGCCGACATAGCTGTTGAGCGCCAGGTTCGCGCCAGCCACATCGATCGCGCCGAAACCGGTACCGCCTGCGTTCACCTGGGCTAGAAGTCCGTGCGTCGAATCCAGGCCCGAAGCCGTGTAGCTCACGCCGTCGCCTTGCCACATCCCCGACGCAAAGTTCACCGCCCCGCCGTTGATCTCCAGATCACCGTAACCGGCAGCGCCCTGGCCGTAAATCAGGCCGTTGTTGAAGGTCACGCTGTGGGCGCCGTTGACCACCAGCTTCGCGCCGTTGAGCAGCACGACCTGGTCGTTGAACACCACGTCGCCAGTCGCGTTGATCACCACGTCGCCGGCCATGTAGACACGCTCGCCGAACACCACGTCCTGGGCATGGGCGATCGTCAGCCCTTCCAGGCCGGCGATCGACGTCACCGTCAGCGCAAAGCCGCCGCCGAAGCCTTCGTAGTCCTCCAGCCCGGCGCGCGCCACCGTCAGCACGTCGCCCACCTTGTAGCCGCCACCCAGCGAGTGGATCACCACACCGGTGACCACGCCACCCGCCACGGTGAAGGTCGCGGTCGCGCCGCTGCCCGACCCGCCGAGCAGGTTCACCTCGGCGAAGCTGCCGCTCTGCAAGGCAGTGCCAGCGGCGTTGCGGTACAGCGAGCCACCAGCAAATGTGAACACACCGACGCCGCTGCCGATGCGCCCGTTCAGCGCCACGTCGCCGCCAAACGCGTCCAGCGTCAGCACATCTTTCGCGCCCGTGCCGCCGTTGATGCGCCCGGTCACGGTCAGGTCGCCAGCGGCTGCCGCCACGCCGGCCTGCGCCGCAGTGCCAGCCGATAACACGGCCCCGCCATCGACCCGCAAACCGTCGTCGATCATCAGGTCGCCGCTCATCGCGAGCACCGTGCCATCGGCCAGCGACGTGGTGTTGCCCGGCCCGCGGACCACCAAGCTCTTGCCGGTGACCTTGCCGGCCACGGTGATCTTGCCGCCCGCGCCCTGGGCCTGGATCACCAAGGGCACGGACAAGGTCAGCGGCGGACTGCCGGCGCCGCCCATCGCGACCGGGCTAGACCCGCCGGCCGAGCCGATCACCAGCGCCGGGACGCCGCTCACTTGGCTCGGATCCAGGTTCAAACCACCCGCACTGCCAGCACCGCCCAGCGAGATCGCGACGCCTGCCGGCGGCGAGACCTGCAGGCCTGTGCCTGCGGCAGCGAATTGGTTCAAGTCAACCGCTTTGCCGTCGGTCGGGATCGTGATGGTCACCGACTGGATCACCTTGACCTTGCCGGTCTTGTCGACCAGCGCGGCGCTGACACTCACATTGGTGCCGGTGCCCGCCAGTTTGATCGACTGCAGCGTGATGCTGTCGCTGACATTCAGCACCAGCTTGCTGGCGTCCTTGACGATCAGGTCGGCATCGAGGGTCAAACTCGACGCGATGATGCGCAGCTTCGTGTCGCCCAGGTTGATTGACGGCGCAACACCGGCCGCACCCGCAACAGCGACCAGACGCACCACGTCGCCCTGGATCACCAGTTCGCCCAGACCCGGTTGCCAGGTCGCGTTCTCAACGCCGCTGATCATCTGGCCATTGCTCAGCGTGATCACGTTCTGCGTGCTGGACTTGCTCAAGGGCTTGAGCTGGACCGTCAGCGAATCGTTGGCCAGGTTCTGCGAGTCATTCTTGAGCTTCAACTCGAACACCGCATTCGGGTCGGTCGATGTGCTGTTGCCCAGGTTCAGCACGACGCTGTCGGCGCCCCCAGAGGCCGTCAGCACCAGCGCTGAATCAGACAATCTGGCAATCGTCAATTCGTCGTCCAGCGCGGTCAGCCGCACATCGTCGAGTGCGCTGCGGCTCAGTCGCAGCCCGTTGCCACCGATGCCCAGTATTTCGAAATTGCCGCCGTTGTAAGACGCCTGCACCGCCGCAGCCTGGACCACCAGCGGCGCAGTCCGCACCGTCTGGTTGAGGCCGTCGCTGACCGTGACCGTCAAGCCGCCCTTGACGACGCCGTTGTCTGATGCATAGCTCAGGTTGCCGGAGGTGGACAGGAAGGTCGAAATTACGCTCATTTTTCCAGTTATCTTCCAACCACCAACAGCCGATTCCACGGTCAATCCCGCTGCATTCGCGGTGGTAACCGCCAGCGCACCGCGCTCGACCGCCAGCGTCACTGACAGCGTGCGGG
>CAMCTC010000060.1 GCA_945878355.1 Bordetella parapertussis | reverse complement strand
AAGTACGGCATCGCACACACTAGCATCGATCTGGCCGACAGCTTGGCCAGACCCGAGGTCGACGCGGTGATCCTGTGCACACCGACCCAGATGCACGCGGCGCAAACCATCGCCTGCCTGAAAGCCGGCAAGCATGTGCAGTGCGAGATTCCGCTGGCTGACACGCTGGCCGGTGCGCAGCAAGTGGTTGCGCTGCAAAAGAGCAGTGGCTTGGTCGCGATGGCCGGTCACACCCGGCGCTTCAATCCCAGCCACCAGTGGTTGAACCAAAAAATCAAGGCTGGCGAGTTCAGCATCCAACAGCTGGATGTGCAGACCTATTTCTTTCGCCGCAGCAACATCAATGCGCTGGGACAGGCACGCAGCTGGACCGACCACCTGCTGTGGCACCACGCTGCGCACACCGTGGACTTGTTCGCCTACCAATGTGGCTCGCCCATCGTCCGCGCCAACGCGGTGCAAGGGCCGATCCATCCGGCGCTGGGCATCGCGATGGACATGAGCATCCAGTTGAAGGCAGCCAACGGCGCGATCTGCACGCTGAGCCTGTCGTTCAACAACGACGGCCCGCTGGGCACCTTTTTTCGCTACATCGGCGACACCGGCACTTACCTGGCGCGCTACGACGACTTGTTCACGGCCAAAGACGAGAAGATCGATGTCTCGAAGGTGGCGCTGTCGATGAACGGCATCGAGTTGCAAGACCGTGAGTTCTTTGCTGCGATCCGCGAGGGCCGTGAGCCCAATGCGAGTGTGGCCCAGGTTCTGCCCTGCTACCAGGTACTCCACGACCTGGAGATACAGCTCGCGCTGGCTTGATGGCGATGCAGCAGCGCCAAATCGGGCCGTTCCAGACCTCGGCTGCCCGAGCAATTCGGCGCCGAGGCCGGACTCACTCGAGCGGCTCGAAGCGCTCGCAATGGCGTGGGCCTTTCAGCCAGCGCGCCAGCGACTCGACCGCCGCCGCCTCGATAGCCTGTGCCAGCGCTGCATCCACCCCGTCGGCCTGGGCGTAGGTCTCCATCAATGTAATCTGCCCGTCGCGCAGATCCGGGCGTCGCATCAGCTCTGCCTGCAGACCTGGATGGGCGTGACGCAAGCTCGACTGCAGATTCAACGCCGCAGCCCGTACCGCAACGAAGTCTGCCTGATCGACCCGGTAGTAGACGTAGAGGCGTTCAGCCATGCGCTTGAGCGTGACGGAACTCAGGCCTGCTCGGTAGGCAGCGCGTAGGGCAGGGCACGGGCCAACAGCGGTGCGCCTTCGACCGATCCTGCGTGCAGACTGCCGGACTCCAACGCTGCCAGCTTGACCTCGACCAGCGCGGTCCAGCCACCCTCAGGTGAGGGCGCGGCCATCGCCACTTGGCCCGCGGGTTGGCCCGGGTCAGCGCTGTGGAACACCTCCTGACCAGCGCTGAGCGCTTGTGCGCAATCGAACACCTGCGCCCGGCGCTTGAGCGTGCCGCGGTACTGGCTGCGCGCGACCACTTCCTGGCCCGGGTAGCAGCCTTTCTGGAAATTCACCCCCCCGACCAACTCGAGGTTGACCATCTGCGGCACGAAATGCTCGACAGTCGCCGCGCTGATGCGGACGACGCCGCTGCGGACCTCCAGCCACTGCCAGGCTGCCGCCGTCAGAACCGGCAGCGCGGGGGCAGGGGCCTCGGCTGGCAACGCGAGCATGAACCTCGGCTGGTCCTGGGCATCGGGCAGGCGAACCAGTTGGCCCATATCCAACGCGGCGACACCCCAAGGCGTTGCCGGTGCCGCAGCCCCTGACCAACGCTGTGCTTCGGCGCCTGCCAGGCCATACAGCGAGACCTCGGCCGACGCGTCGCTGAGCTTGCACTTGGCGCGCATCACGAACATCGTCAATCGCTTGAGGGTTGGCGCGAGCAGGTCGGCGCTGCAGGCCAGGTAAATTGTCTGATCGTCGACGCGCCAAAGCACAAAGCTGGCCAGCAGCCGGCCCTTGGCCGAGCAAAAACCCGCCAGCCTGGCCTGGCCTGCTGGCAGGGACGCCACGTCCTGTGTCAGTTGGCCGTGCAGAAAGCTGGCGGCGTCGGCGCCCTGGGCCCGGATCAGGCCCCAATCGGTCAGTTGTAGCGCGCCGCAGAGGGATTCGGTAGAGGTCATACGCCGATTATCATCACGCCCCCTCTTACGCACTGGCGTGTCGGCCATTGGCCGCACGCGGTCAGCCCGGTCCGGCATGGTTGGCATGAAAGTCTTGCGCGCTGTTTTTCTGTTGATCTTGTTGTCTTGCGCCGGCACCGCCGGCACCGTCTGGTGGTGGCTGACGCGCGATTTGCCTTTGGCGAGCCAGGCTGTCGAGCTGTCGATCGAAGCCGGCACGCCGCCACGCGAGATCGCCAACGCATGGGTCCGGGCCGGGGTGCAGACCGACCCCTGGCTGCTCTACCAGTGGTTTCGCGCGAGCGGCCAAGCCCGGCGCATCCGTGCCGGCAGCTACCAGGTCGAGGCTGGCATCACGCCGCGCAGCCTGCTGACCCGGATGGTGCAGGGTGACGAGTCCTACGAACGGGTGCGTCTGATCGAGGGCTGGACCTTCCGCCAGTTTCGCGCCGAGCTCGCACGGGCGACCAGGCTCCAGCCGCTCAGCGCCAGCATGACCGAGGCGCAGTTGATGGCCGCGATCGGCCAGCCCGGACTGTCGCCCGAGGGCCGCTTTTTCCCCGACACTTATGTCTACAGCCGAGGTGTCAGCGACCTGACCGTGCTCAAACGCGCGGCGCTGTTGCAGCGCCAGCGGCTTGAAGCGGTCTGGGCCGGGCGTGCTGCAGACTTGCCGATCAGCTCAGCCGACCAGGCGCTGGTACTGGCCTCGATCGTCGAGAAGGAAACCGGTCTGGCGGCAGATCGCGGCAAGATCGCGGGCGTGTTCATCAACCGCCTTCGCATCGGCATGCCGCTGCAGACCGACCCGAGCGTGATCTATGGGCTGGGCGAGGCTTACGATGGCAAGCTGTACAAGCGAGACTTGTTGACCGACACGCCTTTCAACACCTACACGCGTTTGGGACTGCCGCCTACGCCGATCTCGATGCCCGGGCTGGCTGCGCTTCGCGCGGTGGTTCAACCCGAGACCACCCGGGCGCTGTACTTCGTCGCACGCGGCGATGGCAGCAGCGTGTTCAGCGATGACTTGCCCGCGCACAATCGGGCAGTGAACCAATACATCCGCGGAAAAAAACCCGTGACGACGCCATGACCCTGCCTGGGCGCTTCATCAGCTTCGAGGGCATTGACGGCGCAGGCAAATCCTCGCACATCGAAGCCGTTGCGACCTGGCTGCGCGACCGCGGCCGCGTGGTGCTGATCACCCGTGAACCCGGCGGCACCGCGCTGGCAGAGAGCCTTCGTGAGCTGTTCCTGCAGCACGAGATGGATGCGCTGACCGAGGCGCTGCTGGTGTTTGCCGGTCGCCGCGACCACTTGCGGGCGGTGATCGCACCGGCATTGGCGCGCGGCGAGGTCGTGTTGTGCGACCGTTTCACTGACGCCACCTTCGCCTACCAAGGCGGTGGGCGCGGCTTCGACCTCGGCTTGCTGTCGCAACTCGAACAGTGGGTTCAGCAGGTCCCGACCGGGCTGCTGCAGCCCGACCTGACGCTGTGGTTCGACTTGCCCGCGGCCGTGGCCGCTGCGCGCCGCGCCGCGGTCCGTGCCGCTGACAGGCTCGAACGCGAGGACTTGGTTTTTTTCGAACGCGTCAGCGCCGCTTACGCAGCGCGGGCCCGCGCCGCGCCGCAGCGCATCGTCCGCATCGTTGCTGACCAAGTCCGCGAAGCCGTCTGGGCCGATTTGCTGCTGGCCTTGCAAGCCAGGCTGAAGGATTGGGCCGGATGAGCAAGAACCTAGCGCGCCAGATAGGCGTGGCCAGCGACGGCAGCTTGCCGCTGCCTTGGTTGGCGGCTGCGCTGGCCCAGGCCGCCAGCTTGGCCAAAGCCCACGCGCTGCTGATCCATGGACCGGCAGGCGGCGGCCACCTCGAGCTCGGGCTCTTGTTGGCCCAGACTGCGCTGTGCGAAGACCCGGCTGCGGTGCGCTCGCAGCAGCCCTGTGGACGTTGTGCCCGCTGTCACCTGGTGGGCACCCGGGTCCACCCCGACCTGTTGCTGGTGCTGCCCGATGCGCTGCGGGTTCAACTGGGCTGGGTGATGGATGAGGACAGCAAGCTCACCAAAGCCGATGCCAAACCCAGCCGAGAGATCCGCGTCGAACAGGTTCGACAAGCCATCGCCTGGGCTCAGCAGACCAGTGGCCGCGGCCGTGGCAAGGTGATGCTGGTTCATCCTGCCGACGCGCTCAACAGCACGGCGGCTAACGCGCTGCTCAAGACGCTGGAAGAGCCGCCCGGCACGCTGCGCTTGCTGCTGACCAGCGCAGACCCCGAGCGCTTGCTGCCGACCGTGCGCAGTCGCTGCCAACGCCTGCGGCTGGAGCTGCCCGCCACTGATGTCGCGCTGGCCTGGCTGTTGGCGCAAGGCATGAGCGATCCGGGGCATTTGTTGATGGCCGCTGGCGGCAGCCCGCTGGAGGCACTGGCCTGGGCAGCCGAGGGCTTGAGCCCGGGTTTGCTGTCCGAGCTGCCAGGGCGCATCGCAGCGGGCGACGCATCGTCGTTGGCGGGCAGGGCGCTGCCGCGGGTGATCGACCTGCTGCTCAAACTGGCCCACGATGTACAGGTCTTGGCGGCGGGCGGCAGCCCGCGGTTCTTTGCGGTCGAGCAGCTGCCGGCCGGCGCCGATCTTGCCGCGCTGAAGGCCTGGCAGCGCGAACTGATGCGCGCGGCGCGGCACGACGAGCACCCCTGGAATGCAGGTTTGCTGATCGAATCCCTGGTCAGCCAGGCGGCTGGGCTGTGGCCACGCCAACCTCACATTGGCGGTCGCGCAAGCGGCGGCGCCTCGCTAAACTCCGCACGATGAGCGAGAACAGCCTGCCTAGCCATCCAATGGAGTCGCAAGGGGTGCGGCCCAGCGTGATCCAACTTGTGTTCCGAGAGAAGGGCGCGCTCTATGCGGCCTTCATCCCCTTGTTCAGCGAGGGCGGTTTGTTCGTTCCCACCCATCGGTCCCACCGGCTAGGCGACGACATCTACCTGCTGCTGTCATTGCCCGACGACCCACAGCGCTACCCGATGGCAGGCAAAGTGGCCTGGATCACACCTGCCAATGCATCGGGCGGGCGAACCCAGGGCGTGGGGGTGCGATTCCCAGTCGACGACAAGTCGCGCCAACTCAAGCTCAAGATCGAACAGATACTGGGCACCCAAATCGCTTCCTCCAAACCGACCCAGACGGTCTGAATGGCAGCGCGAACAGCGCGCCGTATCCCCGAGACCACCACGATGTACGTCGACTCCCATTGCCACCTGAGCTTTCCCGAGTTGCGCGGCCGCATCGATTCACTGCGCGCCGACATGGCCGAGGCCTTGGTGGACCGCGCGCTGGTGATTTGCACCACGCTCGAGGAGTTCGATGTGGTGCACGGACTGGCGCTGGCACATGACAATTTCTGGTGCACCGCCGGTGTGCATCCAGACAATGAGGGCGTTGAAGAGCCTGACTTCGATCGACTGAGAGCGCTGGCGCTTCAACCCAAGGTGGTGGCGATCGGCGAGACAGGGCTCGATTACTTTCGCTTGAACGGCCGCACGCCCGCTGACATGGCCTGGCAGCGTGAGCGCTTTGCGGTGCACATCGCGGTGTCCGCAGCGGTGGCCAAGCCACTGGTGATCCACACCCGCAGCGCCTCGGTCGATACCTTGACCATGCTGCGCGATGCACAGTCGGCTGCGGCCGGCAGTCTGACAGGGGTTTTCCACTGCTTCACCGAGACCGCCGAGGTCGCACGTGCAGCGCTGGACATGGGTTTTTTCATCTCGTTCTCGGGCATCCTGACCTTCAAGACCGCCAGCGATCTTCGCGCGGTGGCGGCTTTCGTGCCGCTGGATCGCTGCTTGATCGAGACCGACAGCCCTTACCTGGCGCCAGTGCCGCACCGCGGACGGACGAACTCCCCGGCTTGGGTGCCGCATGTGGCGGCCGAACTCGCGCGCGTCAAGTGCTTGCCGGTGGCGGTTGTGGCCGAGGCCACGAGCCGCAATTTCGAGCGTCTGTTTGGCCTGCCAAGACTTTGAGAGAAGGCTTGAAAAAGTTAAGGAATTACATGAAGTTCATTGTCTATATCGCTCTGGCGATTGGTTTTTCCACTGCAAGCGCGGGTGCTTACGACGATTTTTTCAAAGCCGTCAAGCTCGATGATGTCAGCGCTGTAGAGAGCTTGCTCGCACGTGGTTTTGACCCGAATGCCCGCGACGAGGGAGGCCAGACGCCGCTCTACCTGAGTTTTCGCGAGGCGTCGTTCAAGTCCGCGAACTTGTTGCTGCGACAGCCTCAGCTACGGCTGGAACTGCGCAACGTGAACGGTGAGACAGCTTTGATGATGGCAGCACTCAAGGGTCAGGTCGCTTGGGTGCAGCAGTTGCTCGACCGCGGCGCCGGCGTCGACGCGGTCGACCCGAAAGCCTGGACTGCGCTGCACTATGCAGCCGCAGGCCCTGAGCCGGGAACCGTGCGCTTGCTGCTGGCGCGCAGTGCGCAAATCGATGCAAGGTCGCCCAATGGCAGCACGCCGCTGATGATGGCCGCGCGCTACGGTCCCGAGGACGCCGTCGATGCGTTGCTGCAACACGGCGCCAACCCTCGCTTGCGCAACGACCTCGAACTGTCGGCGGCCGATTTCGCCCGGCAGGTTGGCCGCGAAAAGCTGGCCGACAGGCTGACGCAAGCAGCACGCTGAGGTCTGTGCCGTCCAGACGCCAGCAAGTCATTGGCGCGCCGTTCAGGCGCTGGCTCACTCGTTGTGTGCACCCATAGAGATGCGCTACGATGTATATTATGTCAAATTAACAAACAATGGCATAATGACGGCAACTGGGCCGGATCTCGTATTCAGCCGCAGTGACGCGCAGCACCCTGCATCGCCACTTGAACGCCCAAACGCACCTAGCCATGGCCAAAGCCGACACCAAGACATCCATCGATTCCGACGGACTGCGTTATCGCAGCAAGACCCCTGGATCGCCGTTCACCGCTGCAGGCGCATTCGGCGCTGCAACGATGTCGTGCTTTCTATGCGGCAAGCACAGGCCACGAAGCCTGCTGAAGTCGCGACGTTTGCTGGGCAAGGCGCAGTTCGTCTGCTCGCCCAGCTGCAAGGAAGCCGACATCGAGAACACCGCCAAGCCTTGAACCGGACTTGGTGTTTGGTTTGTCATCCTGGCGCCAGCCTCTGGCACAGGGTTGACAACTGAGCACCCCGAGGCCGGCCGACGCCGGCCGCCCCCCATGGGGGGGTCAAGCAAAGTGGCCAAGCCACATTGCTTGAGAGCATCCCAGGCCCCTGTCGACGCCCGGCGTTCGCGGAGAAACGACCGAACTTGGGTCATTCCACAATGCGGAACGTTTTGTTTCTCATGAGCGGCTTAGTCACGAAATCTCGGCAGCGCTGATTGGCGCAGAAGATCTACAGCTTTCGACAGTGTGTCTCGCTGCTGGCTTCTGGCTCTCACACCAACGCTGCGCGGTCAGGTGCTGACCGCGATGGCTTGGTACTGCTTGACGATTTGCTCGTCGCCGAGCAGATTCTGGAACAGTTCGCGCAGCCAAGGCGGTTGACGTCCTCTTGTGCCGCCGATCCAGGTTCCGTCGCCGTTCGGGTTCTTGTAAGTCACGCCAATCTCATAGTGCTTGATCGCGGTTTTCCCACCCCGTACCAAGTCCTGGGGTCGCCTGGCTTTTGGCAGGTAGTGTCGAAATTCGGCGATGACTTCGGCGACCGTCAGACCGTTCTGACTAGCCTTTTGAGCCCACCCGTTGACCAGGGTTTTGAGTTCGTTGCTGCGGCGCGTCGCGACCTTCTCAGCGACATCAACGAGCAGTTGCTTCAGCGCCGCATAGTCCAGCTTCTCAAGATTGACAGCCGACGATTTTTCATTGGGCATGTTTATTCTTTGAATTGAAGATACCGCTTGATGATACACAAGTCCTTTGCTGTGACGAAATTCACCAAAAAAAATGATCTTTGTTTGTTTTGCTACAAATCAACAAAGCCGAACGGATTGCCATTTCTGTCGATGATTTGATGGGCGGATCGAATCATGGCTTGGCCAGGAAGCTGGCGCCCCAGTTGTGCACTGCGCGCTGGCATTCAGTCGTCGGACTATGGGTCCGGTCGTTAGACTCTGCGGATGACTGATCACAACACAGGCCGTGCCGAAGAAGACGAACCCGAGGATCCGATGGTCGTGCACGAAGCCCGTTTGTGGCGCGACAACGGTTGGACCGCTCAGGTGATCAAGAACGAGGACGACGAAGGCTGGGCGGTGGCGATGTACAAAGCCGGCCAGGCAGAGCCCGCGCTGGTCGCACCCTGGACCATGGGTCGCGACAAAAAGAACCCCAAACCACTCGACACCAACGCTTTCAATACCTGGGTCAAGACCGCGTCCGAGGTGGTCCGGCGCCACGAGCAACATCTGCAGGCCACACTGCACCAGCAGATCACGGTCGACGCTGCAGGTCAGCGAGTCCAGGTCTCGCTGGACATCGTGCCTGACGACGATGCGCCCCACGCCACGCTGAGTGCGCACGATGCATCCGGCGAGTTGCTGGCGCAGGTGCCAGCCTCGCCGGGCTTCAAGCTCAACCGTGCCAGCGCCAGTGCCTGGGTTGAGAGCGGGTTCGCCCGGCCACGCTGAGACGCGTTGGCCGAAGGTTCAGACCGGATCCCAGGTGAAGATGTCACCCGAACGGTCCAGGCCGTAGAAGCTGGCTTTGAGCGCCGGCATCGCGTGCGAAGCCACAGTCTCGGGCGTCCAGCCCTCGCTGCGGTGCACGCTGCGCTCGGGCCGAGGCTGGCTCATCAGGAAGATCTCGTTGTTGCGCACTGCGAAGATCTGTCCGGTCACCTCGTGGGCGGCGTCGCTGGCCAAGTAGACCGCGATCGGCGCAATCTTGGCCGGCGTCATCTGCTGGATCCGGGCGACGCGGGCTTTTTCCTCGGGCGTCTCGGTCGGAATCGAGCCAATCATCCGACTCCAGGCGAAGGGTGCTATGCAGTTGCTGCGGACGTTGAACTTCTGCATGTCGAGCGCAATGCTTTTGGACAGCGCGGCGATGCCGAGTTTGGCCGCCGCGTAGTTGGCCTGGCCAAAGTTGCCGATCAAGCCTGAGGTGCTGGTCATGTGCACGTAAGCGCCGCTGCCCTGCTCCTTGAAATGGTTCGCGGCCGCACGGCTGACGTAGAAGCCGCCGTACAGGTGCACCTTGATCACCGCATCGAACTCGTCGACGCTCATCTTGTGGAAGAAACGGTCGCGCAGAATGCCTGCGTTGTTGACCACCGCGTCGATGCGGCCGAACACGTCGAGCGCGGTCTGCACCATGCGGTTGGCGCTCGTGACATCCGAGACACTGTCGGTATTGGCCGTGGCCTCGCCACCCGCAGCGCGGATCTCTTCGACCACACGCTGCGCCGGTCCGGCGTCACCGCCCTCGCCTGCTACCGACGCGCCGAGGTCATTGACGACCAGCTTCGCGCCTTGGGCCGCACATTGCAGTGCGATGTCGCGACCGATGCCGCCGCCTGCGCCAGTGACGAGCACTACCTTGCCTTCGAGCATATTGCCTTGAGCCATTTTGATTATTTCCTTGGTTGGGGTTGTGTTGTTCAGGACCGGGATCAGCGCTTGCCGCCGTCCATCGTGCGCGCTATCAGCTCTTTCATCACTTCATTGCTGCCGCCGTAGATCCGCCCGACGCGGGCGTCGGTGTAGAGCCTGGCGATCGGGTACTCGTTCATGTAGCCGTAGCCGCCGTGCATCTGGACGCAGTCGTCGACCACTTGGCCCATCACCTCGCTGACCCACCATTTGGCCATCGCAGCCGTTGCCAGGTCCAGCGTGTCGTTGAGCGAGCGGCTGATGCAGTCATCGACGAAGCTTCGGGCGATCGTCAGCTTGGTCTGGCATTCGGCCATCTTGAATCGGGTGTTTTGCATCGCCATCAGCGGTTTGCCGAAGATCTGGCGCTGCTGAACGTAGGCCAAGGTCTCGTCGATCGCACGCTGCATCGTCCCGACGCAGCCCACGCCGATGATCAAGCGCTCGCGAGGCAACTGCTCCATCAATTGGACGAAGCCGCGACCCTCCTCGCTGCCCAGCAACTGGTGCGCCGGCACCCGCATGTCATCAAAGAACAGCTCTGCGGTGTCGACGGTCTGTTGGCCGACCTTGTCGAGCAAACGGCCTCGGCGAAACCCCGCCAAGCCGTCGGTCTCGACCATGATCAGGCTCAGCGCTTTGCCGCCGATCTCCTGCCCGGTGCGCGCGACCACGCAGATCAGGTTGGCATGCAGTCCGTTGGTGATGAAGGTCTTGGCGCCGTTGATCACGTAGTCGTCGCCGTCACGCTTGGCGCTGCTGCGGATCGCTTGCAGGTCAGTGCCAGCGCCGGGTTCGGTCATCGCGATCGCCGTGACCAATTCGCCGCTGGCCATCTTGGGCAGCCAGCGCTGCTTCTGGGCCTCGGTGCCGTATCGCAAGAGGTAGTGCGCGACGATGCCCGAATGCACGGTGTTGGAAAAGCCACCGGCCATCTTGTAGGCCAGTGCCTGGGTGATCACGACCTCGTGGCCGAAGTGCCCGCCGCCGCCGCCATATTGCTCGGGGATGCTCGCGCACAGCAAGCCCGCCGCGCCGGCCTTGTTCCAGATGTCGCGGTCGGCATGGCGTTGGACACGCCAGCGCGCGTCGTTGGGCACGCATTCGCGGTCGGCAAAGCGGTTGGCGGTGTCGGCCAACTGCTCGAGGTCGCTGTCCATCCAGGACGGCTTCGGGATCGTGATGGCCATCGCTTGGCCTCAGGTGCCGGTCAGCGAGACCACGGCATCGCCCGTGAGTTTGACCTGGCCATGTTGGTTGATGGTCTGCAAGCTGATGCGCGCGCGCCGCTCGCCGGCGGCCTCGAACAATTCGGTCACCTGGCCCGAACAAGTGATCTGGTCGCCGACCTGGGTGATCGCGACGAAACGAACACCGTAGTCACGCAGCCGCTGCTGCGGCACCCAGTTCGTCAACAGCCGTGACAGATAGGCCATCGACAGCATGCCGTGCGCAAAGACATCGGGCGAGCCGCCGGCTCGGGCGTAATCGGTGTCCACATGCATGGGGTTGTGGTCGCCCGAGGCACCGCAGTACAAGGCCAGCGCCAGCCGCGAGACCGGCTCGGTGCTGAAGCTTGGGAGTGCGTCGCCAGCCTTGATTTTGTCGAGTTCAACCATGTTTGACCACCGTGATCGCGTTGAGATCGGCCACATGCGTGCCGTGTTGGTTGGTCACGCGCGTCTCGCGGACCACGAATTCCAGCAATCCGCCCTTCTTGCTGTAGATGTCGGTGATTTGCGGCTCGAAAGTCAGCGTATCACCGGCGTAGCACATCGCGTGGTAGCTGAAGCGCTGCTCGCCGTGCAATACCTTGGGCACGGGCAGGTTCAGCAAGTCGCGGGCTGCGCCCGGATTGGGTGACTCCATCTCGAGGCAGAACAGAAAAGTCGGTGGCACCGGTAGACCGGGGTGGCCAGCGGCTTTTGCGGCGGCCTCGTCGGTGTAGACCGGGTCGCTCTGGCCGATCGCCTTGGCAAAGAACTTCAAGCGGCCGCGTTCGACTTCGGCGCTGAAAGCCGGGAACCGGTGGCCGATGTGTTTGGTATCGATCATGCATCCATCCTTTCGTATAAGGTCACCACACAGGCCCCGCCCAGCCCCAGGTTGTGCTGCAGCGCCAATCGCGCGCCTTCGACCTGCCGCTGCTCGGCTTGGCCCCGCAGTTGCCAGGTCAGCTCAGCACATTGCGCCAAGCCAGTCGCACCCAATGGGTGCCCCTTGGACAGCAAGCCCCCCGACGGATTGGTGACCACCCGTCCGCCGTAGGTGTTGTCGCCGTCGAGTATGAACTTCTCGGCCGTGCCGTCAGGCGTCAAGCCCAGCGATTCGTAAGAGATCAACTCGTTGGCGGTGAAGCAGTCGTGCAACTCGACCACGTCGATGTCCTCGGGCCCGACGCCTGCCGCCTGGTAGACCTTGGCCGCCGCGGCGCGCGCCATGTCGGCACCCACGAGCTTGCGCATGTCGTGGCTGTCGAAGGTCGACCCGCCATCGGTGGTCATGGCTTGCGCGGCGATGCGCACCCGTCGATCAAGTCCGTGTTTGCGGGCAAAGTCCTCGCTGCAGACGATTGCTGCGGCCGCCCCACAGGTCGGCGGGCAGCATTGCAGCCGCGTCAACGGGTCGAAAACCGAAGGCGACGCCATGACTTCGTCTAGCGTGACGGGCTGGCGAAAAACAGCCAAGGGGTTGCGCGCCGCATGCTGGCGCGCTTTGACCGAGATGCGCGCAAAGGTCGACGCCGCGATACCGTACTCGGCCATGTAAGCCCTTGCCGCACCACCGAAGAACTGCGCCGCGCGGGGAGCTTCAGGCTCGACACCCTGGTCCGAGCCCATGGCGTCTAGGAAGCGGCGCAAGGGAGACGGTCGGTCGGCCCAGCCGCCTTTGAGCGGCCCAGCCACCATCTGGTCGAAACCCAGCGCAAGCACACAGTCGGCGGCGCCTGATGCCACGGCTTGACGCGCCAAGAACAAGGCGGTAGATCCGGTCGCGCAGTTGTTGTTGACGTTGATGATCGGGATGCCTGTCAGCCCGACGCCGTAGACCGCTGCCTGGCCTGCCGTGGAGTCGCCGAAGACGTAGCCGACATAGGCCTGATCGACCAGCGGGTATGCGATGCCGGCGTCGGTCAGTGCTAGACGGGCCGCCTTTGCGCCCATCTGAGCGTAATCCTCGCTGGCCCCAGGTTTCGTGAACGGGATCATGCCCACGCCCACCACATGAACGGCTTGTGTCATCGGAGTTCGGCCGTCAAGTTCATGAAATGCTGGGTTTCTGGCGACGGTGGATTGTGCAGGCGGTGATGCTGCTCTGCGGGCCATGCGCTGCCAATGGCCAAGCGGCGCATTCTGAGTGGCGAAACCGATCAAACGATGCGCCGCCGCATCGAGTTGGACCTCGTCAATCGATCAGGTCGCCGCCTATCCAATGCCGCAACTGCGTCAACGCGGCTTCACTGAACACCATCTGCTCGCGCTCGCACAGAAACAGGACCTGGTTGACCAGGCGTTGCGCCAAGGTGCGGGCATCGTCCTGGCCGCGGCCGAAGACATGGCCATTGAGTTGCATGCCGCGCAGGATGAAGACCACATCGCGCATCGACAGGTCCATCCCGTGCTGGGCCAGCCCTTGTTCGCGGATTCGGCGCGCGGTCTCGGTGGGTTCGTAGGCATGGGCGGCCAGGTCTTCGCACAGGAGTTGGAGCACCGCTCGAACCGTCGGCGGCGGCAGCAGCGGCGCGCCAGTCAGGCTGCTGACTTCCCGCGCAACCGGAAACAGTGCCTCGTGGCCTGCCCAACCCGGCGCTCGCTCCAGGCAGGCATCCGACTCGTTGGTCGCCAGCGGGTCCAGGGCATGGCGAGCCGGATCGGCGATGCGCCCGCCCGAGCCGTTGAGCCACAACAAGTGGGACAGCCCGAGCGATCGAAAAAAGGGCTTGAAGGTGCCGTGGCCGTTCCAGTTCTCCAATGGCTGGGCAAACTCATGGCGCAAGCGCGACGCCAGTTGCCCTGCGGCCACCGGTTGCGAACGCTGCTCGACCGCCTGCTCGATACGGCGGCTGATCTGCGCCAGTTCCTCGGCCGTGGCCGCGCGGACGTGGGGCGATGGCACCGCAGCCCAGGACGCGTCATCGGTCACCAATCCCTCCATGGGCGGGCGAAGCGGGTCGTCAGACCCCGGGCGCTCGGACGGCAAAGCGGGCTCAACGGTAGACATCGGCGTTGGCAGGAGACCCACCTCGGTGGACTCCGGCGTCAAGCCCAGTGCTTGCTCGATGAAAGCGCGCTCGTCGATCAGCAGGTCGGCCGAGGCCTGGTAGGCCGCCGATGGAAAGCCGATCGCCAACACCGAGGTCCGCCGGTCGAAACGGCGCAGTTTGCGCAGCACCGGGGTGAAGTCAGCGTCGGCCGACAACACGATGAACTCGTCATAGCGCGTCTCATGCTGCAGCAGTTCGATGATGTCGAGCACCATGTGGATGTCGGTGCTGGTCTTGCCCTGGCTGGTCACCGGCGGGCAATCGACGATTTCGAAACCCGCCCTCAGAAAGGCGTGTCTGTAGGTCTGGTACCAGTTCGGGTTGAGATAGCAGCGCCGTACCAGCAAGCGCCTTCTCGCCTGCGGGTCGTGACCGTCGGGGATTTCCAAGGATTCGGTCAGCCAGCGTATCCACTCAATGGGTTGGCGCGCGAAGCGCTCGGCGGCCGCAGGTTGCAACTGGCGCAGTTGGGTGTAGACGTTGTCGAAATCGACAAAAAGTGCGCTTTTCATGAATCCTCTGGCGTTTTCGGCGACCGCAAAGTCTTTCGCAGTCTGGTTCTGTTGCCGGGCAGTTGCTTGCCCACTGGCAGTTTGTCGGGCATGGATGGCAGGCGCAGCCGGTATTGGCCAGGTGCGACGCCAGTCCATTGTTTGAAGGCGCGGTGAAAGGTGCTGGCCTCCGAAAATCCTACCAAGTTGGCAATGTCGATCAGCGTCAGCTCGGGCTGGGCCAGGTAGCCGATCGCCGTGTCACGTCGCAAAGCGTCTTTGAGCGCCTGAAAGCCATGCCCTTCGTCGCGCAGGCGCCGCCTCAAGGTCTGCGGCGACATCGCCAAGGCCTCACCGACTTGCGCCAGCGAGGGCAATTCCGCGTTCAGTCGGCGTCTGAGCAAGCGGCGGATGCGCTCGGAAAGACTGCTCGAGTCGCGGTATTTGATCAATAGATTGGCTGGCGCACCGGCCAGAAACTCACGCAGACTCTGGGCGTTTTGCACCACCGGCAACTCCAGCCAGCGGGCTTCAAAACAAATACCCATGTGCGGCGCGTCGTAGCGTATCGGTGCTTGGTAGACGCGAGAGCTGTCGCTGCGCGGGATCGGCTCAGTGTAGTCTACCGCCAGCAGCGGCACCCGCCGAGCGACCAACCAACAGGCCAGGCCAAAGGCGAACAGCAGGAATGCCTTCTGGGCATAGTCCAGTCTGGCGCCGGTGGGTGCGCGGCGCAACAGTTGAACCTGCGCCACGCCGCCCTGCACCTTCAGCCTGGGCACAAAGTCATCGATCAAGCCGTGGAAATGGCGCAAGCCAGCTCGCAGCCCTTGCTCAAGGTTGCGGCACGCCACCAGCTGGGCCGCGCAATGGCCGAAGCTGCCCAGGCGCAGCGGTCGGCTGCACAAACCCCACAACTCGTCGCGGGTGGTTCGACGCAGCGCGCGTATCAGCAGCGCGTACTGCTGCAGTGAAACCCGCGCCAGCGGCGCGTCCAGCAGCGCTGGCGAGATGCCGGCACGCTGCAGCAGCGCAGACGGGTCACGGCCCTGATGCAACACGCCTTGCAAGATGTGCCGCACCTGCTGGATCGCGACAGTGTGCTGGGTCATGGTCACGCTCGTCGGTCTGGCCCCTTCAGTGAGCGCAGCGCGCAGTTCAGACCACCATCTGGTAGCGCCGTACCCCGTCAGCACCGGTCTCACAACTGGCCTCACCGCGCGCGACCAGGTGGTTGATGTGGGCCAGGCTCTCGCCAGTGGCCATGCCCAGCAAGTCACCCTTGCCGTCGATCGGACGGGCAAACAGCGCACCAAAGACATCGATCGCGCGCTTGGGGCCTGCAGCCAGGCTGCGGCGCAGCCGCGTCAGGCCAGTCTGATGGCCACCGATCAGTCGATCAATCCTGGCATGCAGGCCGCGGAAGGGTTCGCCATGCGCAGGCAAGACCAGCAACTGATCGCCCAATGCTGCGCGCAATTGCGCAAGCGATGTCAGCCAATCCGTCAGTGGATCAGCGTCGGGTTCGGTCGGAAATACGCTCACATTCGACGAAATCCTCGGCAGCACCTGGTCACCCGAGATCAGCAGGTCCAGGTCTTCACACAGCAAGCAGGCATGTTCGGGAGAATGCCCGCGACCGACGATGACCCGCCAGACATGGGCTCCGATGGTGAAACTGTCGCCGTCGCTGAGGCGGCGGAAGCTGTCGGGCAGCGCGTGCAGGTATTTGCCAAAACCGCCGAAGCGAGCCCGGTAGACATCGATCGCGTCCTCAGGCCAGCCCGCCAGGCGGTAGAAGCGGATCGCGTCGTCAGGCGCCTCCCGACCTGTGTCGGCGACCAGCGTACGGCATGTCAGGTATTCGAGCCGGGTCATCCACAGCCTGCACTGGAACTTGCGCGCGAGCCAGCCGGCCATGCCGACATGGTCGGGGTGCATATGGGTGCACAGAATGCGGGTGATGCGAGCGCCTTGTGGCGTGGCGGCCAGCGGGCCGTCGTCGGCAATCAGTGTTCGCCATGCGGCCAGCGACTCGGGCGTCTTGGTGCCGGTGTCGACGATGGCCCAGCCCGGTCCCTGGTCATCCTCGTCGGCGATGGCCCAGAGGTTGATGTGGTTCAGCGCAAATGGCAAGGGCATGCGCAGCCACAGCACGCCGGGCGCGATCTCTCGAACCTGTCCTGGGGCTGGGGCCTCGCCACAAGGGTACTGAAGCGCATAGGGCGGCGCATGGGGCGCATCGGATGGGGTATCAACGCCGGGCTGACTGGGCATAGCTTCGTCAGGACGGCCGTCGGAGGTGGGAGCTTCAGGCATTCTTGGATTGTGCCGCCGCGTCTCTGAGTGGTCTGTCACCTGCGCGAGCACGTGGGCTGCAACCAACCCAGCAAGCGCCGGTAGACCGCCGGGTCGCTGAGCAAGTCGAGGTGGTGGGTGCCATGGCCCAGCCAGCAGCGATCGTCGTGCAAGCCCAGGTCGAAGGCGGGATCCCGGTGGCGTCCTAAAGCGCTGTCGATGGGAACCAAACCATCACCCCTCATGGACCCCGAGGCACCCGCCCCTCCTGCGGTGCTGGCGATGGCATAACAAACCACCCAGGTCGGCAAGGGCACAGCTTGGCGCAGGTCACGGTGGTCGAATCGGCTCACGCCGAGCCAGTCAGCATCGAGCAGGTTGCCATGGCGCAGGTCGGTGATGCCCTCGCTGCGAAGTCGCGACAGCCGGTTAAAAGGCGCGACATAAGGGCTCAAGTCCATCACCCGATGCAACCAATTGCCGGCGCGCTCTAGCGGCGCACCGTGGTGCGGCGTGCCCATGAAGACCATCTTGCGCAGCCGCGCCGGCCATTGGTAGCCAGCCTGCACGGCCAGGTGACAGGCGCTTCGAGCGACCAGGCCGCCCATGCTGTGACCGACGATCGTCAACTCTTCCAGCGGCACAGGCCAATCGAGCAGCATCTGCTCGAGCGCGTCGGCGAGCGCCCGGCCATTGATCGAAACATGCAGACCGCTGTTGTAGAAAACATAGACAGGCGAAGCGTCCATGGCACGCGCCAACAACTGGCCATGGTCATGGCTGTTGCGGCGCCACCCCAGATCGCTCATGCACAAGCCATGCACCAACAAGATCACACGGCGCGGCGCGTCGACCCCGAGCAAAGTAGGCACCAGCGGCAGGCCGCCTTGGCGCAATTGCAATGGGATGGCCAAGGGGTTGCCGCTGCGCAGCAAATGGTCACCCAACACACCGTTGAGCGCCGCCACCAACGCGTCGCGCCGCGGCGTGCTCGTTGGAGGGGCTGAATTCAGGGCCTCATCGAACGGCGCGAGCAAGCCGTCTAGACCATCGCATATCAGTCGGGTGCCACCCTGGATGCTGCGATAGACCATGCCGGTCAAGCCGCGTGTGCGAGGCAGTCCATCGGTGTCGAAAGACTGGGCAGGCTTGGCATCGTCGGCGCGGACCAAGCGGAGTCGCAGCGGCGGCGCCAGGCGCTGGATTTGGCCGTGCAGCGCCTCCACCACACCGGTGATATGGCGCGCGCCCTCGACCACCAGGCGCAGTCCGCCCCGCGCGTCGCCCAATGCCTTGCCTTTGCCCGAACCGGGTTTGCCGTGTTGCCTTGTCATGATCCCGCGCTCCCTGGAATCTGCCCGCTGCCATCGACATCGACGGGTCCGGGCAAACTCATGCGCTATTGGAGATCAAGCTCGGGCCGGCAAGCTGTGCGACAGGTCAAACCCCGGCATCAACGCGACGG
The DNA here is from genome assembly GCA_945878355.1 of Bordetella parapertussis. Classification (GTDB taxonomy): domain Bacteria; phylum Pseudomonadota; class Gammaproteobacteria; order Burkholderiales; family Burkholderiaceae_C; genus Pseudaquabacterium. The sequence goes on along the minus strand of CAMCTC010000060.1, from coordinate 10,379 downwards.
CCGACGCCCGCAGATCTGTGACGGATCAAAACCCGTTCAACACCAGCGCTCGGCCTGCTGCGCAGCGCGCGCTGCCGGACTGTCACCCAACACGGTGAGTTGCCGGGAGCCGGCGAACAACTCGCTAGGCTTGAGGCCATAGACATGGCGGATCGAGTGGCTGAAGTGGGTCGAGTCGGGGTATCCGGTGTCAAGCGCGACGTGCACCAAGTTGGCCTCTCGGGTCACATGGTGCAGCAGGCTGCGCGCCCTCTTCCAGGTCCGAAGACTGCGGAAAGGCGTCCCGACCTCATCCTTGAAAAGATGTAGAAATCGCGAGAACGACAGCCCAACCGCCATCGCACAGTCCTGCGCCGTGGTGGTGCGCGAAGGATCGTTGCGGATTTCCTCCAGCACGCCGGCGATGCGTGGATCGAGTTGGCGCGGCGCCAGGCGCTGACCGAAAAAACATTCGTCAAAGCTGGTGGTCTGCAGGTCGATGTCGCGACCGTGGGTGCGCAGCCAGGTATGGGCTGCACGCACCCGCTGCACGGTTTGCGCCGCCCCCGGCCAGTCACCCGGCACGGCACCGGCGTGGAAGCGCATGAAGTCAGGCAGCACGGCGTCGTCCACGGTCTCTGGCTCGACCGTGATGCTGCAGATCAGTCGCTCATCGCAGACCACCCGGTGCGGCGTGTACGGGGGCACCACGGCCAGGTCGGTGCTCTGCCAAACCGTGTCGGCCGACAACACGCCCAGCGCCGCGTCGCCGACGGCTATCCGGATCGGTGAACCCAAGGAGACGTAGACCAGCCAGCCGCCCATGGTGCGCACGCTCATCGCACCCAGAAGCCCGGCATAAAAGACGCGGTCGTTGTTGAGCCACATCACCCGGTTGCGCCGGTCCGTCAGCGGCAGTGCAACAAGCGGCAGTGCGACAAGCGGCGCGGTCGCTGCGCTGGCCGGCGACGGCAGGGACGGAGCTGGGGTTCGGCTGACCAAGGGCGGTCTCTCCTGAGCGGGTGGCATCGGCCCGGGCAACAAGCCCGGATGGGTGGCGAACAAGGCCTGGTAGCTAATCCGCACAAGACTACCAGCCAATCGGCCGATTGGTATCCGGGCAAATCTGGAGGGCAGCAGGCCAAGCTCGAAATAGGACCTGTCGATACGCTGATCTCAAGCAAATGTGGCTTTGCCACTTTGCTTGATCCCCACGGGGGGCGGCCGGCTTCAGCCGGCCTTGGGGCGCTCAGTGCCGGCGCAGCGATCCTTGATCACGGAATTCCCGGCGCCCGCCGTGGTGCTTGTGACGATAAACCCTGATACCCAGTTTTGTCCCGCTGAAGTAGCCTGCGCGCCATGACCATGACCTACGACCCAGCCGCTCCCGAAGTGCGGCGCAACCCTTTCCCCGTCTACAGCCAGCTGCAGGACGACGACCCGGTGCACTGGAGCGAGTCGCTTCGCAGCTGGGTGCTCACGCGCTATGACGACGTGCGTCAGGTCGCGATGTCCGACGTCATGTCGCCCGACCGGCTGCGGCCGTTTTACGCGCAACTCAAGGGTGAGCGGCGCGAGATCCTGGCCGAGGTGATGCGCTACCTGTCGCTGTGGATGGTGTTCCGTGACCCGCCCGAGCACACGCGGTTGCGCCGATTGGTGAGCACGGCTTTCACGCCGCGATCGATAGAAGCGCTGGCCGAGCCTGTCGGCCGAATCGTCGACCAGTTGCTCGACGCGCTGCCGAAAAACCAACCTGTGGACTGGGCGCAGCAAGTGGCCATGCCGCTGCCGGCCTATGTGATCCTCGACTTGCTGGGCATCCCGCACCAGTCCTATGCCGATTTGAAAGCCTGGTCGGACGACTTGCGCGCCTTCGTCGGATCGTCGCGCGCCGACCCCGACCGCTACAACCGCGCCCGCCACGGCGCAACCCAATTGGCGGGTTTTTTTCGCGAGGTGATCGCGGCTCGTCGGGCTGCGCCCGGCGAGGACTTCGTCAGCCGGATGATCACCGCGCGCGACGAGCAGGGCTCACTGAGCGAAGACGAGTTGGTCGCGACCTGCATGTTGGTGTTGTTCGCCGGCCACGAGACCACCACCCATCTGCTGGGCAATTCGGCCAACGCGCTGCTCGACCACCCCGACCAGTTGCAGCGCCTGCGCGACAACCCGGCCTTGATCAACCCGGCGGTCGAGGAGTTCCTGCGCTACGACGGCCCAAGCAACGCGATCACCCGCGTGGTCTCGGCCGACCACGAGATCGGCGGCAAGCTGCTGCGCAGCGGCGATCGGGTGTTCGCGATGGTCAACGCTGCCAACCGCGACCCGCGCCGCTTCGACAACCCGCAAGGCCTGGACATCGCGCGCCAAAACAACCGCCACCTGACCTTCGGCTTCGGCCTGCATTTCTGCCTGGGCGCGCCGCTGGCCAGGCTGGAAGCCCAGCTGTGCTTCGCCGGGTTGATCCGGCGCTTCGGCAAGATCGAACGCGCGGCCGGCGAGACCGAATGGATAGACTCGCTGGCGATGCGCGGGCTGTCCCGACTGCCTGTTCAACTGGGATGACACCACTGGGATGACGAGATGAACGACGCTTACCTGATAGGCACCAGCTGCACCCGCTTCGGCAAACAGCCGGGCGCCAGCTTCAAGGATTTAAGCCGCGAGGCCTACCTCGCGGTGCTGCGCGATGCCGGGCTGGCCAACGGCGACCGGATTGACAACGCCTGGTTCGGCAACTGCGGCATGGGCAGCTGGGGCCAGCGCAACATCCGAGGCCAGGTCTGTTTCACGCCACTGGTGCGCGAACAGCTGTTCCCTGAGCGGGTCCCCATGATCAACGTCGAAGGCGGCTGCGCCACTGCGAGCATGGCGCTGCACGGCGCTTGGAAAGACGTGCTGTCGGGCACTGCCGAGCTGTCACTGGCGATCGGCGTCGAAAAGACCTATGTGCCCGACGATCCGTCGCGCACCCAGGAGATCTTCGATGGCGGCATCGACCAGCTTGACCCGCAGGACTGGCTGGCCTATTACGCCGCAGCTGGCGAACAGGCGGGCAAGCCTTTCAACCCCAAAGATGCCGGCGGCACGCTGTTCATGGACACCTATGCGATGCAGTCCGCCTGGCACATGAAGCGACACGGCACGACCGCGGCGCAGATCGCATTCGGCGCGTCGAAGAACCACGCGATGGGCGCGAAAAATCCACTGGCGCAGTACCGCTTCGAGGTCTCGCCGCAGCAAGTGTTGGCAGACCGCTTGATCAGCTGGCCGCTGACGCGTGCGATGTGCGCGCCGATCGGCGACGGCGCTGCGGCCGCGTTGGTCTGTTCGGCGGCTTTCCTGAAGTCTTTGCCGGCGCCGGTTCGCGAGCGCGCACTGCGCATCAGCGCCAGCGTGCTGACCGGCGGCAAGTACCGCCGCTTGGACGAACCGGGCTTGAGCCAGGTGGCGGCCCAGCGCGCTTATTCGATGGCCGGCCTGACACCGCGCGACATCGACGTGGCCGAGGTCCACGACGCGACCTCGTTCTGCGAGCTCTACCAGGCCGAGATGCTGGGTTTCTGCGAGATCGGCCAGGGCGGTGCCTATGTCGCCTCGGGCGCCACCGCCTTGGGCGGCGAGCGGCCGATCAACCTGTCGGGCGGGCTGGTCAGCAAAGGCCATCCGGTCGGTGCGACCGGCTTGTCGATGATCCACGAACTGGCGCTGCAACTGCGCGGCGAGGCCGGCGAGCGACAAGCCAGTCGGGCCAGGATTGGCCTGGCTGAGAACGGCGGCGGTGTGATCGGCTTCGAGGAAGCCGCCTGCGCGGTGACGATCCTGCAAGCCCTCTGACAGTCCGGGCGGCCGATCGGCCTGGCCTGCGGGTCGGGCTTCGCGCTTACAGTGGCGCCCTACCCTGAGGAGACGTGGCTTGGTCGATGTCCTGGTGATCGGTGGCGGCAACGCCGCGCTGTGCGCCGCGTTGATGGCGCGCGAGGCCGGTGCCAGCGTGCTGCTGCTCGAAGCTGCACCGAAGGCCTGGCGCGGCGGCAACTCGATGCACACCCGCAACCTGCGTTGCATGCACGACGAAGCTCAAGATGTGCTGGTCGAGGCCTACCCGGAAGAAGAGTACTGGCAGGACTTGCTCAAGGTCACCGCGGGCAAGACCGACGAGGCCCTGGCCCGGTTGGTGATCCGAGCGTCTTCGACCTGCAGGCCCTGGATGCGTCGACATGGCGTGCATTTCCAGCCGCCACTGTCGGGCGCGCTGCACGTGGCGCGGACCAATGCCTTCTTCCTGGGCGGCGGCAAGGCGCTGGTCAACGCCTATTACCGCAGCGCCGAGCGCTTGGGCGTGCAGGTCCGCTACGACAGCCCGGTTGACCGCATCGAGCTGTCTGGCGAGCGCTTTGTCGCAGCTTTCAGCGGCGGTGAGCGCATCGCCGCGCGCAGCTGCGTGCTCGCGGCCGGTGGCTTCGAGTCCAACCGCGAGTGGCTGCGCGAAGCCTGGGGCCAGAACGCGCTGGGTGAATGGCCGGCCGACAACTTCCTGATCCGCGGCACCCGCTACAACACCGGCGTGCTGCTCAAGCACCTGATAGCGCTTGGGGCCGATTCGATCGGTGACCCGACCCAGGCCCACATGGTGGCGATCGACGCGCGCGCACCGCTCTACGACGGCGGCATCTGCACCCGGCTCGACTCGGTCTCGCTGGGCGTGATGGTCAACCGCGAAGGCCAGCGCTTCTACGACGAGGGCGAAGACTTCTGGCCCAAGCGCTACGCGATCTGGGGTCGGCTGGTGGCCCAGCAGCCGGGCCAGATCGGCTACTCGATCATCGACGCCAAGGCGATCGGCCGCTTCATGCCACCGGTCTTCGACGGCATCAGCGCGGCCAGTCTGCCCGAGTTGGCCACCAAGCTCGGCCTGGATCCGGACCGGCTGCAGCGCACCGTGACCGATTACAACGCGGCCTGCCGCGTCGGCAGCTTCGACCACACCGTGCTCGACGACTGTCACACCGAGGGCCTGGCGCCGGCCAAGACCCACTGGGCGCTACCGCTCGACACCCCGCCCTACCACGGCTACGCGCTGCGTCCGGGGGTGACCTTCACCTACCTGGGGCTGCAGGTCGACGCCAGCACCGCCGTGCGCTTCGGTGGCAAGCCCAGCGACAACCTGTTCGTCGCCGGCGAGATGATGGCTGGCAACGTGCTGGGCCAGGGCTATACCGCAGGCGTGGGCATGTCGATAGGCACCGCGTTCGGCCGCATCGCTGGCAGCCAGGCCGCAGCAGCGACCGGCCACCCAGCCTCCCATTCAGCCCCCCACTCGAACGCCTCGACCGCAGGAGCCGCGCTTGACACCGCTTGAATCCCTGACCCGCGAGGCCGCGGCGCTGGCCGACGGTCAACCCGCCGGCTCGCAGCGCGTGATTCCGATTCACGCTGCCAGCGCTGACGAAGCCGAGGTGGCGCGGCTGTTGCAGATTTGCAATGCTTGCCGTTACTGTGAAGGCTACTGCGCGGTTTTCCCGGCGATGACACGCAGGCTGGCCTTCAACCCGGCCGACGCGCATTACCTGGCCAACCTGTGTCACAACTGCGGCGCCTGTCTGCACGCCTGCCAGTACGCGCCGCCGCACGAATTTGGCGTCAACCTGCCGCGGGCATTGGCCAGGGTTCGCGGCCAGACCTATGTGCAGCATGCCTGGCCGGCCGCTCTCGGCGCGCTCTACCAGCGAGCCGGCCTGACCTTGGCGCTGGCGCTGGCCGCAGGTCTGGCTTTGTTCATGCTGCTCGCGCTGGCACGCCAGGGAACGCTGTGGCCCGCCGAGCCGGTCAAGGATTTCTACGCTATCTTCCCGCACGGGCTGATGGTCTCGTTGTTCGCGCCAGTCTTCGGCTTTGCGATGCTGGCGCTGGGACTGGGCTTGCGCAGCTTCTGGCGCGAAGCCCCGCCTGGACCGGCGTCAAGCGCAGCTTGGGCAGAGGCCAGCCGTGACACGCTGGGGCTGAAACACCTGGGCGGCGGCCATGGCGATGGTTGCAACAATGACGACGACGAATTCACGCTCTGGCGCCGGCGCTTCCACCACCTGACCTTCTACGGGTTCATCGCCTGTTTTGCGGCCACCGTCAGCGCAACGGCCTACCACTACCTGCTGGGCTGGCCAGCGCCCTACGGTTGGAACAGCCTGCCCAAGCTGCTCGGCGTGCCGGGAGGTGTGAGCCTGATGCTGGGCAGCGCAGGCTTGGGCTGGCTGAACCTGCGGCGCGACCCGCTGGCCGGTGATCCGACGCAAGCAGCGATGGACCGCGGCTTCATCGCGCTGCTGTTCTTAGCCGCAGCCACCGGCTTGGCGCTGGTCGCCGCGCGCGGTACGCCGGCGCTGCCCAGCCTGCTGTGCGTCCACCTCGGCGTGGTGATGGCCTTGTTCGCCACCATGCCCTACGGCAAGTTCGCCCATGGCATGTACCGCGCCGCGGCGCTGCTGAAGTGGGCGATCGAGAAGCGCCAGCCCAGTAGGCTCAAGCTGGCGCAAGACTGAAACCAAACCGAAAGCCCTGTGATGAAAAAGACCCTGCTGCTGGTCGCCAGCCTGATCGCTGCCATGGCCGTCCAGGCCCAGGACATCCCACGCAAGACGCTCACGCTGGTGGTCGGATTCGCTGCCGGTGGTGCTGCAGACACCGCTGCGCGCCTGGTCGCCAAGAAGGTTGGCGAGAGCCTGGGGCAGACCGTGGTGGTCGACAACCGCGCTGGCGCTGGCGGCAACATTGCACACCAATTCGTCGCCAACGCCGTGCCCGACGGCAGCACGATCCTGTTGGGCTCGATCGGCCCGCTGGCGATCGCACCGCACTTGATGAAGCTGGGTTACGACCCGCAACGCGACCTGGCGCCGCTGACGCTGGGCATGAGCTTTCCCAACGTGCTGGTGGTTCACCAGGGCGTGGGCGCGAAGACATTGGCCGAGTTCGTGGCGCTGGCCAAGAAAAAACCCGGCAGCCTCGATTTCGCCTCGACCGGGGCCGGTTCAGCCTCGCACCTGGCGGGCGAGTTGTTCAACCTGGTCGCCGGCATAGACACCGTGCACATCCCGTACAAAGGCGGCGCACCGGCGCTGCACGACATGCTCGCGGGCCGGGTCGCGTCCTATTACTCGACGCTGTCGACCTCTCAGCCACACATCGAATCGGGCAAGCTGATCGCGTTGGCCAGCACCGGGCTGACCCGGCCGTCTTTCTTGCCCCATGTGCCGACGATCGCCGAATCAGGCTACCCGGGTTTCAGCGCGACCAACTGGTATGCCTTTGTGGCGCCGGGCAAGACACCGCTGCCGGTGCTTGAGCGCTGGAATCAGGAACTGGTCAAGGCGCTGAACGCGCCCGAGGTCAAGGCCGAGTTGCAAAAGCACGGCCTGACGCCCCAGCCCGGCAGTCGTGATGAACTGGCCCGGCTGATCGTCTCCGAAACAGCCACTTGGGGCAAGGTGATCCGCGACCGCAAGATCACCGCTGAGTGAATCGCTTGGCGCTCAGGCCGCAGCCTTTGCGGCGTACATGCCCTCGATCAGCAACGCGTACTTGCTGTTGATCAGCGAGCGCTTGAGTTTCATCGTCGGCGTCAGTTCCTCGTCCTCGGCGGTCAAGCGCTGCTCGATCAGGCGGAACTGCTTGATCTGCTCGACTCGTGCAAACTGCTTGTTGACCTTTTCGATCTCCTCGCCGATCAGCGAGATCACTTCAGGTGCGCGGCACAGGCTCTTGAAATCACTGAACTGGACGTCACGGTCCTGGGCCCACTGTGCGACGTTGTCTTCGTCGATCATCACCAAGCAGCTCAGGTAAGCGCGCTTGTCGCCGATCACCACCGCGTCGGTGACGTAAGGGCTGAACTTGAGCTGGTTTTCCCATTCGCTGGGGGTGATGTTCTTGCCGCCGGCGGTGATGATGATGTCCTTCATCCGGTCGGTGATGTAGAAATAGCCGTCGGCGTCGACCCGTCCGACGTCGCCGGTGTGCAGCCAGCCATCGGCATCGATCGCCTCGGCGGTCTTCTCGGGCAGGTTGAGGTAGCCCGCAAACACGTTGGCGCCGCGCATCAGGATCTCGCCCTGCTCGGAGATGCGCATCTCGACGCCCGGTCCGGGCAAGCCGATGCTGCCGGGTTTGCCCGCATCGATGGGCGTGATGGTGCCCCCGCCCGTGGTCTCGGTCATGCCCCAGCCCTCTCGCAGCGGCACGCCAATGGCCTGGTACCAGCGAATCAGTTCGGGCGAGATCGGCGCGGCGCCGGTCAGTGCCAGTTGCACTCGGTCCAGCCCCACCATGCGGCGCACGTTGTTGATCACCAGCTTGCGCGCCAGCCAGTAGCGCAGTCGCAGCAGCATGCCAGGCTGGGTGCCAGCCTCGAGCGCTGCGACACGCTGCATGCCCTCGCCCAAGGCCCAGGCATAGGCCAGTTGCTGCAACTTGCCGGCCTCGCGAATGGTGATGGCCACGGTCGAGAACACCTTCTCCCAAACCCGAGGCACCGCGAAGAACACCATCGGCTGCACCTCGCGCAGGTTCTCGAACACCGTCTCGGGGTTCTCGACGAAGTTGATGGTCGACTTGCGCAGGATCGAGACGTACTCACCAATCATGCGCTCGGCGATGTGGCACAAGGGCAGGAAGGCGACCCGCTCGCCGCCCATCGGCAGGCGCTCGAACAGAGCTGGTCCGGTGGCGGCCAGCGCAGCGCAGATGTTGGCGTGGGTGATCATGGCGCCCTTGGGCCGACCGGTGGTACCCGAGGTGTAAACCAGCACCGCCAGGTCTTGCGGCCCCCGGCTGGCAAGCCGCCTCGGCAGCAGGTCGGGTTGCTGACTCAGGGCTTCGCGTCCCAACGCGCGCAGGGCATCCAGGCTCATCACGGCCGGATCGTCCAACTTGTGCAGGCCTTTCATGTCGAACACGATGACGCGCTTGACATGGGGCAGGCGGTCGCGGGTCTCCAGGTACTTGTCGAGCTGCTCGTCGTCCTCGACAAACAGGAACACGCTGTGCGAGTCGGTGCAGAGGTACTCGACCTGCGATGCGGCATCGGTGGGGTAAATGCCATTGCAGACGCCGCCCATGCTTTGCACGGCCAGATCGGCCCACACCCACTCGCGGCAGGTATTGGCCAGCACCGAGGCGACCTCGCCAGGCTCGAAACCCAGGCAGGCCAGACCAGCACCGATTTCAGCGACGGCCCGACCGACCTCGGTCCAGGTATAGGCACGCCACAGGCCCAGGTCCTTCTGGCGCATCATCACCGCGCTGCCCAATTCGTCGACGCGCTGCCAGAACATCTTGGGCACGGTGTCGAAGGTCAGGACTTCGGGCACCCAGCCGGGGCGGCAGGTGGTGACGATGGGTGATGCAGCAGAGTTCATTCGTGGTACCGCGATGTCGGGGTCACGGATTGAGATCGTGAAGGAAGCGTCGCGAGCGCGCCGAGCTTGTGCCGAGCAGCGCAGATCGACGCCAAGCGCGAAGGCCGAACCAAGCAGACGCCGTGGATCCGGCTCCGCCGGGCCACAGGCGTCCGCCCCCTGGGGAGCTGAGTCCGGACACAAACGGTGCGCCGTTTGTGCCTGACGAAGGGCTGGGCCTCTGGCCCAGCGCGGCCTGAAAGGACGCCGAAGGCGCTTCGGGGGGGGCGTTCATCTCCAGGTCTTTTTCTTTTTCCAACGCCGCTCGCCGCGAACGCCGGTGTCCTTTATGCCGAGGTAAAACTCGCGGATGTCGTCCTTCTCGCGCAGCACCTCGCAGCGGTCTTCCATCACGATGCGACCGTTCTCCAGCACATAGCCGTAGTCTGCCGCGTTGAGCGCCATGTTGGCGTTCTGCTCGACCAGCAGCATCGTCGTGCCGCGTTCACGGTTGATCCGAACGACGATCTCGAAGATCTCTTTCGTCAGCTTCGGACTCAGGCCCAGGCTCGGCTCATCGAGCAGGATCAGCTCAGGTTCAGCCATCAACGCGCGGCTGATCGCCAGCATCTGCTGCTGGCCGCCCGACAGCAGCCCGGCGTCCTGTCCGGCTCGCTCGCGCAGTATCGGGAAGTAGTTGTAGACCTGCTCGATGTCGCGTGCCACGCCGTCGCGGTCGTGGCGCGTGTAGGCGCCCATCAACAGGTTGTCTCTGACCGACAACAGCGGAAAAACCTCGCGACCTTCGGGCACGTGGACCAGCCCGCGCCGCACGATGTCGGCTGGGTCGCGTGCGGTGATGTCTTCGCCCTTGAACATCACCGTGCCACGGGTCGGGTCGAGCACGCCCGAGATGGTCTTGAGAATGGTCGACTTGCCTGCGCCGTTGCTGCCCAAGACAGTGGCCATCTCGCCGCGCCTCACCTTCAGACTGACGCCACGGAT
>CAMCTC010000059.1 GCA_945878355.1 Bordetella parapertussis | reverse complement strand
GCAACCAACAGGGCTTTACGCAAAAATTCTCTCTTGAACATTTCATTCACTCCATTCAATAGTCATTCGACTGAATATATCACCAGTGGCAAAGAGGTTCTCATTTCGCCGTTCGACGCACCCCCAACGGCACAAACATCATCTTGCTGCCGCAACGATCTCCGGCGAGAACCGCGGACCCGGCCGCGATTCGCAACCCATCGACCGGGATGTCGCCATCGAGAGGGTTGACGAACACGCGAGTCGCTTGGCTTCGCGAGCGGATGAAAGACTCTTGGTCTTGTCCTTCGACCAACACGCAGCGCCGCACCGATTGGCGGTAGTCGACCTGGCCACTGGCCTTGCCATGCAACAGCACTGCGGGTCACCGTACCGCTGTCGTTGCTGAAGTCGCGAGTTCCCGGTACGTTTCGGGTCACGGTCGCCAACGCTGATCGCTGGCGCGTCGGCAACCCGCAGCGTGAGTTCGAGCATTTCGAACGCTCTGGGCAATGCCGACTCGGAAGCGGCTACGGCGCTTTGCTTGATATCGGTTGAGACGATCTGGTTCGAGTCGAAGTTCTTGAAGCCTCAGGTGTTGACGCAAACGAAGCCCTCACTGCCCAGAACTTTGACCATCGCTGTCAAGCCGCCGTCAACAGCATCGCCGCCCGCCAGAGCGGCGAGCATCAACGACGACGGGCGCAAGCCTGGCAGCTTCAGCGCGCATTCGGATTGCCAGCGATTCGTTGGCATGCGGTCGTGACCGACATGGCGAACACTGGAGATGTCTGTCTGGATGGTCATCATTGGACGCTTATCACATTCGTTATCAGTCTCTGCATACCATTGATGCGGGAGTAGAGCGGAAACGATGTTAGAAACTTATTTTATCGAGCACTTTCAACGATCTTGCCAGTCTCGTCTATTTTCGCCTTGGCAGGCAAGGGAAAAAATTGACTAGCTCGTTTTCGACGCTGAGCCAGCGTGGCGCGGATCCACGTAGCGAGTTCCGTGCGCGAGTGCGTTGAAGACCCATCGAAGCCAAAGAAAATCCAGACAGGGATAGCGGTCTACAACCGCAGTAACAAGCCGTGCACGAACCCCGAGCCTGCAACTTTCGAAGGCCTGGGCTGAAGCAGGGACCAGCTGAAGCAGGGACCGGGTCTTGAATCTGAAGGGGGTTCAAATTCAAGACCCGGTCCCCCGCAAGGTCCCCCGCAACCCGCGTGTGCGTTGACCCGCGATCGAAGCTAAGTCGAATCGGGACCGAGCTCAGGGTCTGCCGGCTGGTCGGACAAGCGCTCGAGCAAGCCGCTGGCGCGCTGGGTGCGCTGGGCCAGCGCATCGGCGAAAGCCTGCGGTCGCCCCGAGACGAGCGTGAAGGCTTCGCGGGCCCGGGTGATGCCGGTGTAGACCAACTCGCGCGTCAACACCCGGCTGGGCGCTTGGGGCAGCACCAACACGCAATGCTCGAACTCCGATCCCTGCGACTTGTGCACCGTCATCGCGAAAGCGGTTTCAACTTCGGCCAGTCGGCTGACCGCGACCGACCGGACCGCCGCGCCGTCGAGAAAATAAGCGCGAAGCGGCGCGTCAGGCGCGAAAGGTTTGAGAGCGATGCCGATGTCACCGTTGAACACGCCGACGCCGGGGTTGTTGCGCGTGACCATGACCGGCCGGCCCTCGTACCAATCGCCGCGCTTGAACAGCAGGCCTTGGGCGACGAATTCGCGCTCGACCGCAGCGTTCAGGCCCGAGCTACCCCATTCGCCATCTCGCAACGCGCACAGCAGCCTGAAGCGGTCGAACGCGACCAACAGCGCCAGCACCCAGGCAGCGTGCTGCTCGGAACGATCGAAGCCGGGGCGCTGGCGCAGCATCGACAGGTAATGCCCGTAGCCACCCTCGGCGCCGGGCCGCCCTTGCAGCGCCAGGCGCAGCAGCACATGTGGCGTCGGTGCCGTCAGCCCCAACAAGGGCAGGCCCGCGCCGGCCTGCAGCAGCGCCGAGGCGGCCTGGGCATTGCCGGCGTTGACAGCCTTGGCCAGCGCGCCGATCGGACCGCCGAAACGCCGGCTCTGGCGCAGCATCACGGTGCGCTGCGCCAGCGCCGGTCCGCCCTGCACCTGCTCGGCGGGCAGGCGCTGGCCGGTCACCGATTCGATGAATTCCGCGGTGACTTGCCGGTAGCGCCCTTGCTCGGCGTCCCGACAAAGGTCACCGAGCACCGCGCCGGCCTCGACCGAGGCCAGCTGGTCCTTGTCGCCGAGCAGGATGATGCGGGCATGCGACGGCATGGCCTCAAGCAGCGAAGCCATCATCTCCAGGTGAACCATAGACGCCTCGTCGACGATCAGCAGGTCCAGCGCCAGCGGGTGCGCAGCGTCAGCACGGAATCGCCGGCTGTCGGGGCTCGCGCCCAGCAGCGAATGCAGGGTGCGCGCTGGGCCGATGTGCGAGGCCAGCTCGCGCAATAGCAGTCGATCGCCGAGGAGATCCTGTAACTCGGTCAGCGCAGCCTCGATAGCCTGCTTGAGCCTTGCTGCAGCCTTGCCGGTCGGCGCGGCCAGCGCCACCCGCAGCAGCTGCGGTGCCGGATCGACCGCAAACAGCAACGCCAGCAGCCTGGCCGCGGTGTAGGTCTTGCCCGTGCCCGGGCCGCCGGTGATCACCGCCAGCCGCGAGCCCAACGCCACGCCGCAAGCCACTTTCTGCCAATCGACCTCGGTTGTCACCTCGGTGGGCGCCGGAAACAACAAGTCCAGCCATTGCCTGGCGGCAAGCAGGTCGACGGCACCTGCGGCCTGGCTGCGCGCCAGCACCTGGCAAGCCACCCGCCGCTCGTAGCCCCAGTAGCGCCGCAGGTAGAGCTTGCTGCCGGCCAAGACCAGCGGGGATGGCCCCCAAGGCCGCTGCACGGCGTCGCCCTCGCCCTCGACCCAGACCAGCGGGCTGGCGCGCAACGCGGCAAACCAGTCCTGTGGGTCTGGCGGCAGGTCGGTCAGCAGCGCGCGCAGTTCGTCCAGCGCCTGGGTCGGCCAGCCCAGCAAGGCCTCGGCGTCGAGCAGCATGGCGTCGACCCGCAGACAGCTGTGGCCTCGACCTTCGAGATGGGCGACCAGCGCGGCGGCGAGCAGTACGGGCGCCGATGCCTCGGGGCAGAGATCGGCCAGGAAGGCCGCGAAAGCGCTGTCCAGGCGCCGGATCCAGCCCTGCTCGGACCAGTCCTTGAGCCGCTGCAGCAACCCATCGCTTTCACGAAACGTCATGCTCAGGGTTGGCGTGCTCATGCTTCACAGCGGCTGGTGCCGCCCAGCATCGCGTCCAGGGCGTCGAGCAAGGCCGGCGACGGCTCGACCAAGTAACAGCCCCGGGTCGGTCCCCGGATGCCACGCAAGAACAAGTAGACCGCACCGCCGAGCTGGCGCGCTGGATCGTAGCCGACGCCAAGTCTAGCCTTCAGCAGCCGGTGCAGCGCCAGCAAGTACAGCGCGGCCTGCAGGTCGTAGCGGTGCTCGGCCATCGCGGCTTCCAGCGCCGGTTTGCTGTATTCGGCGTCGTGGTCGCCGAGGTGGTTGGACTTGTAGTCAAGCACCCAGTAGCGTCCGCCATGCTCGAACACCAGGTCGGCAAACCCCATCAACATGCCCTGCAGCTCGCGCTCAGGCAGCGCCGGACGGTCGAGCCCGGCCAACAGATGGGCCCGGCACAGCCGGTCCAACGCGCCACAGTCCAAGGACTGACTGGGCAGCCAGAATTCCATTTCCGGCAGCGGGTCGGCGATCTCGGCCAACGCTGCGCCGACCGCAGGCAGCGGCGTCTGGATGACCTGCACCAGCCAGTCCACGACCGCTGGCCCGCGGTGACCCCAGCCCAGGCGCTCGCAACGACGCAACAACTGCTGCTGCAGCGCTGGCGACGCGACTTGGTCAAAGCCCTCGCCGGCCAGCCACTCGAGTTGGTCGTGCAAGAAATTGCCCGGCAGCGCGCCGCGCGGAAAGCGGTGCCAGGCCGGGCTGGCTGCTGACGGGTCCGCTGCAGGTTCTGGCAGCGCGGCCCGGTCAGCAGCGCCGGCAAGACCATGACCATCGGCGAGGTCGGCGGGGTCGAAGCGCTCGTCATCGCGAAGCGTCGCTGCGAACGCCGGTGCTGGCAGCGAGCGCACCAACAGCGAGAAACTGCCCAAGGTCCAGCGGCGCTCGAAACTGGCGCTGTAGGGGACGATCTCGCGCAAGGCCTTGGGCAGGCCGCGCGGCAGCAACAGCGTGCGTCGGGTCAGCGAAGGCGACTCGGCGCGCTGCAGCGCGATGCCCGCGCAAGGCCGGACCGCCGTGGCGATCGCCCCGCTGATCGCCTCTACTGGCTGGCTGTCTGGTCCGCACAGCAAGTAGCCGATGGCGCTGCGGTGCAGCAAGCAATCGGCGCGCTGGCCCCGCTTGAGCGCCGCCACGCCGACCCACAGCGCATGCCGGGCCCGCGTCAGCGCGACATACAGCAAGCGCAAGTCCTCGCGCAGCCGGTCCTGGTCGGCCGCAGCGATCTGCTCGGCCGTGGGCTGAAGGTGCAGACTGCGCTGGCCTGCGCCATCGGCCAGGCTGACGAAGCGGGTGCGGGCTTTGGCGACAGGCCTGAAGCCCGCGGCAAAGGGCAGAAACACCAGCGGATATTCCAGCCCCTTGGACTTGTGCACCGTCACCAGCTTGACCAGGTCAGCGTCACTCTCTAGCCGGACGATCTGCTCGTCACCGCTGGCCGCAGCGCCGGCGATCTGCTGGGTCAACCAACGGATCAGCGCCTGCTCACCGTCAAGCTGGGCGCTGGCAGCCTGCAGCAGTTCGGCCAGGTGCAGAAAATTGGTCAGCCTGCGCTCACCGTCGAGTGCGCGCTCGGCCGGGTCCGACGGCACCTGGCCCAGCCAGCGCGCTGGCAGGTCAAAGCGGTGCAAGGTCTGGCGCAGCATCGTCAGCACACCTTGGCTGCGCCAGACACTGTTCAACTGCTTGAGTTGTTCGCTTTGGGCGTCGAAGGCCTCGTCGTCATCGGCGAGATGCGTCAGTTCGAGGATCGACAGGTCCAAGGTTCGGGTGGCCAGCGCCGCACGCGCGAGCCGCAGATCCAACGGTGAAGCCACTGCCTGTAGCCAGCGCAGCAAGTCGCCGGCCTCGTCGCTGTCGAACACCGAGTCCTTGTCCGACAGATAGACCGAGGCCACCTGCCGGCGGCGCAGTTCGTGCCGTACCGCTGCGGCCTCCTGGCCGGTGCGCACCAGAACCGCAATATCGGCCGGCGCCAGCCGCCTGAATCCGGTCTGCGGATGCTCGAAGCCGGCACGCTCGTCGTTGAGCAAACCGACGATCTGCTCGGCGCAGCGGGCGGCAAACTCACGCACGCTGGTCGCCACATCGAGCAAGCGCGGGTCCAGGCTGAGGGTCAGCGCCGGTACCACGGCGTCGGCACAAACGAAAACCTCGGCCCGACCTCTGGCCTGGACCGGCTCGAAGGGCAGCGGGTTGGACCAAGCGTCGCCAGCCTCGGACAGCGTGCGGAACATGAAAGCGCCAGTGCCGTCGCGCGCCTCGGCTTGCTCGAACAAGTGGTTGACCGCCGCCACCAAAGCCTGGGTCGAGCGGTGGTTGGTGCCCAGCACATGGTGGCGGCCTTCAGTGGCAAGCCTCGCACCGAGGTAGCTGTGGATGTCAGCACCGCGGAAGCCGTAGATCGACTGCTTGGGGTCGCCGATCAGCAGCAAGGCGCTGGCCGGATCGTTGTCGGCGATGCGGTAGAGCCGGTCAAAAATCCGCGACTGCTGCGGCGAGGTGTCCTGGAACTCGTCGACCAGCGCCACCGGGTACTGTGCCAGGATGCGCTGGCGCAAGCGCTCGGCGTTGGCGCCGTTGACCTCGACACTCAAGGCCTGGTCGAGCCGTTGCAGCAAGTCGGCAAAACCGAAGCTGCCCTGCTGGCGTTTGAGCTCGGCCAGACGCTGGCCAATGCGGGCCGCGGCATGCAGCCGAAGCTGCGGCCCCAGCGGCTGCAGTTCGGCCAGGGCTTTCAGCAGTTGGGCAAAGGCCTCGAATTCGGCTGGCAACTCAACCCATGCGTCGGGCTTGAGCACCTCGTTCATGCCGGTCGGGGTCAGGCGGATGGCGCCGGTCTTGAGATCAGGCGTCTGCGCCAGCGGATCGCCGGCCCAGGCCGCCAACGCGTCTAGCCAGGCGGCGCAGTGACGCGCCGGGAGCTTGCGCTTGTCGAAAGGGCATTGCTTGTCGGCCAGTTGCCCGGCGACCCAGGCCTGCATCGCTGAGGCGCGCCCGACCCAGCCCTGTTTCAGGCCCGCCAGCGCCCGGTCGCGTTCTGCCGACGCGACGGCGATCAGCGACGCCAACGGGCCTTGGCCGGCGTCGTTTGGCAGCGACTGGGTCAGCAACTCACGCGCGTCAAGCGTCAGCGCAGCGACATCCCGCCAGACCCGCAACGCCGAGTCGAGCGCCGTGCCAGCCAAGGGATAGAGCTGCTGGCGCCAGTAGTCGCGGGCGGCGTCGGCCAGCATCGCGTCCTCGTTGGCGCTGAGCACCTCGTCGAACAGGCAGCCACTGTCGAACGCGTGCTCCCGCAGCATGCGCTGGCACCAGGCGTCGATCGTGTGGACTGCGGCGTCATCCATGCTCTCAGCGGCCATCGCCAGGCGCCAAGCGGCGGCGCTGCGCGACTCGCCGTCGGGATAGTCCACCATCAAGCCGGCCAGCAGCACGTCGTCGGGCGCCGTCTCGCCACGCAGGCAGGCCGCCGCTTGCAGCAGGCGGGCGCGGATGCGGTCCGACAGTTCGCGGGTGGCGGCGCGGGTGAATGTCATCACCAGGATCTCGGACGGCAGCAGCGGTCGGCCAAAGCCTTGCGCACCGCCATGCCCGAGCACGAGCCTCAGATAGAGCGCGGCGATGGTCCAGGTCTTGCCCGTGCCCGCGCTGGCCTCGATCAGCTGGCTGCCCCGCAACGGGAAGCTCAGCGCCTGCAGGACCTCAGCCATCGTCGCCGCCAGCGGCAACGACCGCCGGTTCGAGGAATGCGTGGCGTTCGAAGGACACGCCGTGCCGAGCCCAGGCAGCGATCGGTTGCAAAAGCCGATCGGCCAGGTCGGCGAAGCGGCCGTCGGCACTGAGCGACTCGAAGTCTGGGTAAAGCCGCGCCAGACAGGGATCGTCGACCTCGCCGCCCATGGCGTCGCTGAGGTAGCGGCTGCCCTCGTAAACCGAGGCCACCGCGTCGCTGCCCGCGAGCAGCGCGAAGCCGGTGCGGCAAGCCAAAGGCAGCGGCCCGACCAAGCCTTCGCACCAGGCTTGCAGCAAAGCGTCGAGCGCGGCCCGGGCTTGCTCGGTCGGCAAGGGCTCGAGCGTGACGCTGGCGTCCCGGCCGACGATCACGCCCCGCGCCGGGGTACCGCAGGCACTGCTCACCACCGTGCGGATCCAGCCCGTGATCAGCTTGTCGGGCCGCACCGCTTGGCGGTCGCAGAGCCGGCTGGCTGACAACTCGAGCCAGACCGGCAAGCCAGCCTGTGCCGGCGCGGCGCGCAACCCGTCCAGCCAGTCGTCGATCGCCAGGCCGCTCTGGGTGTATCGCAGCGCCAGCTTGGCACAGGGTTGCGGGTACAGCGAGCAGATGCTGTGCCAGGCGGCCAACATCGGCAGCAAGTCCTCGACCAGGGCCTGCGCCGTGCGATCGCCAGACTCAGCCATCGGCAGCCTGCCAGCCCGAGCGATGCGGGCCAGCTGCGCGGTGACCAGCGGCCGCAGGTCCGGCGCGTCGCCTGCGGCAGCACGCCCTGCGAACTCGGGCAGCGAAGCGATGACCTGGTCGAGCACCTCGCTGAGCAAGCTGTACTGCGTGAGCCCGTCGAGACCGAAGGACTCCTCGTCCGGCGCGGCGCTTGTGGCGTCGCCGAACACCACGCCGAGGCGGGTGCGGAAGAAATGCCGGACCGGGTTGCGCAGAAATGCCGCCAAAGCGGTGACGGTCAATCCCTGGTCGAGGTCTGGCGCCAGGCTGGCAGCTCGCTGCGAGCTGACCAGCGGCGCGAGATGGGCGGCGCGCCATTCGCGAGCGTGGGTGAACAAGTCAGTGCCAGGCAGCTCGAAATAGCGGCGACTGAAGGGCTGCAGCGGATGCTCGGAGGTGCGCTCGGCGAGCACCTCGCCGGCCCAGCCCGCCGCCAGGTAGTCACGCAACTGATACACCAGCACCGACGGCGGCTGTTCGCTGTTGTCGCGCGCGCTGCGCCCGGCCCAGCTGACATAGAGCACGCGCCTGGCCGACAGCAGCGCTTCGAGCATCAGCTGTCGGTCATCGTCGCGACGGGATCGGTCACCGGGGCGCTGTTGGCCGGGCCAGGCCATCAGGTCGAAATCGCTGCGTGCGCTGCCGCGCGGAAAGTCGCCGTCGTTCATGCCCAGCAGGCACAGCACTTCGAACGGCAACGCGCGCATGGGCAGCAATGTGCAGAAGGTCACCCCGCCGGACTTGAAACGGCGCGACAGTGCGGGTTCGTCGATACCCGCCAACCAAGCCTCGCGCGCCACGGCAAGCGGCACCGGCTGGTCGAAACCCGCTGTCTCGCAGGCCGCCAGCCAAGCCGCCAACGAAGCCTGCAGCGCGGCGACGGTCAGGCGTTCACGCTCGTCGGTCGGCGCGATCATGGAGCTCAGCAACAGCAGGCCGCGCGCTGCCCAGTCGGTCGGCGTGGCCGGAATAGCCGCCAGCGCCGACCACTGCTGCAGCGCGTCGACCAACGCCGCCAGCGAGCCGGCGATCGAGGCCTCTAGCCCGCCAATCTCGGCATAGGGCTCGATTGCGGTCGCGTCGACCAGCGCGTCAGTGATCGGACCCGGCTCGCCGACTGCATAGCCCAGCAGCATGCGGCGCAAGCCGAACAGCCAGCTGTTCTGGTCGCCGCAGGCCGCCAGGCCTTGCTCAGCGCGCTGCGCAGCGTTCAGGCCCCAGCGAATACCCGCACCCTCCATCCACTGGTTCAGCCGCGGCAAATCGCCTGCTTGCAGGCCGAAGCGTTGCGCCAGCGCCGGCACGTCAAGCAGGTCGCGCAGTTCGCTCAGCCGGCAGCGCTGCTGCGGCAGGCGCAGCAGCCATTCCAGCGCGATCAACAGCGGGTTGTTGCCGCGCTCCGCCAGGTCGGCGATGTCGAACGGAATGAAACGGGCATCGCCGCGCCCGGGCTGACCGAACACCGCTCGAACCGCCGGTGCGAAGCGGGCGATGTCAGGCACCATCACGACGATCTCGCGCGGTTGCAGGGGCCGACCCTCGGGCGGATCGGCCAACAGGGCCAGCAGTTGGTCGTGGAGGATCTCGACCTCGCGCTGCACCGAGTGGGCGATGTGAAACACGATCGATCGGTCGCCAATATCCGCCCTCACGCGCGGTTGCTCAGCCAACGGCACCAGGTCGCGGATGCTGGCCTGCACCTGCTGCAACAAGCTGAGCCCCGGCGCGCCGTCGAACAAATCGACCTTGGCCAGAGGGAAGCGCTGCTGCGCGAGTTGCGCGTCATCGAAAGCGTCAAGCTGGCGCACGAAATCGCGCCCCTGGCGGCCCCAGGCAGCAAGCAATGGGTGCGCGTGGGCGTGCATCTGCTCGAGCGGTACGTCGGCCAGATCACGCCCTAGGCGCAGCGGGTGGCGGTGACGCTGCAACTGCAACAACTCGCGCCCAGCGATCGTGTCGGCCCAGTGGTAGCGACAAGGATTGGGGATCGCCAGCAAGACCTGGCAATGGGTCGACAGCGCGGCCAGCGCCTGCAGCGTCTGCATCGGCACCTGGGACATGCCGAACAACACCACCCGCCTGGCAAGCGGCGCGACAGGCGAAGCCCCTGCATCCAGCGCCGCAATGAAGCGACTGTTCAACTGCGACCGAATGCCTGCGCGCTGGCTCTGGTCCAGTGGCGCCAGCAGTTCGCGCCACAGCATGGCCTGCCAACGCTGGTCGCCCGGCAAAACGCGGGCAGCGCCTGGCGCAGGACTTGGCAGGCTGTCGTCGCCGACGGCCCAGGCGGCGAGCCAGTCGTCGCGGTAGACCTGGTACTGGTCGTAGAGATCGGCCAGGCGCTGGGCGAGTTGAAGGCGACGGTCCATCTCACCTTGGCGCAGGAAGCCGGCCAAGGGTTCGAAACCCGGAGCCTGCGCCAACTCGGGCAGGTGCCGCATCAAGCGCCAGGTCAATGGCAGCTTGTCCATGGCCGATTCAAGCGGTACGGCGTCACGCCCGAGCATCTGGCGGTAAGCCCGCCACAAAAAACGCCCCGGCAGTTCCACTCTGGCGGCGGCAAAAATACCGCCCTGGCTGGCCAGTGCCATCTTGAGCCACTCGGCCACGCCGTTGCTCTGCACCAGGAAGATCTCCTGCTCAAGCGGGCGCAGCGGCTGGCGCGCAAGCCAGTCGAACACTGCCTCGCCCAGCAACTCGGTGCGGTTGCCGTGCAGGACCAGCAGACCGGGTTGGACGTCGTCACTCATCTGGCGCATCGGTGGTGGTCAGTCCTCAGGCCGAATCTGGCATGTGCCGGATGCAGCGCTGTCAGAGCCGCAATGCAAAACGCCAACCTCTCGGTTGGCGCTGACTTCGGCGCGAGGCCGAATCTGAAATTTGGTTGCGGGGGCAAGATTTGAACTTGCGACCTTTGGGTTATGAGCCCAACGAGCTACCAGGCTGCTCCACCCCGCGACTGGAAATAGAAGTATAGCACAGCGGCCGTGCGGCCAGAGCAAGGACTGCTGCAAGCACTGCCGAAGCGGTCACAAACCGGCTTGGGACAGCGTGTCCTCGAATCGGCGTGCATCCTGGAATCCCATCACCCGCGCAGCGACGATCTCGCGGCCCTGCGCATCGAAGAACAAGGTGCCCGGTGGGCCGAACAGCTTGAATCGCCGCAGCAGTGCGCGCTGGCTTTCAGTGTTGGCCGTGACATCGGCCTTGATCAACAAGGCCTGGCTCAATCGTGCAACGACCCTGGAATCCTTGAAGGTGAGTCGATCCATCTCCTTGCAGGAGACACACCAGTCGGCGTAGAAGTCCAGCATCACCGGACGCCCCGCCGCAGACTTCAGGGCCGCGTCAAACGCCGCCTCGCTCTGAACGATCTGGAACACCGGCGCCGGCCTGGCATCGGCCGCCGAACCAGTGAATTCGCCCAGCGGGCGCAGTGGATCCTGCCCACCCGAGCCCGCGCCCACCATCTGCATCACCCCGAGCGTGAGCGCCGCCACGCCGAGGCTGCGCTGCAACGCCACGCGGAACACATGCCGGTGGTGTGTCAACGCCGAAAACGGCTGCAGCAAGAAGCCTGACAGCAGCAAGACCAAACCCCACAGCAGCATAACCAATGGCGCGGGCAACACCGGCCTGGCGACCCACAGCGCAACGCCCAGCATCATCACGCCGAACAGTTGCTTGACGCCTTGCATCCAGGCGCCCGCTTTGGGCAGCCATTGACCTGCGGACACGCCCAGCAGGAGCAATGGCACGCTCATGCCCGCTGCCATCGCAAACAGCGCCGCACCGCCCAACACCACATCGCCGGTCTGGCTGATGAACAACAAAGCACCCGCCAGCGGCGCGGTGACACAAGGGCTGACGATCAACGCCGACACGCCACCCATCACGAACACGCCCGCGAACTGACCCGCAGGCAGCCGGTTCGCGTGACCGCTCATGTGCCCGGTGAAACGCGCTGGCAGCCGCAGCTCGTAGACATCGAACATCGACAGCGCGAAAAAGGCGAGCAGGGCTGAGAACGCACCGATCGCCCAGGGCGTCTGAAGCGCGGCGGCAAAGCCCTCGCCCGCCAGCCCGGCGGCGAGCCCCAGCGAGGTGTAGACCAACGCCATGCCCAAGGAATAGGCCGAAGCCAACGCGAGCCCACGCCAACGCGATGGCCGCTCGCCCGAGCCCAAGATCAAGGACGACAGGATGGGGAGCATGGGCAAGACGCAGGGCGTCAGCGACAGCAACAAGCCCAAGCCGAAAAACAAACCCAGCACAGGCAAGAGCCGTCCAGCGCGAAGCATCCTGTCGACGATCGCGCCGTCGGCGTCTAGCAGCCCAGCGCCGGTTTGGCGTGCCGCCAAGGTCTGGTCGCCGTCCACGACCGCAGGGTCCAGCCGCAACTCGGTGCTCATCGGCGGGTAGCACAGCCCAGCATCAGCACAACCCTGCGTCACCACCTTGAGCTTGAACGGGCCGCCAGACTGCGCCAGCGGCAGCGCGATGCGCAGCTCATCGCGGTAGGTTTCGACGTTCTTCTGGAAGTTGGTGTCGAATTTAACCTGACCTGCCGGCAACTCAGCCGGTCCGAGCGTCGCACCTTCGGCGCTGAATCGAAAAGGCTCGCGATAGACGTAATAGCCGCTGGTGATGCGAACCAAGACCTCAACGCGCTGCGGCGCCACCATTCTGGCGCTGACCGCGAAGGCCTGCTCTGGCGGCAGAAACTGATCAGCAGCCCAGACCGGCAAGGCCAGCGCCAAGACTGCTGCGAGGGTGAACCGCGCGATCAGGTCGCGCAGGCAGATTGGCAAGACAGACATGGCGGGTGTGGCGTTCATGGTTGCGCAACGACAGGGCAAAAAAAATGCCAGCTCACAGGCTGGCATTCTTGCAGCGGAGCGCGCGTCGCGCGATCCTTGCTGATCAATCTTCCGAGACGTCAGTGGCCGCAGCGCCGGTGGGATCCGGACGATCGACCAGTTCGACAAACGCCATCGGCGCATTGTCACCGACACGGAAACCCATCTTCAGGATCCGGGTGTAACCGCCCGGGCGAGTCTGGTAACGCGGTCCGAGTTCCTTGAACAGCTTGGTGACGATCTCGCGGTCGCGCAGGCGGGCGAAAGCCAGCCGGTGGTTGGCCAGGCTGGGGGTCTTGCCCATCGTGAGCAGTGGCTCGACCACGCGGCGCAACTCCTTGGCCTTTGGAACGGTGGTCTTGATGGCCTCGTGGCGCAGCAGCGACACGCACATATTGCGTAGCATCGCCAGGCGGTGCGCACTGGTGCGGTTGAGTTTGCGAAGTCCTTGGCGGTGACGCATGGTGCTTTCCTTTCGTTATAGAACCCCGGCCGTGTCAGGTACCGGGGCTTGCACAAGGGCATAGCTCGTCGAGCCTACCCTGGTTGCGGATCAAACACTGGTCTCAGCGTTTGTCCAGGCCTTGCGGAGGCCAGTTCTCGAGCCGGGCGCCGAGCGTAAGCCCACGCGACGCCAGCACTTCCTTGATCTCATTGAGCGACTTGCGGCCCAAATTCGGCGTCTTGAGCAACTCGGTCTCGGTGCGTTGGATCAGGTCGCCGATGTAGTAGATGTTCTCAGCCTTCAGGCAATTCGCAGAACGCACCGTGAGTTCGAGTTCGTCGACCGGACGCAACAGGATCGGGTCATGAATCTCTTTGGTACGCTCCGCGCCGCCATAGGCACCGCCTGCTGTTTCGTGAGGCTGCAGGCCTGTGAACACCACCAGTTGATCGACCAGAATTTGCGCCGATGCACGGATCGCCTCCTCAGGCGTCACAGCGCCATTGGTCTCGATCTCCATCACCAACTTGTCGAGGTCCGTCCGTTGCTCGACCCGGGCGTTTTCGACCGAGTAGCTCACCCGGCGAACCGGCGAAAACGACGCATCGAGCACGATGCGACCAATGGATTTGGTCGGCTCGTCGCCGTAACGCCGCATGCTGCCAGGCACATAACCACGGCCTTTTTCGACCTTGATCTGCATGTCCAGCTTGCCGCCGTGCGCCAGGTGCGCGATGACATGGTCAGGGTTCATGATTTCGACGTCATGCGGCACCTGCACATCAGCGGCGGTGACCGGGCCTTCGCCCTCTTTGCGAACCACCAGCGTGACTTCGTCACGGTTGTGCAGGCGGAAGACGACGCCCTTCAGGTTCAGCATCATGTGGACCACGTCTTCGGCAACGCCGTCGACCGTCGAGTACTCGTGCAACACCCCGGCGATCGTGACTTCCGTCGGGGCATAGCCGACCATCGACGACAGCAGCACGCGCCGCAGCGCATTGCCCAGGGTGTGCCCATAACCGCGCTCGAAGGGCTCGAGCGTGACTTTCGCACGGTTGTTGCCCAAGGGCTCAACGTGTATGGCTTTGGGTTTCAGCAGATTGGTTTGCATCGAATCCTGTTCCTCTCAATACCCTCGGCTCGTTACACCGATAAGGCTGGCGGACCATGCCGGGCAGAAATCAACTCGCGCCGTGCCCGGCAAGCCGGTGCGAGTGGGCGGACGCGACGACCAGTTGGTCGCGCGCCGGCATCGCATCAACGTGAGTACAGTTCGACGATCAGTGATTCGTTGATCTCGGCGCCGAATTCGTCACGCTCAGGTACTTTCTTGAAAATACCCTCGAGCTTGGTGCCATCAACCTGAACCCAGCCTGGCATGCCGATCGAATCGGCAAGCTTGAACGCATCGGTCACACGCAGTTGCTTCTTGGACTTCTCGCGCAACGCGATCACGTCACCGGCCTTGACCAGATACGAGGGAATGTTCACGCTCTTGCCATTGACCAAGATCGCCTGGTGAGACACCAACTGGCGTGACTCGGCACGGGTCGAGCCGAAACCCATGCGGTAGACAACGTTGTCCAGCCGGCACTCCAGCAAGAACAGCAGGTTCGCGCCGGTATTGCCTTTGCGTCGCTCAGCCTCTGCGAAGTAGCGGCGGAACTGACGCTCAAGGACGCCGTACATGCGCTTGACCTTTTGCTTCTCGCGCAGTTGCAGGCCGAAGTCGGAGGTTCGCTGGCCCGAGGTACGGCCATGCTGGCCCGGCTTGGTCTCGAATTTGGACTTGTCGGCGATCGGGCGGCGCGCGCTCTTGAGGTAGAGATCGGTGCCTTCACGGCGTGAAAGTTTGGCCTTGGGGCCGAGATAACGTGCCACGGTGTGTCCTCTTGGTATAGATCTGACGCGAGGCTGGTCGCGCGAGTCTGGCGGTCGTATCGCTCAGACGGTGGGCTTGATCGTTGAGTCAGGCCGGATGCAAGCGCCTGAATTCAACGAAATTGCCGGCAGGCGCTGAGCACCCGCCGGCTGACGGAAAACTGTCAATCACCGAGGCAAAACGCCTCAGCAGGCCATCAGATGCGGCGGCGCTTTTGCGGCCGGCAGCCGTTGTGCGGCACTGGCGTGACATCGCTGATCGAATTGATCCGGATGCCCAGTGCGGCCAGAGCACGCACCGATGACTCGCGTCCAGGGCCTGGACCCTTGATGCGCACATCCAAATTCTTGATGCCCTGTTCCTGGGCGGCACGACCGCAGACCTCTGCAGCAACCTGGGCCGCAAAAGGCGTCGACTTGCGCGACCCTTTGAAACCTTGGCCACCCGAAGAGGCCCAGGCGAGCGAGCCGCCTTGGCGATCGGTGATCGTGATGATGGTGTTGTTGAACGACGCGTGGACGTGAGCGATGCCATCCGCAATATTCTTGCGGATCTTCTTGCTCACGCGGCGCGACGCGGTATTGGCGGGTGCTTTGGCCATGTCGTATCTCGATCAGAGGCTGTGTTCGGGGCTTACTTCTTCAGCGCTGCAGCACCCTTGCGCGGACCCTTGCGGGTACGGGCATTGGTGCGCGTGCGCTGGCCGCGCATCGGCAGGCCACGGCGATGGCGCAGCCCGCGATAACAACCGAGGTCCATCAATCGCTTGATGTTCATCGAGATCTCGCGGCGCAGATCGCCTTCAATGGTCAACTTGTTGACCTCATCGCGAATCTTCTCGAGATCGCCGTCCGTCAGATCCTTGATCTTCTTGGAAAAAGCGATGCCGACCGAATCACAGATTTTCTGCGCGGTGTTGCGGCCGATGCCAAAGATGGCGGTCAGGCCGATCTCAGCGTGTTTGTGCGGCGGAATGTTGATGCCTGCAATGCGTGCCATGGTGGTCCTCTATCTGCTGTGTGCGGCGACCAGGGATCAGCCCTGGCGCTGCTTGTGACGCGGGTCGGTACAGATCACGCGCACAACACCTTTGCGGCGGATGATCTTGCAATTGCGGCACATCTTCTTGACCGATGCAGAGACTTTCATCGTCTTCTCCTTAAGCGCTCAACCCGAGTGATACGGGTTCAAGCGCGACTCCAATAGAAGGGCAATGGCGTTGGCGCCAAGCACCCCAGTCGCGTCAACTTGCCTTGAAGTTGGCCTTCTTCAACAACGATTCATATTGCTGGCTCATCACGTAACTCTGGACTTGCGACCAGAAATCCATGGTGACCACCACGATGATCAACAACGATGTGCCACCGAAATAGAAGGGCACGTTGTACTTGAGAACCAGAAACTCAGGCAGAAGACAAACTGCCGTGATGTAGGCGGCGCCGGCCAATGTCAGGCGAGACAGAATCTTGTCAATATGCCGTGCGGTCTGCTCGCCAGGTCGGATGCCGGGAATGAATGCGCCACTTTTCTTCAGGTTGTCTGCGGTCTCTCTGCTGTTGAACACCAGCGCGGTGTAGAAAAAGCAGAAGAAAATAATCATTGCTGCATACAACAGCACATAAATCGGCTGACCCGGCGACAGTGCGGAAGAAATGTCCTTGAGCCAACGCATGCCTTCGCCAGTGGCGAACCAGCCAACGACAGTGGCGGGTAACAGGATGATCGACGAGGCAAAGATCGGCGGAATCACGCCCGACATGTTCAGTTTCAACGGCAGGTGAGAAGACTGCCCACCGTAGACCTTGTTGCCAACTTGGCGCTTCGCATAATTGACCAAGATCTTGCGCTGTCCACGCTCCACGAACACCACAGCAAAGGTCACGAAGATCATCACTGCAATGATCAGGATGGCCGCAATGATGCTCATGGCTCCTGTGCGAATCAACTCGAACAGCCCGCCGATCGCACCTGGCAAGCCGGCCGCGATACCACCGAAGATCAGGATCGAGATCCCGTTGCCCAAGCCGCGCTCGGTGATCTGCTCACCCAGCCACATCAGGAACATCGTGCCTGCGGTCAAGCTCACCACGGTGGTCATGCGGAAGCCAAAACCAGGATGCAGCACCAGACCGGAAGTACCCTCGAGCGCAAGTGCGATGCCCAGGCTCTGGAAAAGTGCCAGACCGAGGGTTCCGTAACGCGTGTACTGCGTGATCTTGCGGCGCCCGGCTTCGCCTTCCTTCTTCAATGACTCCAGCGTCGGCACAACGTAGGTCATCAATTGCATGATGATGGACGCCGAGATGTAAGGCATGATGCCCAGCGCGAAGACCGTGAATCGCTGCAGCGCACCGCCCGAGAACATGTTGAACAAGTTCAGGATGCCGCCCTGCTGGCCTTTGAAAAGCTGCTGGAGCTGGTTGGGGTCTATGCCGGGCACGGGGATGTGCGCACCAAGCCGGTAAACCACCAGCGCCAACAGCAAGAACACAAGCCGGCGACGCAAGTCGCCGAACTTGCCGCTCTTGGCCAGCTGGTTTGCCGAAGTTGCCAAAACGAATGCCCTTGAAACTGAAGGTCAGGCCAACGCGCCGCCGGCAGCTTCGATCGCAGCCTTGGCACCAGCGGTTGCACCGATACCCTTGAGCGTGACCTTGCGGGTCAACTCACCGGTCTTGATGACCTTGACATGCTTGATCATTTGGCCCACCAGATGAGCTGCCTTGAGCATCACCAAGTCAACCTCGTCCTGATCGAGCACTTGCAGATCGGTCAAGCTGATCTGGCCGTTGTACTTGAGGTTATGGGACTTGAAGCCACGCTTGGGCAGACGCCGCTGCAGTGGCATCTGGCCGCCTTCGAAGCCCACCTTGTGGTAGCCGCCGGCACGTGATTTCTGGCCTTTGTGGCCTCGGCCTGCTGTCTTGCCCAGGCCCGAACCGATGCCGCGTCCAACGCGACGCTTGGCATGCTTGGCGCCGGCTGCTGGCTTGATGGTGTTGAGTTGCATGTTGACTGTCCTAGCGTGTAGACGCGTGCCTTAAAGCACAGCGACCAGGTACGCGATCTTGTTGATCATGCCGCGCACGGCAGGGGTGTCCTCGAGCACACGCTCGCTGTTGACACCGCGCAGACCCAGTCCACGCACAGTGGCGCGGTGGGACTGCTTACAACCGATCGGGCTCTTGACGAGCTTGACCTTGAGGGTCTTCTTTTCTTGAATCGTGTCCGACATGAGATTCTCCGTGGCCGCCAGATCAGTTGAAGATTTCTTCGACCGACTTGCCGCGCTTGGCCGCCACATCAGCAGCAGTGGTTGAGCGCCTGAGTGCGTCGAGCGTGGCCCGCACCATGTTGTATGGGTTGCTCGAGCCCAGGCTCTTCGCGACGATGTCAGTGACACCCATCACTTCGAACACTGCGCGCATCGGGCCGCCGGCGATGATGCCGGTTCCCGGAGGCGCCGGTGCGAGCAAGACCTTCGCAGCGCCGTGCTCGCCACGCACGTTGTGGTGAACAGTGCCATTGCGCAACTGAACCTTGAACAGTCCACGCCGGGCGTCGTCCATGGCCTTTTGCACCGAAACCGGCACTTCCTTGGCCTTGCCTTTGCCCATGCCGATGCGTCCATCGCCGTCGCCGACAACGGTCAGCGCTGCGAAGCTCAGCGTGCGGCCGCCTTTGACGACCTTGGTGACGCGGTTGACCGCAATCATCTTTTCTTTCAGGCCGTCCTCGTTGGCTTCGGTCTGGGCACGCGGTTGAAACTTTGCCATGTTGCTTATTCCTGTACTTTAGTGAGCCGGCCGGCGCTCAGAACTGCAGGCCAGCTTCACGTGCCGCTTCAGCCAGCGCCTTGACGCGGCCGTGGTACGCAAAACCAGAGCGGTCAAAAGCGACCTTGCCAACACCGGCAGCGATGGCTTTCTCAGCCACTCGCTTGCCGACCAAGGCTGCAGCAGAGGTGTTTCCACCCTTGTCTTTGCCAATTTGGTCGCGCACTTCTTTTTCGGCGGTCGACGCCGACGCCAAGATGCGCTGTCCGTCGTCGGAAATCACGCTGGCGTAGATATGCAGGTTGGAGCGGAAAACCGATAGACGCACCGCGCCTTGATTGGCGATCCGGATGCGTGTTTGGCGGGAGCGACGCAGGCGCTGTTCTTTCTTGGTCAGCATTTTTGTAGCTCCTTACTTCTTCTTCGTTTCCTTCAGCACCACGCGCTCATCGGCGTAGCGGATCCCTTTGCCTTTATAAGGCTCAGGCGGGCGGATCGCACGAACTTCGGCGGCGACTTGCCCGACGACCTGGCGATCTGCACCCTTGATCAGAATCTCAGTCTGAGTAGCACAGGCCACCGTGACACCGGCCGGCATGTCCTTGACCACCGGGTGCGAGAAGCCGATCTGCAGGTTGAGCTTGCTGCCAACAGCCTGGGCGCGATAGCCCACGCCGATCAGGCTGAGCTTCTTTTCGAAGCCCTTGCTCACACCGTTGACCATGTTGTTGATCAGCGCACGCATCGTGCCGCTCATGGCATTGGCTTCAGTGCTGTCATTGGCCGGAGCCAGCTTGACGATCGAGCCTTCTTTCACAACCGTGACCAGCGCATTGGCTGCACGCGTCAAGGTGCCGTGGCTACCCTTGACAGTGATTTGATCGGCGGCGATCTGTACGTCCACACCTGCGGGGACGTTAATCGGCATCTTTCCAACGCGGGACATTCTGCTATCTCCTTCGCCGGTCAGGCCACGTAGCAAAGCACTTCGCCACCGACACCGGTCTGGCGAGCCTTGCGGTCGGTCATCACGCCTTTGGGGGTGGTCACAATCGCCACGCCCAAGCCGTTCATGACCTGCGGAATCGCTTCGCAGCCCTTGTAGACCCGAAGGCCAGGACGGCTGACGCGCTCAATTCGCTCGATCACCGGACGGCCGGCGTAATACTTCAGAGTCACTTCGAGTTCGCTCTTGGCGCCCTCGACCTTGACACGGAAACCATCGATATAACCTTCGTCCTTCAGGACTTGGGCGATGGCTACTTTGACCTTCGACGAAGGCATCAAGACAATCGCCTTCTGTACCAACTGCGCATTGCGAATGCGAGTCAGCATGTCGGCGATGGGATCACTCATGCTCATTGTGAATTCTCCTGCTCGAGCCGCTTACCAGCTGGCCTTGGTGACGCCGGGAATTTCGCCTTTGAAGGCGTGTTCACGGATCTTGCTGCGGCCGAGGCCGAAAGTGCGGAACGTGCCGCGCGGGCGCCCGGTCAAACCGCAGCGATTGCGCAAGCGGGTCGGATTGGCATTGCGCGGCAGCTTCTGCAGCTCGAGGCGCGCCAGATAGCGCTCCTCGTCGGACTTCTTGGCGTCGTTGGAGACCGCCTTCAGTTCGGCATACTTCTTGGCGAACTTGGCGACGAGTTTCTCGCGCTTCTCTTCACGTTGAATGAGGGAAAGTTTTGCCACAGGTCACCTCAGTTCTTGAACGGGAAACGGAAGGCAGCCAACAGCGCCTTGCACTCGTCATCGGATTGCGCGGTGGTGGTGAAGCTGATGTTCATCCCACGTATCGCGTCGATCTTGTCGTACTCGATTTCCGGGAAGATGATCTGCTCCTTGACGCCGACGTTGTAGTTGCCGCGGCCATCAAAAGAACGTCCGGAAATTCCCCGGAAGTCACGCACTCGCGGCAACGCGATGGTGACGAAACGGTCCAAAAACTCGTACATCTGAACGCCACGCAGCGTCACCATGCAACCGATCGCCAGACCTTCGCGGATCTTGAACCCTGCGATTGGCTTGCGTGATTTGGTGACCACCGGCTTTTGGCCAGCAATCTTCGTCAGGTCACTGACCGCATGATCCATGACCTTCTTGTCCGCCACCGCTTCGCTCACACCCATGTTCAGTGTGATCTTGGTCAGACGAGGCACTTGCATCGCTGACTTGTAGCCGAACTTCGCCACCAGGTCAGGAACGACCTTTTCGCGGTAAAACTGTTGTAGACGCGCCATTTGGAACCCCAGTATTCCCGACCCTTAGGCCTTGATCTCTTCGCCGCTGGACTTGAAGACGCGAACCTTCTTGCCGTCAGCAAGAATCTTCGCGCCAACCCGGTCAGCTTTTCCGGTCGCGGCGTTGTAGATCGCGACATTCGATTGATTGATAGGCATCGTTTTGTCAATCACGCCGCCCGTCGTCCCCTTCATAGGGTTGGGCTTGACATGCTTCTTGACCATGTTGATGCCCTCAACAATGACATGGTCGTCATCGACGCGCAGCGTCACTGCGCCGCGCTTGCCCTTGTCGCGGCCGGTCAACACGATGACCTGGTCGCCTTTGCGAATCTTGTTCATGGCTTTGTAGTCCTTTGGCAGATGGCGTGCGAGTTGCTTAAAGCACCTCGGGCGCCAGCGACACGATCTTCATGAACCGCTCGGTGCGCAACTCTCGCGTCACTGGCCCGAAGATGCGGGTGCCGATGGGCTCAAGCTTGGCATTGAGAAGCACGGCAGCGTTGCCGTCAAACTTCACAAGCGAACCATCTTGGCGGCGCACGCCTTTGGCGGTGCGAACCACCACGGCACTGTAGACTTCGCCCTTCTTGACGCGACCACGCGGAGCGGCTTCCTTGATCGACACCTTGATGATGTCGCCAATGCCCGCATACCGGCGCTTGGAGCCGCCAAGCACCTTGATACACATGACGGACTTAGCGCCAGTGTTGTCAGCGACGTCAAGTCGCGATTGCATTTGGATCATTTGAGTCCCCAACTTGTCCCGTCTCGACACACAGATCAGATAGATCGCGTCACTCGAGTCAGGCAGTCTTGGGCCCGTCATTCCCACGCTGGTCACTTGACCAGCACAGGGCTGTTTGGGCGGATCCGGAAAGTCAGCTCTTGGCGAGCGCCTAAGCTGTCCTTCCGGCGAAGCTTGAGATTATGGACCGGAAACGTCAAGCACGTCAAGCGCTTTGACGAAAATCCTTTTGAAGCTCAAGCCAGTGATTTGGCTTGGGTCAACATGGTGCCAGCGTCACTGACTTCAAACTTGCCAGGCGCTTCAACATTGAGCGTCTTGACCACGCCGTCGACCACCAGCATCGAGTAGCGATTGCTGCGCAAGCCCATGCCACGCGAGTTGAGGTCCAGCGTCAGTCCCGTCGCCTTGCTGAAATCTGCACTGCCGTCGGCCATCATCCGAACCTTGCCGGCGACATGCAGATCGCGCCCCCATGCGCCCATCACGAAAGCGTCGTTGACTGAGACGCACCAGACCTCGTCGATACCTGCGGCCTTGAGTGCGGCGGCTTGTTCGACATAGCCCGGCACATGCTTGGCGGAGCAGGTCGGCGTGAATGCACCTGGCAGCGCGAAGATCGCCACTTTCTTGCCGGCGGTAGCCTTGGCAATGTCGAAGGCATTGGGACCGATAGAACAGCCGTTGCCTTCGACCTCGACGAATTCGCTAAGGCTGCCAGCGGGCAACTTGTCGCCTACTTTGATCATCTGGTGTCTCCTGATAGGGTTCAAAAAGAAAGGACCGGCCAAAAAAAAATGGCCGGCCGCCAGTATCTGGCGTTCCGACCGTCACTGGGCGTGCGGGGAATTTCAACCCCGCAACGCCAGCGGATTAGACCAAGCCTGCCTTCTGCAGCAGTTTGGTCACCACCCAGGACTTGGTCTTGCTGATCGGCCGGCCTTCGGCGATCTCGACCGTGTCACCGGTGTGGTATTCACCCATTTCGTCATGGGCTTGGTACTTGCGCGAGCGTCCGACGATCTTGCCGTAGAGCTCGTGCGTGACACGGCGCTCGACCAGCACGGTCACGGTCTTGCTTCGCTTGTCACTGACAACCCGACCGACCAGCGTACGGGTATTCTTGACAGGAGCGGCCGCAGCCACCTGTTGAACCTGGGCTTCGCTCACTGGGCGGCTCCCTTCTTTTTCTCGGCCAGGATGGTCTTGGCGCGAGCAATGTCACGCTTGGTTTCACCCAGCGTGTTGTGGTTGCCCAGTTGCTGGGTGGCCTTCTGCATGCGCAGGCCGAAATGAGCCTTCAGCAGATCGGTGACCTCTTTCTCGAGACCAGCGATGTCCTTGGCGCGGAGTTCTGATGCTTTTGTCATGTTTGCTCCGTGTTCAAGTGCCGATTTGACGCGTGACGAATGTGCAGCGCAGCGGCAGCTTGGCAGCGGCGAGCGTGAAAGCCTCGCGAGCCAGCGCTTCCGGTACACCGTTCAGCTCGTACAGCACCTTGCCTGGAACGATCTCGGCCACGTAGTACTCGGGATTGCCTTTGCCGTTACCCATCCGAACTTCGGCCGGCTTTTGAGAGATCGGCTTGTCCGGAAAGATACGGATGAAGATCCGGCCACCACGCTTGATGTGACGCGAAATCGCCCGACGGGCAGCTTCGATCTGGCGCGCAGTGATGCGGCCGCGCTCGGTAGCCTTCAGTCCGAACTCACCGAACGACACATTGGCACCACGTGTGGCGACGCCGGTGTTGCGGCCTTTTTGTTCCTTGCGGAATTTGCGACGTGCTGGTTGCAGCATGTTTTCTACTCCTTAGGCTGCGCCGGTGCCGGGCGTGGCGATTTTTCGCACACGCTTGGCAGCCGGGCGACCGTCAGCCCCGACATCGCCGGGCTTGCTGTCGGTCGGTGCAGCATCGCTGCGCGGACCGCGATCTGCGCCTGGGCGCGGACCGCGGCGGTCGGGTGAGCCGGGCCCGCCTGGGCCACCAGGGCCGCCTGGACGTGGGCCGCGGCGTGGCCGACGGTCCTCTTCCTGACCTTCCGGCCTCGCGCTGCCAGGTGCATCGCCGCGACCGAGATGGTCACCGCGGTAGACCCAGACCTTGCAACCGATGATGCCGTAGGTGGTCTTGGCTTCGGAGAACCCGTAGTCGATGTCAGCACGCAAGGTGTGAAGCGGCACTCGGCCTTCGCGATACCACTCGCAGCGGGCGATCTCGATACCGTTCAAGCGGCCCGACGACATGATCTTGATACCCAAGGCACCCAGACGCATGGCGTTCTGCATCGCACGTTTCATCGCGCGGCGGAACATGATGCGCTTTTCGAGCTGCTGGGTGATCGAGTCGGCGATCAACTGAGCATCGATTTCGGGCTTGCGCACCTCTTCGATGTTCACAGCCACCGGCACGCCAAGTCGGCGCGTCAGTTCGGCTTTCAGATGCTCGATGTCCTCGCCCTTCTTGCCGATCACCACGCCCGGACGGGCCGAGAAAATGGTGATGCGAGCGTTCTTGGCAGGTCGTTCGATCAGCACGCGCGAAACCGCTGCGTTCTTGAGCTTCTTCTTCAGGTACTCGCGTACATCGAGGTCTTCTGCGAGCATGCCCGCGAAGTTGCGCCGTGAGGCGTACCAGCGCGAAGCCCAGGCGCGGGTCACCGAAAGGCGAAAGCCAGTCGGATGGATCTTTTGTCCCATATTTTTCCCCAGCCTTTCAGTTACCGACTGTCACGTAAATGTGACATGTGGGCTTGCTGATGCGGTTGCCACGGCCCTTGGCGCGAGCCGAGAAGCGCTTGAGCGTGGCGCCTTGCTCGATGTAGATCGAGGTGATCTTGAGCTCGTCGATGTCGGCGCCGTCGTTGTGCTCGGCGTTCGCGATTGCGGACTCCAGGGCTTTCTTGACGATTCCGGCAGCCTTCTTTTGGGTGAATGCCAGGATGTTGAGGGCCTGGTCCACCTTCTTGCCGCGAACGAGATCGGCTACCAACCGGCCCTTGTCGGCCGACAGGCGCACACCTCGTACGATTGCTTTGGTTTCCATCGTCGGCCCCTTACCGCTTCGCTTTCTTGTCCGCCGGATGACCCTTGAAATTACGGGTCATGGCGAACTCACCGAGCTTGTGTCCGACCATTTGGTCGCTCACATACACGGGGACGTGTTGTTTGCCGTTGTGAACGGCGATCGTGAGGCCGATGAAATCAGGCAGGATCGTCGAACGACGGGACCAAGTCTTGATCGGCTTCTTGTCCTTGCCGGCCACGGCTTTTTCAGCTTTGGCCTGAAGGTGGTGGTCCACGAAGGGACCTTTTTTGAGTGAGCGTGCCATGGATCGATACCCTTACTTCTTGCGCCGCGACACGATCATGCTCTGTGTGCGCTTGTTGCTGCGAGTGCGGTAGCCCTTGGTCAGCGTGTTCCACGGCGACACCTGAGCCTGACCTTCGCCAGTGCGGCCTTCGCCGCCGCCGTGCGGGTGATCGACCGGGTTCATCGCAACACCCCGGACTGTCGGACGGATGCCCCTCCAGCGGATCGCGCCAGCCTTGCCGTACTGGCGTAGGTTGTGCTCTTCGTTGGAGACTTCGCCGATGGTGGCACGGCAGTCGATGTGGATCTTGCGAACCTCACCCGAGCGCAAACGAACCTGCGCGTAGGTGCTTTCACGCGCCATCAGGGTCACCGAGGTGCCGGCTGAGCGCGCGATCTGAGCGCCTTTGCCAGGCAGCATCTCGACGCAGTGAATGGTTGAGCCGACAGGGATGTTGCGGATCGGCAGCGTGTTACCCGCCTTGATCGGCGCCTCGGCACCGCTCAACAGCTTGGCACCGATCTCAAGCCCACGCGGGGCGATGATGTAGCGGCGCTCGCCATCGGCGTAACAGACCAGTGCAATGTGCGCTGTGCGGTTCGGGTCGTACTCGATGCGCTCAACCTTGGCCGGAATGCCGTCCTTGTTGCGCACGAAATCGACCACACGGTAGTGGTGCTTGTGACCACCGCCCTTGTGACGAACCGTGATGTGGCCGTTGTTGTTGCGGCCGGAATTCTGCTTCTGGGGCTCGAGCAACGATGCCTCGGGCGCGCCCTTGTGCAGGTGCTTGTGCACCACTTTGACCACGGCACGGCGGCCTGGTGAAGTGGGTTTGACTTTGACGACGGCCATGGTTTACGTAGCCTCCCCAGTGAAGTTGAGCTCCTGGCCCGGCTTCAACGACACATACGCCTTCTTGGCGTGGTCGCGGCGGCCGATACGGCCCCCGAAGCGCTTGGCCTTGCCCTTTTGGTTGGCGACGTTGACCTCGAGCACCTCGACCTTGAACAGCAGTTCGACTGCCGCCTTGATCTCGGGTTTGGTCGCGTCGCGCAGCACCTTGAACAGCACCTGGTTGTTCTTCTCGAGCACGCTGGTGGCCTTTTCGGACACGATCGGCGCGACCAGAACCTGGGCCAGACGGGCTTCGGTGAACTTCAGATTCATTGCACCGTGGCTCATGCGAACATCTCCTTGAGCTGCTCGATCGCCGCCTTGGTCACAAGAATCTTCTTGTAATAGACCAGCGACAGCGGATCGGCGTAACGCGGCTCGATCACCAGCACATTGGCCAGGTTGCGCGAGGCCAGCGCCAGGTTGTCGTCGACAACGTCGGCAATCACCAACACCGACTCCAGACCCATGGCCTTGAACTTGGCCGCTAGCAGCTTGGTCTTCGGCGCCTCGATCGAGATCGAGTCGACCACGGCCAGACGACCGTCACGCGCCAACTGCGAGAGGATGGCCGCCATGCCGGCGCGGTACATCTTCTTGTTGACCTTGTGCGAGAAGTTCTCGTCAGCCTTGTTCGGGAAAGTGCGACCACCCCCACGCCAGATCGGCGACGAGGTCGACCCGGCGCGTGCGCGGCCGGTGCCCTTCTGACGCCAAGGCTTCTTGGTGCTGTGGTGAACCGCTTCGCGGTTCTTCTGTGCGCGGGTGCCTTGACGGGCGTTGGCCTGGTAGGCCACGACCACCTGGTGCACCAGTGCTTCGTTGTAGTCGCGCGCAAACACGGTGTCAGGCGCGTCGAACTTATCAGTGGCCTGGCCTTGGTCATTCAGGAGCTCGAGCTGCATCACTGGGCTCCTTTCTTGGCCTTGACCTTGATGGCAGGTCTCACAGTCACAAAGCCGCTGTTGCAGCCCGGTACTGCGCCGCGCACCAGCAGGAGCTGACGGGCTTCGTCGATACGCACGATGTCCAGGTTCTGGGTCGTGACGGTGTCGTCGCCCAAATGGCCGGACATCTTCTTGCCTGGGAACACGCGACCAGGATCCTGCGCCATCGAAATCGATCCAGGCACGTTGTGCGAACGGCTGTTGCCGTGCGACGCGCGCTGCGATTTGAAATGATGGCGCTTGATCGTGCCGGTGAAGCCCTTGCCGATGGAGGTGCCTTGCACGTCCACCATCTGGCCCACAGCAAACAAGGTCACGGGCACGGTCGCACCCGGCGCATAGTCGCCGAGGATTTCGGCGGCAACGCGGAACTCGCGCAGGATTTCGCCGGATTCCACACCTGCCTTGGCAAGGTGGCCAGCAGCTGGCTTGGACACGCGAGATGCCTTGCGTGTGCCGAACGCCACTTGCAGGGCGTTGTAGCCGTCGTTTTGCTCAGTTTTGACCTGGGTGACGCGGTTGTTCGACACATCGAGCACCGTCACGGGGATGGCGTCGCCGTCGTCCGTGAAGATACGCATCATGCCGACCTTGCGGCCCAGCAAACCGAGTCGATAGCCTGTTGCGGCTGTCGTCATGGCTTTTCTCCAGCCCCCGATCCATTTCATTGGAAGGGGCTTTTGTTTCAAACACCCGACATCGATTGGCCGGGGATGACTTTTGACCAGAAGTTCGACTGCCTTGCTGCTGCAGTCTGGCTCTGGGCATTTTGCTGATCGACCCAGCTTGGTGCTGTGCCGTCGGCGAAAAGCTGATGAGTATAGCTCGCTTGCGGGTCAGCCCGCAAGTCGGCCTACTTATTGCAGCTTGATTTCGACGTCCACACCAGCCGGCAAGTCGAGTTTCATCAACGCGTCGACAGTCTTGTCGGTCGGGTCAACGATATCCATCAGGCGTTGGTGGGTGCGGATCTCGAACTGATCGCGCGAGGTCTTGTTGACGTGCGGCGAACGCAGGATGTCAAACCGCTGCATGCGCGTTGGCAGTGGCACCGGTCCTTTGACGATCGCGCCGGTGCGCTTTGCCGTCTCGACGATCTCGAGCGCTGACTGGTCAATCAGCTTGTAGTCAAACGCCTTCAGGCGGATGCGGATCTTTTGCTTTTGCATGACTTGTCCTTTGTAAAGAGCGATGAAGCCGGGACGGTCGCTGGGCGACCATCTCGGCAGGTCATGCAAGGTTTAAGCAATGATCTTGGCGACGACGCCGGCGCCGACGGTACGGCCGCCTTCGCGGATCGCGAAACGCAGACCTTCTTCCATCGCGATCGGTGCGATCAGCTTGACCGTGATGCTCACGTTGTCGCCAGGCATCACCATTTCCTTGTCAGCCGGCAACTCCACCGCACCCGTCACGTCCGTCGTGCGGAAGTAGAACTGGGGGCGATAGTTGTTGAAGAACGGCGTGTGGCGGCCGCCCTCTTCCTTGCTCAGCACATAGATCTCGGCCGTGAAGTGCGTATGCGGCTTGACGCTGCCCGGCTTGCACAGCACCTGGCCGCGCTGCACGTCTTCGCGCTTGGTGCCGCGGAGCAAGATACCAACGTTGTCACCGGCCATGCCCTGGTCGAGCAGCTTGCGGAACATTTCAACGCCGGTGCAGGTGGTTTTCTGCGTGTTGGCGATACCGACGATCTCGATTTCCTCGCCCACCTTGATGATGCCGCGCTCGATCCGGCCCGTCACCACGGTGCCACGGCCAGAGATCGAGAACACGTCTTCAACAGGCATCAGGAATGCGCCATCGACCGCGCGCTCAGGCGTCGGGATGTAGCTGTCGAGTGCATCGGCCAGCTTCATGATGGCTTGCTCACCCATCACACCGGTGTCGCCTTCGAGCGC
>CAMCTC010000058.1 GCA_945878355.1 Bordetella parapertussis | reverse complement strand
GCCGGCAGCGCGCTGCGCGCCCGGCTCGACGAGCGCGGGCCCGGGGTGATCGGACTGGCGCTGCGCGGTCCGCGAACTGCCGCCGCGCATGCGCTGGCGCTGGACAAGACCCATGGTGCGGCGTTCGAGATCGTGCCGGGCTGACGTGCCGGGCTGACGTGCCGGGCTGAAGCCACGCGGCATCCGCAGGCCATTGAGCCGGCCGTCAGGCCAAGGCGCTGAATTCAGCGCAACCCCCGTGGCGCGACCGGCGGCTCGATCACTCCGGCCAGCCGGAGGGCCAGGGGCTGATCCGGCGCCAGACTCTGCAACTGCGTGGCCATCCAGCGCTGCGCAGCGACGCATTGGCGTGCGATCAGCAGCCTAGTCCAGACCCGTCTAGACTGGCGCCCCCATCGTTTCAGTCCAGGAGACCTCCGCATGAGCCGTGACACCAGCCAATGGCGCTTCGAAACCAAGTCCGTGCACGCCGGTTACTCGCCCGAGCCCACCACGCATGCGGTGGCCGTGCCGATCTACCAGACCGCCGCGTACTCGTTCGACAGCGCCCAACATGGCGCCGACCTGTTCGACCTGAAGGTGGCCGGCAACATCTACACCCGGATCATGAACCCGACCCAGGCGGTGCTCGAAGAGCGCGTGGCGGCGCTCGAAGGCGGCATCGCGGCACTCGCGGTGGCCTCGGGCCAGGCGGCGGTGACCTATGCGATCCAGACCATCGCCGAGGCCGGCGACAACATCGTCTCGAGCAGCGCGCTGTACGGCGGCACCTACAACCTGTTCGCCCACACCTTGCCGCAGTACGGCATCACGACGCGCTTTGCCGATTACCGCTCGCCCGAAAGCTTCGAGCCGCTGATCGACGCCCACACCAAGGCGATCTACGTCGAGTCGCTCGGCAACCCGTCGGGCAACGTCACCGACATCCGTGCCATCGCCGACATCGCGCACCGCCACGGCATCCCACTGATCGTCGACAACACCGTGCCCAGCCCTTACCTGTGCCGGCCGTTCGAGCATGGCGCCGACATCGTCGTGCACTCGCTGACCAAGTACCTGGGCGGCCACGGCACCAGCATCGGCGGGGCGATCGTCGACTCGGGCAAGTTCCCCTGGGCCCAATACCCCGAGCGCTTCAATCGTCTGAACGAGCCCGATGTCAGCTACCACGGCGTGGTCTACACCCAGGCGCTGGGCGCGGCGGCCTACATCGGTCGCGCCCGCGTCGTGCCGCTACGCAACATGGGCGCGGCGATCTCGCCGTTCAACGCCTTCTTGATCCTGCAGGGTATCGAGACCCTGGCGCTGCGCATGGACCGGATCTGCGACAACACGCTGGCGGTGGCCCAACACCTGAAATCACATGCCAAGGTCGGCTGGGTCAACTACGCCGGCCTGCCCTCACACCCCGACCACGCGCTGGCGCAATCCATGATGGGCGGCCGGGCCTCGGGCCTGCTGACCTTTGGCGTCAAGTCGGCCGCAGGCACAGGGCGCGAGGCAGGCGCGCGCTTCCTCGACGCGCTGCAGCTGTTCACCCGGCTCGTCAACATCGGCGACGCCAAATCGCTGGCGACCCACCCGGCCTCGACCACGCACCGCCAGTTGTCGCCGTCCGAGCTGGCCGCGACAGGCGTGACCGAAGAGACAGTGCGGTTGTGCGTGGGCATCGAGCACATTGCCGACATCCTGGCCGACCTGGACCAGGCGCTGGCAGCGGTGTAGCCGACGCGGCGCGCGGCAAGTTCAGTGACCAGCCTGCGACGGTTCGCGCCGCCCTAGGCGGCTGAGCCCTCTCGACGACTTCTGCGCGCGCGCAGAGAACTGGCAGATTACTCACTTCGATTTTTTTTCGGATTTTGGGGACTTACATCAAGGATTTCCCAACTTGCTGAGTATCTTGCCATTATCATTCGCGGCCGAGAGCCGTCGGTCCGCGCACCAGATCGTCGCTGGCAAACTGTTCAAATTTCACCCCGCAGGAGGAAACCGCCATGACCGAAACCAACAAGTCATCGATCGATAACCGTCGCCGATTCCTCAAGCGTGCCGCCACCGGTGGTGTTGCGGCAGGCGCGCTGGCCGCGCCGATGCTGGTCAAAGCGCAAGCCGTCACCAGCCTGCGCTTCCAGAGCACCTGGCCGGCAAAGGACATCTTCCACGAGTACGCGCAGGACTTCGCCAAGAAGGTCAACGACATGACCGGCGGCGAACTCAAGATCGAGGTCCTGCCCGCAGGCTCGGTCGTGCCGGCATTCGGCCTGCTCGACGCGGTGTCCAAGGGCACGCTCGATGGCGGCCACGGTGTGTTGGGATATCACTACGGCAAGCAAAACGCGCTGGCGCTGTGGAACTCGGGCCCGGCCTTCGGCATGGACGCCAACATGCTGCTGTCATGGCACAAGTACGGCGGCGGCGCTGAGTTGCTGGCCAAGCTCTATGCATCGATTGGCGTCACGACGGTCCAGTCCTTCCTGTACGGCCCGATGGCCACGCAGCCGCTGGGCTGGTTCAAGAAGCCCGTCACCAAGGCCGAAGACTTCAAAGGCCTGAAGTTCCGCACCAACGGTCTGGCGATCGACCTGTTCACCGCGATGGGGGCTGCGGTCAACGCGCTGCCCGGCGGCGAGATCGTGCCGGCCATGGACCGCGGCCTGCTCGATGCGGCCGAGTTCAACAACGCCACCTCGGACCGCATCCTTGGCTTCCCCGACGTCTCCAAGGTGTGCATGCTGCAGAGCTACCACCAGAGCGCAGAGACCTTCGAGATCATGTTCAACAAGCCGAAATACGAGGCGCTGCCGCCGAAGATGAAGGCCATCATCGCCAACGCGGTGGAGGCTTCGTCGGCCGA
Source organism: Bordetella parapertussis (assembly GCA_945878355.1). GTDB lineage: Bacteria > Pseudomonadota > Gammaproteobacteria > Burkholderiales > Burkholderiaceae_C > Pseudaquabacterium. The sequence goes on along the minus strand of CAMCTC010000058.1, from coordinate 26,670 downwards.
CATGTCTTGGAAGGCAATCGATCGCTATTCCAAGGACTACATCGAACTGCAGACCAAGGACAAGGTCAAGTTCTACAAGACGCCCGATTCGGTGCTGCAGTTGCAGCTCAAGCTGTGGAGCGAGATCCTGACCAAGAAGTCGGCCGAGAATCCGTTGTTCAAGGAAATCGTCGAGTCGCAGAAGGCTTTCGCCGAGCGCACCGTGAAGTGGGACCAGGACACTTACGTCAGCCGTCGCATGGCGGTGAACCACTTCTTCGGCGCCAAGCCTGCCGAGGCCAAGAAGGGCTGAAGCCCGCCGCCGACCTCGCACAGCCATCCGGCAGCAACCGGGTGGCTTTTTTTTGAGCGGACCACTCGATGCAAAAACTGTTCCTCACGATCGACAAGATCAGCACCTTCGTTGGCCAGGCGTTTTCGTGGCTGATCGTGTCACTCACCTTCATGATCAGTTGGGAAGTGTTCTCGCGCTACGTGCTCGACAAGCCGCACTCCTGGGCCTTCGACGTGATGATCATGATGTACGGCACGCTGTTCATGATGGCCGGCGCCTACACGCTGGCCAAGGCCGGTCATGTGCGCGGCGACGTGCTCTACGGCTTTTTCGAGCCACGCACCCAGGCGACCCTGGACCTGATCCTGTACATCTTGTTCTTCATCCCCGGCGTGTTCGCAATGACCTATGCCGGTTACTTCTTCGCTGCCGAGTCGTGGGCGATGAACGAGCATTCCAGCATCACCGCCGAAGGCCCACCGATCTATCCCTTCAAGATCATGCTGCCGCTGGCCGGCGCTTTCCTGTTGCTGCAGGGCATCGTCGAGATCATCCGCTGCGTGATCTGCATCCAGCAGGGGGCCTGGCCGTCGCGCGCTGAAGATGTCGAGGAAGTCGATGTCGACAAACTCAAGGAAATGGTGCACGTGAAGGACGAGGACATCGCCAAGCTCGACCAGTTCGTCGTGCGCCAACGGAGCTCGACATGAAGATACGCAAGGAGCTCTGGTTCGGCTTTTCGCTGATGGCGCTGATCGTCACCACGGTGCTGGTCTTCACGCCTTGGGCCAATTTCGCCGATGGCAACCTCAGCCATCAAGACCTCGGGCATCTGGGCCTGCTGATGTTGGCACTGGTCGTGGTGGCGATCATGCTCGGCTTTCCAACCGCGTTCACGCTGATGGGCATGGGCATGTTCTTCGGCTGGATCGCTTACCGCAGCGTGAACCCGGCGCTCGCGACGCAGCAGATTCTCGACCTGATGGTGCAGCGGGCTTATTCGGTGATGTCCAACGACGTGCTGATCGCGATCCCGCTGTTCGTGTTCATGGGTTACCTGGTCGAGCGCGCCAACCTGATCGAGCAGCTCTTCAAGAGCCTGCACCTGTCGCTGGCGCGCGTGCCCGGGGCGCTGGCGGTGGCGACCATCGTCACCTGCGCGATCTTCGCCACCGCCACCGGCATCGTCGGTGCGGTGGTCACGCTGATGGGGTTGCTGGCGCTGCCGGCGATGCTGCGCGCAGGCTATGACATCCGGCTCGCGGCCGGTGCGATCACCGCGGGCGGCTGCCTGGGCATCCTGATCCCACCGTCGGTGCTGCTGATCGTCTACGGCGCCACCGCCGGCGTGTCGGTCGTCAAGCTCTATGCCGGCGCCTTCTTTCCCGGCATCATGCTCGCCGGCTTGTACGTCGCCTACGTCATCGTGCTGGCCAAGTTCAAGCCACACCTGGCCCCGCCGCTGGCCGAGAGCGATCGACTGGTGCCGTTGCCGCCGCTGTCGAAGGCCTTGAGTTCGCGCAGCAGCAATGCGCTGACGGGCTTGTTGGGCGCTTTCAGCGATCCGTCACTGCCCAAGCGCCAAGTGTTTGGCCAGCTGTTCGTCTCCTTGCTGCCAGCGATCACCATCGTCGCGATACTCGCCCTGATGTACGCCTCGACGACGGCGCCTGTGGCGGTCGAGGACACCACCGGTCTGGTCCAGGCGGGTGGATCCTTGAGCAGCGACGCCCAAACCACCGAATCGTCGGGCTTGCAGGAGCCGCCGAAGGAGGCCGGGGGGCTGCAAGAGCCGCCGAAGGAGGCGGGAGGCCTGCAAGAGCCGCCCAGTGCCGAGCTCAAAGAACCGGCTGCGGCGGCAAGCCAGGCCGCGGTCGCGGTAGCGCCTGCCAGCGCAGCGACGGTCGCTGCGCCGACCCAAGCGGCACGGGTGCCGGCACCGACTTGGTACTGGGTCGTTTTCGGCGGCGGTATGGCCGGGCTGCTGCTGATCAACTGGCTGATGAGTTGGCAGCGGCTGGAGGTCTTCAAGATGCTGCTGTCGTCGTTCTTCCCGCTGGCGGTGATGATCATCGCCGTGCTCGGGTCGATCGTGTTCGGACTGGCCACGCCGACCGAGGCCGCTGCGGTAGGGGCATTTGGCGGCGTGCTGTTGGCGGGCATCTACCGCTATGTCGCAGCCAAGCAGGCCAAGAGCGGCAACGCCGTCTTTCGAACTTTCTCGGACCTTGGCGGCATCATCAAGGAGTCGTCTTTCCTGACCGCCAAGACCAGCGCCATGGTGTGCTGGCTGTTCGTCGGCTCGTCGATTTTCTCGGCCTCTTTCGCGTTGCTGGGCGGGCAGGACATCATCGAGCGCTGGGTGCTGTCGCTGGGGCTGACGACGTTGCAGTTCATGCTGCTGAGCCAGTTCATCATCTTCATCCTCGGCTGGCCGCTCGAGTGGACCGAGATCATCGTGATCTTCATGCCGATCTTCATCCCGCTGCTGCCCAAGTTCGGCGTCGACCCGCTGTTCTTCGGCCTGCTGGTGGCGCTGAACCTGCAGACTGCTTTCCTGAGTCCACCGGTGGCAATGGCGGCTTTCTACCTCAAAGGTGTCTCGCCGCCGCATGTCACGCTGAACCAGATCTTCGCCGGCATGATGCCGTTCATGGGCATCCAGGTGTTGGCGATCTTCCTGCTCTACGCCTTCCCGCAGATCGGGCTGTGGCTGCCTCAGTTGCTCTACAAGTAAGCCCTTGACGGGGGTCCGAGCCGACGGCGACGGGCGAGTGCTCGAGCCAGCAGGTGTCGATCCCCGTTTGCGAGAATCGTCGCCTCAACCACCGATCCCCGCCATGCTTCATTACCTGACCGTCCCCGTCACGCCGTTCCAGCAGAACTGCTCGATCCTGTGGTGCGACGAGACCCGCGAGGCCGCAGTGGTCGATCCCGGCGGCGACCTGGCCAAGATCCGCGCCGAGGTCGCGCGGCTGGGCGTCACGCTCAAGCAGATATTGCTCACGCATGCACACATCGACCATGCCGGCGGCACCGGGGCGCTGGCGCGCGAGCTCGGGCTGCCGATCGTCGGCCCGCACCCCGGCGACCAGTTCTGGATCGACGGACTGGCCGAGCAGGCAAAGATGTTCGGCTTCGCGCCGGCCGAGCCCTTCAAGCCGACGCGTTGGCTGGCCGACGGCGACCAGGTCATGGTCGGCCACTGCACGCTGGATGTGCGCCACTGCCCAGGCCACACCCCCGGCCATGTGGTGTTCCACAGCGCGCAGGCTGGGCGCGCTTTCGTCGGCGACGTGTTGTTCGCCGGCAGCATAGGCCGCACCGATTTCCCCGGCGGCGACCACGACACGCTGATCAACAGCATCGTCGATCGGCTCTGGCCCATGGGTGACGCCACCGTGTTCATTCCTGGCCACGGCCCCGAGAGCAGCTTCGGCCGCGAGCGCCGCAGCAACCCCTACGTCGCGGGAACCTGAGCGCCGAGCCTGCGCGCCGGGCCGGGGCTTCAGGCCTTGGGCGGCGCGAAGCGGCGGTCGGGCTTGGCGGCCTGGTCAAAAAAGGGCTCGACGCGCGCCATCCGCGCCTCCATGTCGCGGATGCGGGTGTCGCCCGAAGGATGGGTGCTCAGCCACTGCGGCGGCGCGCCCTTGCTCGCGGCCATCATCTTGCGCCACAGCGACACGCCGGCGCCAGGCCGGTAGCCGGCGCGCGACGCCAGCACCAGGCCCAGCGCATCGGCCTCGGACTCGTCGTCGCGCGAGAAACGCAGCGTCAGCAACTGCCCGCCCATGTCGGCCAGGGTTCGGCCCGCGCCGCCCAGTCCGAGCAGCGCCGAGCCCAGTTCGGCCACGCCGCGGGTGGCCATGGTCTTGCCCATGCGCTCGCGGGCATGCTCGAGCAGCGCATGCCCGACCTCGTGTCCCATGATCATCGCGACCTCGTCGTCGTCGAGCTGGAGTTTGGCCAGGATGCCGAAGTAGAAAGCGATCTTGCCGCCCGGCATGCAAAAGGCGTTGACCTGCTGAGAGCCGATCAGGTTGACGTCCCAGACCCATTGCGTGGCCCGTGGGTTGCAACCGGCGGTGAACGGGATGATGCGTTTGGCGATGTAGCGCAGCCTCTGCAGCTGGGCGCTGTCGACCGGCGCCAGCGCGCGCTGCTCGCTGGCTTGCTGCAGCATCTGGCGGTATTGCTGGTTGGCGGACTGCTCGATCTGGTCGGCCGACACCAGCTTTGTGAAGCTCGAACGCCTGCACTCGGCGTCTTCGGCCTGCGCCGCGCCAGCCCCACCGAGCGCGGCCAGCACGCCGGCACCGATCAAGGCCCCGCCGAGCCGGCGCCTGGCGTGCAGCGCGCAGCCACAGCGCGCTGCGATGGCCGGCAATGCGACATCAGCCTCAAGGTTGAACTCGGTGCAGTGGGATGGTGTCATCGACTGGGCCTGCGCAGCGGGGTTGGGTGGCTGATCATCTGTGGCCGATCGGCGGATAGTCAATCGTCGGCCGGCGCGCCGGGCACCAGTTCGAGCCGGCGCAGCGCCAGACGCATGGCCCACAGCATCGCCAGCGCCGGCAGCGCCAGTACCGTCGAGACGACGAAGAATACGGGCCAGCCTATCGATTCGGCCAGCACCCCGGCCAGCGGCCCGACCCAGACCCGGCCGACCGATGCGAAAGCGCTGAGCATCGCGAACTGGGTGGCCGTGAAACGCTGCTGGGTCAGACTCATCAAGAAAGCCAGGAAGGCCGCCGTGCCCATGCCGCCCGACAGGTTCTCGAAAGCGATCACCATCAACAGCCCGCCGTCGACCGGTGTGGCTTGGCTCAGCGAGACCAAGCCGAAGTCGAAAGCCGGGATCAACAGGCCAGGCAGGCTGCCCTTGCCATGCACTGCCAGCCACCAAAAACCCAGGTTGCTGGCGGCCTGCAGCACCCCGAACAACATCAGCGCGCGCCACAACCCGAGCCGCAGCATCAGCAGCCCGCCCAGCAGCGCGCCACCGATGGTCAACCACAGCCCGATGATCTTGTTGACCAGGCCGACTTCGGCCGAACTGAAAGCCATCGCCTTGAGCAGGAAAGGCGTCATCAGCGCACCGGCAAACGCGTCGCCGAGCTTGTAGAGCACGATGAACAGCAGAAACATCGCCGCGCCCGGCTGCGAGAAATAGCTGCGCATGCCGCCCAGCAAGGTCTCGAAGCGCGCGCGCCGCGCCGCCCAGGCCGCCAGCGGCAGCGTCAGGCCCAGACCCATCAGCAGCGCCAGCAAGTCGATCCAGCGCGCCTGCAGGCTGGCAGCTAGCGAGCCCAGCGCCAGCCAGGGCCCCAGCAGCGCCCGGGCCAGCGGCGTGAACAAATGCAGCGTCGCGAGGTAACCCACAGCCACCGCCGCCACCACCGCAGCAAAGCCCAGCAAGTCGTTGCGCGCTGCGCCGCTTGCCGGCCCGGCGCTGTCGGCAGGCAGGGCTGCCAGCCGCGGCAGCAGCAGCGCCGAGACCAGCGCAGCGCCAACCATGATCGCCGCCATCAAGCGGTAGACCTGCGGCCAGGACCAGCCGCTGCCCTGGGTGGCGTCGGTCCAGATCAGCGCCACGCCGCCCGACAAGATCATCGCCAGCCGGTAGCCCAACACGCTCAAAGAGGCCCCCAAGCCACGCTGGGCCGGCGCGAGCAGGTCGGTGCGGTAGGCATCGATCACCACATCCTGCGAGGCCGACACGAAAGCCACCACCACTGCCAGCAGCGCAAAGACCTGTAGCGCGCCGCGCGGCGGGGTTGCCGACAAGGCCCACAGCGCGCCAGCCAAGGCCAGCTGCGTCAGCACCAGCCAACCGCGGCGCCGGCCCAAAGCGGGCCAGAGCTCGAAACGGTCCATCAGTGGCGCCCACAAGAACTTGAAGGTGTAGGGCAGACCGACCAGGCTGAGGAAGCCGATGGTGGCGATGTCTACCCCCTCGGTGCTGAGCCAGGCCTGCAGCGCCTGGCCGGTCAGCGCCAGCGGCAGGCCAGAGGCAAAGCCGAGCAGGCCGACCACGAACAGGCTGTAAGCGCCTGCGGCGCGGCGGTTGGAATCGAGGGTCAAGTTCGGGGCGCCAGGGGGTCTGAGGGCCAGCTTTTCAACGCGCAGACGCTTGCCGCGAAGCCGCCAGCATGCCGTCGATCAGCAGGTCTTTCTCGACCCACTGCTGCTCGACCCAGGCGTTGAGCCGCTGGCGGTAGGCCTTGTCGCCGACCGGGTCGCTGCCCAGCACCGCCTCGGGGATCTCGCGCGCCTGCACCCGCACTGACACCGCGGCGATGCGCCCGCACAGCAAGTCCCAGAACTTCGGTGCGCCCTGCGGGTAGACGATGGTCACATCGAGCAAGGCCTCGAACTGCTCACCCATCGTCGCCAGCGCAATGCCCAGGCCGCCGATCTTGGGCTTGAGCAGGTGACGGTAGGGGCTGCGCTGCGCGGCCTGCTTGGCTGGTGTGAAGCGGGTGCCCTCGACAAAGTTGATCACCGAAGTCGGGATGCGCTTGAACTTTTCGCAGGCCAGGCGGGTGGCGAGCAAGTCGTTCTGGCGCGCACCATGGCCGCGGCCGCGCTTCATGAACGGGAAGTCCAACGCCCACCAAGCCAGGCCGATCACCGGCACCCAGATCAGCTCTTGCTTGAGGAAGAACTTCAGGAACGGGATCTTGCCGTGGAAGATGCGCTGCAGCACCAGGATGTCGACCCAGCTCTGGTGGTTCGCCGACACCAGATACCAGCCGCGCGAATGCAGGTCGGCCACGCCCTGCACGTCCCACAGCGCCGGGCGCACCGCGGCGATCCAGCTGTTGTTGATCGCCACCCAGGCCGAGGCCAACGCGGTCAGCGCGTGGTCGCAGGCACGGCGCAACGCGGGCAGCGGCAGCAGCTTGAGCAGCGCAGGCAGCATCATCAGCGAGGTCAGCAGCAGCGTGCTCAGCGTCAGTGTCAAGGCAGTGAAAGCGCCGCGCAAAGCGGCAGGCAAGCGTGCGAGCATCAGGGGGTCACCATCGTTGTCAGACCTGCAGCATCGCACGCCACGCGGGCTTGCGGCAGGAATTCAATCGATCAGCGCGACTCGCGGGCTATCCGGGTCAGGCATTTGGCGCGCTCGGGCTCGCTTTCAAGGGCCTTGCAGCGTGCCATCGCGTCGTGGACGGCACCGGTCGATGCGGACGCCACGCGCGCCGCCGGCCGAGGTGGCGTCTTGCCCAGCGGGATGCTGATCTGCGGCACGACCGGGCGCTCGGGTCGCAACTCCCCCGGCGCGGTGGCACTGTCGCGCGCCTCGGCCGGTGTCATCAGCCGTGGTGCGGGTTTGGCCGGACGCGGCGCCGAAGGCGCGGTCCCCGGTACGCCGGTCTGGGCCAACACACCAGCGCAGGCGCAAACCAAGATCAGAGCGAGGGTCTTCATCGCGCCATTCTGGTCCCGCACCGGAGCGTCAGTCTTGCGCAGCCGCATGCTGAAGTCGGTTCCATGCACAGGGTAGATGCGTAGTCGTTTGACGGGGTGCGAACCGTACACTTGTGTATCGGACTGCTGGCAGCGGCTGTAACCCAGACGACTGCCCGAACCCTGCGATGCCGACCAGAATGCCGCGCCGGCACAGCGGGAGGCGCTCCGCCAGGCTGAAACCGACCAGCTTGGCTGCGTGTCAGACGATTCTTGAAGGGATTTTCGGTGAGTGAACTCGTGGTGCGCCGCCTGCTGATCGATCTCGGCAGTCCGGTGGCGAAGCATTGGAACGGTGGCGATGCGTTCCGATCAGCGTTTTTCAACGCGCTGTCGATGAGCTTTCCGGTCGGTGAGCAGTATTTCATCGACTCGGTGCGCAATGGCCTGAAGTCCTTGCCCGAGGCCGAGCGCGGCCGTTTCGCGGCCGAGGTCGCCGGCTTTGTCGGCCAGGAAGCCACGCACAGGCGAATCCACACGCTGTTCAACAGCCATCTGACCCAGCAGGGCTTGCGCAATACCATAGAACTTCGGGCCTTGAAACGCATCGCCGCGAACGCCCACCGCGACGTTCGGATGCATGTGGCCGCGACCGCGGCAACCGAGCATTTCACCGCGATCTTCGCCGACTGGTTGCTGCGCCACCCCGAGGCACTGGCCGGCGCCGAGCCTCGGCTGCAAACCATGTGGCAGTGGCACAGCGCCGAGGAGTCCGAGCACCGCAACACGGCCTTCGACATCTACCAAGCCATCAGCGGTCACCATGTCTGGCGGCTGCGCGTTTTCCGCTATGTCACGGTGGTCTTCCTGGCCGACGTGCTGCGCCAGACCTTGCGCAACCTGTGGCACGACGGCAGCTTCTGGCGCTGGTCAACCTGGCGCAGCGGGGCCAGGCTGCTGCTGGCCCGCGACGGTGTCATCCGCGGCAATGTCGGCCTGTGGCGCGATTACCTGGCGCGAGATTTTCATCCCAGCCAGCATGAAGCGGCGCTGTCGAAGCAATGGTTGATAGACAACGCGGCGCAATTCTCAGTGGTCGGGACCGCGCGCTGACCATGTCGAAGATGAAGCTTCGCAAATCCTTGCTGATCGCTGCACTTGCGCTCGCCGCTGTGGCTGCGCTGGTCTATGCCAACCGGATGTATGTGCTGATGTACTCGCTGGGCTGGTACACCGACATCGCCAACCCCCGCGATGCCAACCGCCCGGTGCCCTGGCAGGACGGGCCGGCTGCGCCAGCGCAAGCGCTGGCGCAGCGCCCGCCCAACATCATCGTGATCCTGGCCGACGACCTGGGCATCAACGATGTCTCGACCCACGGCGGCGGCCACCAGGCCGAAGGCGTGCCCACACCGGCGATCGATTCGATCGCCCGCGACGGCGTGCGATTCGACCAGGGCTACGCCGGCAGCGCGGTGTGCACCGTCTCGCGCGCCGCGCTGATGACGGGCCGCTACCCCTGGCGCTTTGGCGTCGAGTTCACTCCCACGCCCGGCTCGCTGGCCCGCGTGGCGGGCTCTCTGTACGCCGATCCCAACCGTCTCTACCCGGCCATCATCGACCAGGCCAAAGCCAGCCAGGCCAAAGATTTCAGCGACCTGGGCATGCCAGCGTCCGAGCGCACGTTGGCCGAACTGCTCAAGGGCCGCGGCTACCACAACATCCACATCGGCAAATGGCACCTCGGCAGCACCCCTGAGATGCGGCCCAAAAACCAGGGCTTCGACGAGAGCCTGTTCATGGAGAGCGGGCTGTACCTGCCCGAAAAAGACCCACGGGTGGTCAATTCCAAACAGGACTTCGACCCGATCGACCGCTTCCTGTGGCCCAACATGCGATACGGCGTCAGCTACAACGCCGGCAAGTGGTTCGAGCCCTCCAAGTACCTGACCGACTACTTCACCGACGAGGCGGTCACGGCGATCCAGCGCAACAAGCACCGGCCATTTTTCATGTACTTGGCGCATTGGGGCGTTCACACGCCGCTGCAGGCCAGCAAGGCCGACTATGACGCGCTGGCCAACATCCCAGACCACCGACGTCGGGTCTATGCGGCGATGGTGCGGTCGGTAGACCGCAGCGTGGGCCGGGTGCTGCAGGCGCTGCGCGACGAGGGGCTGGACAGCAACACCATCGTGATCTTCACCAGCGACAACGGTGCCCCCAGCTACATCGGCATCCCCGATCTGAACAAGCCTTACCGCGGCTGGAAGCTCACGCTGTTCGAAGGCGGGCTGCGGGTGCCTTATGTCGCCAAGTGGCCCGGCCGCATCCCGGCCGGCACGCAGTACGCCGCGCCGGTGTCCAACATCGACATCCTGCCCACCGTGGCGGCGGCGGCGGGCGCCAGCCTGCCGACCGACCGGGTGATCGACGGCGTCAACCTGCTGCCCTTCCTGGCGCCGGACGGCAAGGCGCAGCCGGCGCGTTCGCTGTACTGGCGCGACGGCCCTTACCGCACGGTGCAGGACCAGGGCTGGAAACTGATCGTGTCAGAACGGCCCAAGAAGGACTGGCTGTTCAATCTCGGCGACGACCCGACCGAGCGGCACAACCTGGCAGCGCTGCAGCCGCAGAAACTGGCCCAGCTCAAGGCCTTGCTCGCCACCCACCATGCCGGCATGCCGCCGCCGCTGTGGCCCTCGTTCATCGAGATGCCGGTGCTGATCGACAAGACGCTGGACCAGCCGCAGGCCGCCGGCGACGAGCTCACTTACTGGGCCAACTGAGCGTGGCGGCATGGCTAGCTCGCGGCTTGGCCGCTTCTATGCAGGTCTGGCATTCGAAGCGCTGGTGGGCCTTGGCGTTCGCGCTGGCGCTGGCCGGCACCTGGTATGGGCTGGCAGGACGCAGCGCTGCGCAGACGGAGCGGCTGCAATGCGCCCTGCCCACCCAGCCCAAGACAGCGCCGCATCCCGGCATGGTCTGGGTGCCGGGCGGCAGCTTCGAGCTCGGCGACGGGCTCAGCACTGAGGAATTGCCGCTGCGCCAGACCCGCGTATCAGGCTTCTGGATGGACCGTACCGAGGTCAGCAACGACGAGTTCGCCGCTTTCGTCGCCGCCACCGGCTATGTCACGGTGGCCGAGCGGCCGGTCGATGCGGATCGCCATCCGGGCTTGACCGCCGAGCTGCGCAAGCCCGGGGCGGTGGTGTTCTTGATGCCCAAGGAGGTGACAGGCGCCGGCGCACCCGATCAATGGTGGCGCTACCTGCCGGGCGCCAACTGGCGCCACCCCGGTGGCCCGGACACCAGCATCGCCGGCCGCGGTGCGTTCCCGGTCGTCACCGTGACGATCGCCGACGCGCAGGCCTATGCGCGCTGGAAAGGCCACAGCCTGCCCAGCGAGGCGCAGTGGGAATGGGCGGCCCGCGCCGGCCAAGCCCGGGCCGCCCAAGACCATGACCAGCCGCCGCAAGCCAACACCTGGCAAGGCCTGTTCCCGATGGTGAACTCGGGCGAGGACGGATTCGTCGGCTTGGCGCCGGTGGGCTGTTACGCAGCAAACGCGCTTGGCCTGTTCGACATGATCGGCAACGCCTGGGAACTCACCGCAGACGCCTACCTGCCGCACCATCGCAACGCCACCGCTGAACCAGCACTGCCCGATCAGGCGCCGGCCGGTCTGCGCCAAGGCGCCCAACGCGTGATCAAGGGCGGCTCGTTCCTGTGCGCGCCGAACTACTGCGCCCGCTACCGCTCGGGGTCGCGCCAACCGCAGGACGACGACCTGGGTGCCAGCCACCTCGGGTTTCGCACCGTGCTGAACGCTGCGGGTCCGGCCCCTGGCCAGGCAAAGCAGTGAGCCTGCTGCCACGCCGGGTCAGGTGGAAGCGCTGGGTCGGCGCGCTGGCAGCGCTGCTGACCTTGGTCGCTGCGCTGCTCTACGCCAAGGCCGAGCAAATCGTGCTCGGTGCCGAGGCCTACATCTATGGCTACCCGCTGGTGATCATGGATGTCACCCGAGCCAGCGCCGCGCTGAGCATCGGGCCCGAGAACCAGCTGCGCCGGGTGCGCCAGTTCCCCAACGCCAGTTTCAAGGACGTGGTGCGGCCCAATGTCGACACGCTGTACACCACCGCCTTCATCGACATGGCGAAAGGGCCCTGGGTGTTCGAGATGGCGGCGAACGACCAGCGCTACGAAGTGATGGCTTTTCTCGACGGCTGGACGAATGTCTTCGCCGCACCCGGCAGCCGCAGCACCGGCCCTGCAGGCGGCCGCTTCCTGCTAGTCGGCCCAGGCTGGCGGGGCGAGCTTCCGGCCGGCATGGTGTTGCTGCGCGCGCCCACCGACATCGTCTGGTTGATCGGCCGCACCCAGACCCAAGGCGTGGCCGATTACCCGCTGGTGCACAGGCTGCAGGACGGCATCATGTTGCGCCCGCTGAACAAGCCGCTCGGCGGGTCGGCCGAGCCGACCTGGCAGGCCGCAGCGGTCAAGCCCGCGCCGCCGGTGAAGCAGATGCAGGCGATGGACACAGAAGCCTTTTTCGACCGCTTCGCAGCGCTGATGCTGACCAACCCGCCGGCAGCGGCCGATGCGCCGATGCTGCTCAAGCTAGCGCGCCTGGGCGTTCAACCAGGCCGAGCGCCGCATTGGGGGCTGCTCGACCGCTGCGCCGTCAGCCTGGGCCGCTGGATCGCCGACCGCACAGTGGCCAAGGAACTGAAGCAGCCGCGCGACTTGCTGCGCGGCTGGTCAACCTCGCCGGCGATGCTGGGGGCCTACGGCACCCACTACAACATCCGCGCGGTGGTGGCGATGGTCGGGCTGGGCGCCAACCTGCCGGCCGACGCGATCTACCCGAACACCCGCGTCGATGACCGAGGCCGGGCGCTGGACGGCAGCCACCGCTACCGGCTGCACTTTCGGGCCGGTGAGCTGCCGCCAGTCAAGGCTTTCTGGTCGGTCACGGCATACGGCGCCGACGATTTCCTGATCGCCAACCCGCTCAAGCGCCACGCGCTGAGCAGCCGCGACCCGCTGGTCTTCAACCCCGACGGCTCGCTAGACCTGTGGCTGCAAGCCAGCGCGCCCGACCCGGCCCGACAGCCGAACTGGTTGCCGGTGGCCGCCGGGCTGCCGTTCTTGCTCAACGCCAGGCTGTACTGGCCCGAGCCGGCAGCGCTCAAGGGCGACTGGGGGATGCCGGCGGTCGAGCGGCTGGACTGACAGCGCTTGAACCTCAAGCCGCTGCGCGAATTGGCGATTCAGCGCAACAGACCGGCTGCCGAGGGCAATTCGAGCGGGGTGTCACCTTCGCGAGTGCAGGCAGGCGAGTTCATCGCCGATGATGGGTTCAGCGACGACGTCGAAGCCAGCCCACCCGGGCTGGCGCTGTCGTGCCGGCATCGCTTTTTGAACGGAACCAGACCATGAACAAACCCGTCTGTCTGATCGTCGGTGCCGGAGCCGGCATCGGCGGCAACGTGGCCAAGCGCTTCGCTCGCGAGGGCTACCACGCCTGCCTGGCGCGGCGCACCGACAAGTCGGGCCTGGACCGCTTGATCGCCGAGATCGAAGCCGAGGGCGGCACGGCCACCGGCTTCATCCTCAACGCGGTCGAGGAAGGCAGCATCGAGCAAATGGTGACGCACATCGAGGCCAACATCGGCCCGATCGCAGTGACCGTGTTCAACCTGGGCGCACAGATCGGCGACCGGGGTCTGGCCAGCACCACGCTCAAGGCCTTCGAGACTGGCTGGCGCATGGCCACCTTCGGGCTGTTCCGCCTGGCGCAGGTGCTGTTCCCGTACATGGAAGCCCGTGGCAAGGGCGCGCTGATCGTCACCTCGGCCACCGCCGCGATGCGTGGCAACGCGGGCCAGCATTCGCACGCTGCGGCCATGGGCGGACGGCGCATGCTGTGCCAATCGCTCAACGCGCAGTACGCGGCCAAGGGCATCCATGTCTCGCACATCGTGATTGACGGCGCGGTCGACGCGCCCGACACGCTGGGCAAGATGCTCGGCGCCGAGCGCTTCCAGGCGCTGCGCGAGCGCAAGGGGCTGGACAACGACGGCCTGCTGCTGCCTGCCGAAGTGGCCAACACCTATTACTACTTGGCCCACCAGCACCGCTCAGCCTGGACCTTCGAGCTCGACTTGCGGGCCCATTCCGACCTGGCCTGGTGGAACCATGCCAGCCATCCGAACTGAAGTCCAAACCATCCAACCGAGGAAGACGACATGACCCAAGACCTGCTCGAAACCATCAACGGCGGGATCGCCACGCTGACGATGAACCGCCCGGAGGCGCGCAACGCCTTGAGCCGCGAGATGATGCTCGCGCTGGCCGAAGCCCTGCCCCGTTTGGCGGCCGACTCGGCCGTGCGGCTGGTGGTGCTCACCGGCACCGGCCAGGCTTTCTGCTCGGGCGGCGACGTGAAGGGCTTCGCCAAGAACGCCGCCGGCGCGCCGGTCACATTGACCTTCGACCACAAGGTCACCGACTTGCGCGCACGCATGGAGGTCAGTCGCTGGCTGCACGAGATGCCCAAGCCGACGCTGGCGGTGATCCCAGGCCCGGCGGCGGGTGCCGGCTTGTCGCTGGCCTTGGCCTGCGACATGCGCATCTCCACCGACGACGCCAAGTTCACGACCGCGTTTTCCAAGATCGGGCTGTCGGGCGACTTTGGTGGCAGCTACTTCCTCCACCACTTGGTGGGCGCGGCCAAAGCGCGTGAGATGTACTTCACCGGCCAGGTGATCCGCGGCGACGAAGCCCTGCGCATCGGCCTGGTCAACCGGGCGGTGCCCGCTGCGCAGCTGGCCGCGGCCGCCAGCGCCTGGGCCGCCGAACTGGCCTCGCTGCCCACGGTGGCGATCGGCTACATGAAGCGCAACCTCAACACCGGGCTGAGCGGCTCGCTGTCGCAAGTGCTGGACGCCGAGGCCATCCACATGATCCGCACCTTCGAGACCGACGACCACAAGGGCGCGGCAGCTGCTTTTGTCGAAAAACGGGCGCCGCACTTCGACGGCCATTGACGCCAGCGCATCGCCGCCGCCAGGCCCGTGCGAAGCTGGGCGCGCCGCTGAAAATCCCGGCGCGAGGTCGGGCATTCCAGAATGGCGCGACGATCTGAACCCGTCCATCATCAAAGCTTTCAACCGCAGAGACCTATCATGAAAATCCCCTCTCTCAAAGAAGTCGTCACCGCTCAGGAATGGCAGCTGCGGGTTGAACTGGCTGCCGCATACCGCCTGGTCGCCGCTTATGGCTGGAGCGACCTGATCTTCACCCACATCTCGGCGCGCATCCCGGGCCCTGAGCACCACTTCCTGATCAACCCCTATGGGCTGATGTTCGACGAGATCACCGCGTCCAGCCTGGTGTTGATCGACCTGGAAGGCAACAAGCTGCGCGAGTCGGCATTTCCAGTCAACCCGGCCGGGTTCACGATCCACAGCTGCATCCACGCGGTGCGCGAAGACGCGGGCTGCGTGCTGCACACCCACAGCCGCGCGGGCGTCGGGGTGAGTGCACAGAAAGCCGGGCTGTTGCCCTTGAGCCAGCAGTCCACGCTGATCATCAACTCGATCGCGTACCACGACTACGAAGGCATTGCGCTCAACCCGGACGAGAAGCCGCGCCTGCAAGCCAGCCTCGGGCATTCGAACTTCCTGATGCTGCGCAACCACGGCCTGCTGACGGTGGGTCGGACGATACCGGAGGCGTTCCTCAACATGTACTTCTTCGAGAACTCCTGCCGCATCCAGATCGACGCGCAATCGGGCGGCGCCGAACTCAACCTGATCGGCCCCGGCCCGATCAACGCCAACACCACCAACATGGCCAAGGTTCAGCCCGGCGCCAGCGGCGCCAGCCTGGCCTGGCCGGCACTGCTGCGCAAGCTCGACCGCGAGAATCCGGGCTACGCCAGCTGAGCCCGGGGTCGGCGTGAGGCCGCCGGCGCGGCCTTGTCCCGCTGGTGACCGACGTCGGCGGGCACTGTCGTTACCGTTTTCGGCTCCGCGACAGGCCTCCGGCTTGAGCCTCATCGACTGAAAGCGCTGACCATGAAAGCTGTAATCTGCAAGGCCTGGGGCCTGCCCGAAACCCTGGTGGTCGAGGACGTGCCCAAGCCCGAACCCAAGGCGGGTGAGGTCTTGGTCGAAATCCACGCTGCGTCGGTGAACTACCCCGACGTGCTGATGATCCAGAAGAAATACCAGATCCAGCCCGAACTGCCTTTCATCCCGGGCAGCGAGGTCGCCGGCACGGTGCGTGCGCTCGGCGAGGGCGTGAGCAACGTCAAGGTGGGCGACCGGGTGATCGCCTTTGTCGGACTCGGCGGTTTTGCGCAGTTCGTCGCTGCCAAGGCGGCCGGGCTGATCCCGATCCCGCCTGAGCTCGACGATGCGGTCGCAGCCAGCTTCACACTGGTCTACGGCACATCGCACCATGCGGTGATCGACCGCGGCGAGCTCAAGGCCGGCCAGACCATGCTGGTGCTGGGCGCCGCTGGCGGCGTGGGCCTGTCGGCAGTCGAGATCGGCAAGGCGGTCGGCGCGCGCGTGATCGCAGCCGCATCGACCGACGAGAAGCTCGCGGTCTGCAAGGACCATGGCGCCGACGTGTTGATCAACTACAGCACGCAAGACCTGCGCGCAGCGATCAAGGAGGCCACCGGCGGCCTCGGCCCCGACGTGATCTACGACCCGGTCGGCGGTGTCTACGCCGAGCCGGCTTTTCGTTCGATCGCCTGGCGGGGCCGCTACCTGGTGATCGGCTTTGCCAATGGCGAAATCCCCAGGTTGCCGGCCAACCTGATGCTGCTCAAGGGCGCGAGCATGGTCGGCGTGTTCTGGGGCGATTTCGCCCGGCGCGAGCCCCAGGCCAATGCTGCGGCGATGCGCCAGATGATGGGCTGGATCGCCGAAGGCAAGCTGCGGCCCCTGATCTCGGCGCGCTACTCGCTGGCCGACACCGCGAAAGCGTTCAACGCCTTGGCCTCGCGCCAGGCCACCGGCAAGATCGTGATCGAGCCTGGCCGCGCTTGATCAGCGCCGGATCGCTCGCCAAGTCGTACTCTTCCCAACACCGTTTTCCCTTCCAAAGGACTTGAACACCATGAAGACCAAGATCACTGAAATGTTCGGCATCGAGCATCCCATCATCCAAGGCGGCATGCACTACGTGGGCTTTGCCGAATTGGCCGCCGCGGTGTCCAACGCCGGCGGTCTGGGCATCATCACCGGGCTGACCCAGCGCACGCCCGAGTTGCTGGCCAATGAGATCAGGCGCTGCCGCGAGATGACCGACAAGCCTTTCGGCGTCAACCTGACCTTCCTGCCTTCGCTGAACACACCAGACTATCCCGGCTACATCAAGGCCATCATCGACGGCGGTGTGAAGGCGGTCGAGACCGCCGGCAACAACCCGCAGAAGTGGCTGCCCGCGATGCATGAGGCCGGCATCAAGGTGATCCACAAGTGCACCTCGGTGCGCCATTCGCTCAAGGCCGAATCGATTGGCTGCGACGCGGTCAGCGTCGACGGCTTCGAGTGCGGCGGCCACCCAGGCGAGGACGACATCCCCAACTTCATCCTGCTGCCGCGCGCTGCCGACGAGTTGAAGATCCCGTTCGTCGCCTCAGGCGGCATGGCCGATGGCCGCTCACTGGTCGCCGCGTTGGCGCTGGGCGCCGAGGGCATCAACATGGGCACGCGCTTCATCGCGACCCAGGAAGCCCCGGTACACGAGAACGTCAAGCAAGCGATCGTCGCGGCCAGCGAGCTCGATACCCGTCTGGTGATGCGCCCGCTGCGCAACACCGAACGCGTGCTGCGCAACGCCGCGGTCGACCGCTTGATCGCGAAGGAAAAAGAACTGGGCGCGAACCTGAAGTTCGAAGACATCATGGCCGAGGTCGCCGGCGTCTACCCGAAAATCATGCTCGAAGGCACGATGGAGGCCGGCGCCTGGTCCTGCGGCATGGTCGCAGGCCTGATCCACGACGTCCCCACTTGCAAGCAGTTGATTGACCGCATCATGGCCGAGGCCAACGCGATCATCCGCCAGCGGCTGGCGGGCTTTCTGTGACGGCTTGACGGCGGCCCGCTGGCCGACCGTCAGCGCATTGACAGAAACTCGACCCAGTTGCCATCCGGGTCGGTGACGATCGCGATGTGGACGCCGGGCCGGATCTCTTTCTCCGGCACGACCACCTTGATGCCGGCATCGACACAGGCCTTGACCATCTCGGTCAGGTTGCTGATCGTCATCGTCCAGTAGCGCATGCCCGCTGCGCTCTGGATGCCGCCAGGTGCCGACGGGTTCAAGGCCGGCTCGGCAGGCATCACCCGCAGCTTGATCAGGCTGTCGCCGCACATCAGCCGATGCATCACGCCGCCGGCGGGCATGGCCATTTCGCCGACGTGTTTCAGTCCCAGCAGGTCGTGGTAGAACGCCAGCATCGCCGGGCCGTTGGACGTGACGATGCCCAGATCGATCGATTGCTTGGTCAGTGCGATGCCCATGAGGGTCTCCTTGTGTTGATGGGCCACGACTCTGACCCGGCCGGGCGGCAGTAGCAGTCACCCGCGAGACCACAGACCCGCAAGAAGTCACCGACAAACGATTCGACAAGCGATTCGACAAACCATGGCCAGCGTCGGCCAGCTACTATTTTCGAGGAATGCTGATGTCTGCTGCCCATGAAGTCCCCACCCCCGCAGGATCCACCGCTGACGGCGCGCTGCTGCTCAGCGGCGTGCCGGGCTCGCCCTACACCCGCAAGATGGTCGCGCTGCTGCGCTACCGGCGCATCCCCTACAGGCTGATACAGGCCTCGCGCGGCGTGCCCGGCCTGCCCAGCGCCAAGGTGCACCTGCTGCCGACCTTCTACCTGCCCGGTGCCGACGGCAAGCTCGAAGCGGTGACCGACTCGACACCGCTGATCCGGCGCTTCGAAGCCCAGTTTGCCGGCCGCCACGCGGTGCCGGCCGACCCTGCGCTCGCGCTGATCGACGCGCTGATCGAGGACTACGCCGACGAATGGCTGACCAAGGCGATGTTCCACTACCGCTGGCGCTATGCCGACGACATCCACAAAGCCGGCTTGATCCTGCCTTGCTGGGCACTCGGGCCGATGGACGATGCCACGCTCGAGACGATGGCGACCTCGATCCGCGACCGCCAGATCCCGCGCCTGCGCTTCGTCGGCTCCAACGAGATCACCGGGCCGGTGATCGAGGCGAGCTATGTGCGTTTCATCGACGCGTTCGAAAACCATCTGCGCGGGCACCGCTTCTTGCTGGGCGAGCGACCCGGCGCGGCCGACTTCGGCGTCTACGGCCAACTGACCCAGCTCGCGCACTTCGACCCGACCTCGATGGCCTTGACGCTGCAGCGTGCGCCGCGGGTCTATGCCTGGGTCGGCAGCATGGAAGACCATTGCGGGCTCGAGCCGACCGATGCGCAGTGGTTGGACTGCGCTGCGCTGCCGGCCACGGTGATCGCGCTGCTGCGCGAGATCGGCCGCGTCTACCCGGCGGCGATGCTGGCCAACGCGGCCGCGCTGCAGACCGGTGCCACCGAGTTCAAGACCAAAATCGACGGCAAGCCCTGGGTCCAGCAAGCCTTCCCCTACCAGGGCAAGTGCCTGGCCTGGTTGCGGCGCGATCACCAGGCGCTGGCTCCGGATGCGCGCCAGCGCTTCGACCGGGCGCTGGCCGGCACCGGCTGCGGCCCGATCTTCGGGCTGGCCGCCTAACGCACAGCGCCGGCACGGGCGGGCGGTTTCAGACCGCCGTCTGGCCCGTCATCTGCCGCGTCACCGGGTGCGAGCTCGACAGCCCGCCATCGACCGCGATGGCCTGGCCGTTGACATAGCTCGACTGGTCCGAAGCCAGGAACAGCGCGACCTGGGCCAGCTCATCGGGCTGAGCGGCACGGCGCAGCGGGTTGAGCCGGCCCAGCTTGTGGCTCACGCCCTTGTCCTTGGCGTACTCGAAGGTCGGCCGCGTCATGCCAGTCTCGGTCAACCCGGGGCAGATCGCATTGACCCGTACATTGGTCTCGCACAACTGCTGGGCCGAGACCATCGCCAGGTTGATCACACCGGCCTTGGACGCCGAATAAGCCGGACCGCCAGCGCCCGAACGTATGCCTGCGACCGAAGCCGTGCAGATGATCGACCCGCCGCGGCCGGCGTCGGCCATCGCCTTGCCGGCGTGCTTGACCATCAGCCAGGGACCGATCAAGTTGACGCGCAGGATCTCGGTCCAGACCTCGGGCGTCAGGTCGAAGATGCCGTCCCGGCCGCCCGAGATGCCGGCGTTGGCAAAAGCGACGTCGAGTTGGCCATAAGCAGACTTCGCGGTGGCCACCAGCAGCGCCACATCGGACTCGAGACCGGCGTCGATCTGCAGCGCGGTGGCCTCGCCACCGGCCTCGACTACGCTGCGTGCGGTGTCGTGTACCGCGGCGGACTTGTCGCCCAGCACCAGCTTGGCGCCCTCGCTGGCGAACAGCAGCGCCGCCGCCCGGCCGATGCCCGAGCCTGCGCCAGTGATGATTGCAACCTTGTTTTCAAGCCGTCCTGACATGCTGATGCTCCTGTTGAAAATGCTGTCGCCGATTGTGGCGCAGCGCGCGCTTCAGGCTTGGGCCGGGACAGCCACGGCCTGGCGCCGGATCAGGTGGTCGGCGATCACGCTGCGGATGTAATCGGCCATCCTGGCGCTGCTGTTGGGCCGGGCCAGCGCCTGAAACCCACCGGTCACCGCGAGGTAGAACAGCGCGGCCAGGTCGGTGGCGGATTTGACGTCGCGGGTCAGGCGCAGAAACTTGGCCTCGAACAACGCCATCCGAGCGGCGTCGACTTCGACCAGCATCTGCGCCACGCAAGGGTCGCGCCGACCCAGGCCACGCAGCGCGAGTTCGAAGCGCAAGTCCTTCAGGTCGGCGCCGCCTCGCGCCAGCGCCAGGTCCAGCAGTCGCAGCAGATCGGCCTCTGGGTCATCGCTCGACTCGGCCTGTATCCGCAGGTCCTCGGCGATCTCACGCTGCTGCCAACGCGCCAGCAAGACCTTGACCAGATCCGCATGGTCGGCGAAGTGCCAGTAGAAGCTGCCTCGCGTCACGCCCAACGTCTGCGCCAGCGCGACCACGCGCAACTGGTCGAATCCGCCGTCGACCACCGCGTCGAAAGCGGCGTCCAACCAGTCATCGCGGCCCAGGCGCTGCGCGTCGCTGCGCTTGCCATGCTTGGCGGCAGGCCGGGCCATGGGCAACGATGCCCTCGTTCCTGATCCGTCGTTCATCGCTCACCTTGTTTCAGACCGCCGCCGGTTCAGCAAGCCGCCGAGCGAGGATACCTTGGCCTGCCGGGCCGTCATGATGGATAGGCTACAGTCAGCTTAATCAATGCAGTAGTGTATGGAGGGTCAAGCTGCAGCGCGTACTGCGAGTCAGCGGCAGGCGACCCAACAACGCTTGCGCAAGCCCAACCATTCATCCGCCCCCAACGGAAACCCGACATGAACTTGTTGCTGAAAGCCGCTTGCATCGCCGCCTACACGCTCGCGCTGGCCAGCCTGAGCGGCCTGCTGAGCCCGGGCGCGATGCCGCGTGTGACCTGGGTTGCCGGTGGCTTGCTGGCGATCCATGCGCTCGAACTGCTGTTCGTGTTCAAGCATGTGCGCCTGTACCGCGGCCCGTTGGCGGCGAGCGTCGTGTTGACGCTGCTGTTCGGCCTGCTGCACTGGAAGCCGATGGCCGACCAGGCCGCGCGCGACAAGGCCCAGCGCCTTGCCTGAGGGCTTGCGCCGCTGGCTGCTGGCGCTGGGCCTGCTCGCGGCCGGCGCAGCGCAGGCCGCCACGAGACCCAACATCGTGCTGCTGCTGGCCGACGACTGGGGTTTCAGCGACGTTGGCGCCTACGGCGGCGAGATCGCCACGCCCAACCTCGACACGCTGGCGCGGCACGGCATGCGCTTTGCCAACTTCCACGTCACCGCGTCTTGCTCGCCGACCCGCTCGATGCTGCTGACCGGCGTCGACAACCACCGCAACGGCGTGGGCAACATGCGCGAGACGATCCCGCAGTCGCATGTCGGCAAACCCGGCTACCTCGGCGTGCTCAACGACCGGGTCGTCACGGTCGCATCCTTGCTGCGCGACGGCGGTTACCGCACCTCGGTCGCCGGCAAATGGCATGTCGGCAGGGAGCCGCACAACCTGCCGCCGGCGCGTGGTTTCGACCGCTCGCTGGTCCAGGGTGACAGCGGCTCGGACAACTGGGAAACCGGCAAACGCTACCTCGACCTGACCGACAAGGTGTATTGGTTCGAGGACGGCCGCGAGGCCGTGATGCCCAAGGAGTTCTACTCCTCGCAGTTCTATGTCGACAAGACGATCGACTACCTGCGCGCTGGTGCGGGCTCGGGCAAGCCCTTCTTCGCCTATGTGGCGTTCCAGGCCAACCACATCCCGTTGCAGGCGCCCAAGGAATTCATCGCCAAATACCAAGGCCGCTACCAGGCCGGTTGGACCGCGCTGCGCCAGGCGCGGCGCGACAAAGCGGTCGCGCTCGGGTTGGTGCCGCCCGACACCGCGATGGTGACGATGGCCACCAGCACCGACTGGGACAAGCTCAGCCCTGCAGAGCAGGCCTACCAGGCCAGGCGGATGGAGGTCTACGCGGCGATGGCCGAAGCGATGGACTTCCATGTCGGCAGGCTGATCGCCCACCTCAAGTCCAGCGGCGAGTACGACAACACCGTTTTCGTCTTCCTGTCGGACAACGGCGCCGAAGCTTCCGACCCCTATGCCGTCACGCTCGGGCGCTGGTGGCTGGACCTCAATTACAACCGCGATGTCGACCAGCTCGGCGCCAAAGGGGCTTACAGCGTGATCGGGCCGAGTTGGGCCAGCGCCGCCGCGTCACCGCTGAGCACCTACAAGTTCTACTCGGGAGAAGGCGGCATCCGGGTGCCGCTGATCGTCTCGGGCATTCCTGGCATGCCGCAAGACCGGATCGCGCACAGCCTGGCCCATGTCAACGACATCGTCCCGACCTTGCTCGACTTGGCGCAGGTCGCGCGCCCGGGCAACAGCTACCAGGGCCGGCCGATCGAGCCGCTGGCCGGCACCAGCATGCTGCCGCTGCTGATGGGCCAATCCGACCGGGTACATGCGCCCGACGAGGCGATAGGCTACGAGCTGTCAGGCAACCAGGCGTTGTTCCAGGGTGACCTGAAGCTGATACGCAACATCGCACCGGTCGGCGACGGCCAATGGCATCTCTACGACATCCGCCGCGACCCCGGCGAGACCCGCGACCTGCAGCAAGCGCAGCCCGAGGCCTTCAAAGCCATGCAGGCCCGCTACGCGGCCTGGGCCCAAGCCCATGGCGTGCTGGCGATGCCCGAGGGCTACGACCCGATCCGCCAGGTGCTGATCAACTCATTGGTCAACGTCTACCTGCCGCGCTGGCGCTACCCCGCGCTGGCACTGGCCGCAGGCCTGCTGGCGTGGTTGGCGTTGCGCTGGCGCCGCCAACGGGCTAGCCGCAAGCCATGAGTGGCTACCTCGCCAGCCCCTGGCCGGGCGAGGACGGCGGCCCGGCCAGGCTGCAGAGTCCTCGCAGCGGCGCTGGGCTGGCGCTGCGTGCCGGCGAGACGCTGGGCTGCGTCACCCGCCGTACCTGCTTGTCGACGATGACGCTGCTGGGTGCGCCCGGCGAGGTCTACCTGCTGACGCACTCGGCGTTGCGCGCGCACGTCGGCCTGCCCACCAGCGCCTGTGTCGAGCTGATCGACCCGCTGAACCTGAAGACCCGGCTGCGATCACCCCGGCTGGCCGGCGGCCCGATGTGGCCCGGTGGCATGGCCTTGCACCGCAACAGCGGGCTCTACGTCGTCTACGGCCGCCACGCGCACCGGCTTGACCGAGCCTGTGCGCCGCTCGCCTGCTGCGAGCTGCCGCTGGACCAGCCCTACAACTCCTTCGTGATCCTCGACAACGGGCTGATCGTCACCAAGAACCTGTCGCAGACCTGCCCGGCGCGGCTGACCGTGCTCGACCCCGAGACGCTGGGCCGCGCAGCGCCCGACCTCGATGCACCCGAGCCCTCGGTGGCCAGGCTCAGCGCCTGGGGCAACACGGTCTACCTGGTCGGCATCAGGACGGTCTATCGCTACCACTGGGACGACATCGCCCAGCGCCTGCTGCTAGACCCCGAATGGCGCTTCGACTACATCGGCAGCAGCGCGCAAAGCCATGGCTGGGACGCTGTGCTCGATGGCCAGCATGCCTGGTTCATGGACAACGGCGACCACCGCTATCGGTACCGGATGATCGGCGCCGGCGTCTGCCGCAGCGCCAACCGCCTGATCCGGGTGTCGATGATCGACGCGCGCGACCACCTGGCGCTACCGGTCAGCGGCCTGGCCGGCGGCAGCATCACCAACCCGCCGCTGATCGACTTGCGGCGGCGCATCGCGGTCGGCTACGACTCGGCGAACCGCCACCTGCAGGCTTGGCGCATCGACGCCGATGCCGGTCTGAAACCGCTGTGGCAGCGCCAGCCCTTCGGCTGCGCCAGCCACATGATCCTCTACCCCGACAGCGGCGAACTCGTGATCAACGACTACCGCCGCCACGGCGAAGAGGTGGTGGTGCTCGACATCGCCTCAGGCCTGGAGCGCAGCCGGGTGCGCAGCGGCGGCCTGATGCAAGGCGTGGTCTTTCCCAGCCCGGGTTGGGGGCGTGACTTCTACTGGTCTTCCATGGGCCGGCTGGCCAGGGTGTTCGTGCAATGAAAAAAACAATCCTGATCACTGGCGCTGGCAGCGGCATCGGCCGCGACGCGGCGTTTGCGCTGGCCGCGCGCGGCCACCGCGTCATCGCGACCACCTTCGACGAGGCCCAGGCGCAGGTCTTGCGCGCCGAATGCCAGGCCAGGGGCCAGGCCAGGGGCCAGGCGCTCGAGGTCTTCAAACTCGACATCGCCTCGCCAGCCGACCGCGAACTGTTGCTGCCGATCGAGCTCGACGTGTTGATCAACAACGCCGGCGTCGGCGAATCGGGCTCGCTGGCCGAGGTCGATGTCGACCGGATCCGCCGGGTCTTCGAGGTCAACGTCTTCGCGACGATAGCGCTGACCCAGCTCGCGCTGCGCGGCATGATCGCGCGCCGGCGCGGCACGGTGCTGTTCGTCAGCTCGATCGCCGGGCGCCTGCCGATGCCTTTCCTGATGCCTTACTCGATGAGCAAGTTCGCGCTGTCGGCCGCTGGCGCCGGACTGCGCGCCGAGATGGACCAGCTCGGCGCCGGGGTGCAGATCGCGTTGATCGAGCCCGGCGCGATCCACACCGGTTTCAACCAGGCGATGACCGCCAGCAAGTACGCCTGGATGGGGCCTGACTCCTACTTCCACGCCCAGACCGCGAAGATGAAAGCCAGCGAGTCGCGCATCTTCGGCCTGCTCGAAGCCCGCGACACGCGGACGATCGTCGCCCGCATCGTCCAGGCCAGCGAGGCGCGAAGGCCTCGCCTGCGCTATGTCGCGCCCTGGATCCAGGGCCTGGGGGTTCGGCTGGCGCGGATCTTCGGCGTCTGAACCCACGCCATCCGAGCTCAACACCCCAACCGAACAGGACCGTCCATGACCTTACGCCGATTCGCGCTCTACGCCTTGCTGACCGCCTTGCTGGCCGCCGGCGCCGCCTACTTGTTTCGCGGGCCGCTGAGCATGGCGCTGGCCAAGCGGGTCGTCGTCGGGCGCCTGGCCGCCGACGCGCTGACCGAACTGCCCGACGGGCTGCATGTCGGCCTGTGCGGCGCAGGCTCGCCGTTCCCGGATGACCGGCGCGCCGGCCCCTGCACCGCGGTGGTCGCGGGCAAGCGCTTGTTCATCTTCGACGCCGGCAGCGGCAGCCCGCGCAACATCGGCAAGCTGGGCTTTGTGCACGGCCGCATCGAGGCGGTGTTCCTGACGCATTTCCACAGCGACCACATCGACGGCCTGGGCGAGCTGATGCTGCAGCACTGGGTCTCGACGTCCAACAGCGCGCCGCTGCCGGTCCACGGCCCGCAAGGGGTCGAGCAGGTGGTCGCGGGGTTGCGCCAGGCCTATGCCCAGGACCAGCAGTACCGCGTCGCCCACCACGGCGAGGCCACTTTGCCGGCGGGCGGCTCGGGCGGCCTGGCCCGGCCTTTCCAGATCGGACAAGAGGGCCGGGTCGTGGTGCTCAAGGACGCAGACCTGGAGATCGCGGCCTTCAGCGTCGACCATGCACCTATCCACCCGGCGGTGGGCTACCGCATCAGCTACAAAGGCCGCAGCGTGGTGATCAGCGGCGACACCAAGCAATCGGCCGCGGTGCAGCGCGAAGCCCAGGGCGTCGACCTGCTGGTGCACGAAGCGCTGTCGGTGCCGTTGATGGCGGTGCTCGAGGACGGCGCGGGCCAAGCCGGGCGGCCCAAGCTGAAACAACTCTTCAACGACATCCAGAACTACCACGCCACACCCGAGCAGGCCGCCGAGACCGCGCGCGACGCCAAGGTGGGGTTCCTGCTGCTCAACCACATCGTGCCGGCGCTGTCGCTGCCAGGCATGGAGCAGGTCTTCGTCGGCACTGCGCGCAGCATCTTCAGCGGGCCGGTCCGCGTTGGCACCGACGGCGACTTCATCAGCCTGCCGGCCGGGTCGTCGAAGATAGACCTAGCCCGGCGCTTCTGAACAGCATGTCAAACCTGCCCAAGGTCACCGATTTTCTGCGCACGCCCGACGAATGTTTCAAAGACCTGCCCGACTTTGCTTACACGCCGCACTACACGCAGGTGGGAGGGCTGCGCGTGGCGCACATCGACGAAGGCCCGCGCGACGCACCCGTCGTGCTGCTGATGCACGGCGAGCCGACCTGGTCTTTCCTGTACCGCAAGATGATCCCGGTGCTGGTAGCAGCCGG